>JBGUJM010000127.1:0-39390 GCA_045113935.1 Anaerovoracaceae bacterium
AAATACTTCGTCATCAGCCTCTATCATCATCTTCTGAGTCATGAAGCTTACCGAAGCATCAGTGACTCCGTCTATCTTCTTGATAGCTTCTTCCATCTTAGCTGCACAGTTAGCACAATCCAGATCGATCAGTTTGAATTTCTTTTTCATCGTTTCTCTCCTTGTTTTCTTCTCTTGTGATCAGCAATATGCTTCTCATGTTCAATGTGTTGTACTGTTGGTATATCTGCGGCAAAACGCCGGAAATATCTGTTAAAGTGGCGGAATTATCTGCTATTCCTCTATGTGGTCCTTGCCCATCTCGATAATGGTCTTGACATGATCATCATCAAGCGAATACATCACGGATTTGCCCTCTCTCCTGCTCTTGATGAGTTTGGCGGTCTTGAGTGCCTTGAGCTGATGCGATACCGCAGACTGATTCATCTCGATATCCTCGCAGATCTCCGTAACATTCTTTTCCCCGTCGAAAAGGTCGTACAGGATCTTGATCCTTGTAGAGTCAGAGAACATCTTAAACAGGTCCGCAAGTTCCAATAGTTCCCTTTCACGCATTCCCTTGAGCATGTATTCATTCTTCTTAGGCATCGCGCATCTCCTTCCCGGGCATTACATGCCTCCCGCACTCTTCTCAGATCGCTTTCTGTTCACGCTCCACACATGAACGATTATTCATATGAATATATTATCATATGTTCAATATAAGTCAACACCCTATTTTAAAAAATCCCGTATTGTTTTCAGAAATGATAAGGAATGAGTCACGTCACAAGAGCTCTTTGCCTGTTTTGACGTGACAGTGTGAGCCGGCTCGTCACGTCAATTGGCTCTTTTACCAATTCTGACGTGACAGCATCAGCCAAGATTTCACGTTGCAATAGCTCTTTTATCTGATTTGACGTGATCATGGGGATCGGTATTTCACGTCATAATGACCTTTTCGTATACCGTGACGTGATAATTTGACCTTGAAGTGTCACGTTACTATAACTCTTTTACTTGTTTAGACGTGAATACTGTGACTGGAATGTCACGTCGCGACAGTCATTTTATCCATTCTGACGTGACAGAGTCAGATAAATAATCACGTCAATCAGATCTTTTACCTTGAACGACGTGATAGAACCAGTCATGCAATCACGCTGTCAGAATTCTTTACTGGATTTGACGTGACAGCAATGTCCCTGAAGGCCACGTCACAAGAGATCTTTGCCTATTTCAACGTGACAGTGTGAGCCGGATCATCACTTCAATAGGCTCTTTTGCCAATTCTGACGTGACAAGAGAGCTTAGGTTTATGGATATGAAAAAAGCCGCCGCACTCTGAACTGTGCTGACGGCTTCAGTTAATGATACCGGTCTATTTATTTGAGCTCGAACGGAATACCGTATCCGTTTTCGGTGACTTCGGCTGCATACACATCACAGTTTCCGATATATTTCGACCAGTAACTGCCATGCGAATCCGGTGTCAGATATTCGAGCGCGCCCTTCATGGCAATGGCATGAGTCGAGATGAGCACATCCCCCTTCATTGCCTCTTCATGGATCTCCTCAAGGAACTCACCCATTCTCTCAATGACTGACCCGAGCTGCTCCATGCCTTCAGGTGCCGGAGTTCCGGCAAAGTCCATGAAGAATTCCATTACTTCAGGCGCGGGATTCTCCAGATCCATTCCTTCATACGGACCGTAGTCCATCTCGATCAGTCTGCGGTCGATCCGAATCCCGCCGGGGCCGGGCTCATCGTGATGAGATATCTGCATAGCTGTCTGCACGGCTCTTATCAGCGGACTTGAATATACCGCATCGAAACTGATGCCCTTTCCCCGGAAAAACTCTCCTGCTTTCACAGCCTGAAAGGACCCGCTTTCATTGAGCGGTACATCACTCCTTCCCTGAAGTAATTTCTGCTTGTTCCTGGCTGTCTCGCCGTGCCTGATGATATACAGCATGTTCCCTTACTCTGATCTTTCACTCAAATATTATTCAAAACGTTCCGCGACTTTGGTCAGCAGATTTCTGATCTCGAGATGCTGCGGACATACCGCCTCGCACATACCGCACTGGATACAGTCGCTTGCTTTGCCGTGTCCGTCGGCTGTCAGTTTTTCATATGTCATCCATGGCAGGATATCGTTGAAGAGAAGGTCTCTGTTGTAGGTCGAGAACAGCGATGGTATGGTGATCTCCATCGGGCAGTGATTCTCTTCAATGCAGTACCTGCAGGATGTGCACGGGATCGCTCCCATTTCACCGAAGATGACGGGTATCTTCTTCAGAGCTTCGAAGTCTTTCTCTTCAAGCGGAATGAAATCCGTTCCGCCTGCGGTGAAGATGTCCAGATTGTCTTCCATCTGATCCATGTTGCTCATGCCTGACAGAACGACTTCCATGCCCTCGAATCCCGCCGCGAATCTCAGCGCGTATCCCGCGTTGCTGCAATCAGAACCTGTCTCCGCGCGCAGATCGTCAAGAACCTTCTGCGCGTCTTCCGGAAGATTTACAAGGTATCCGCCCTTGACCGGCTCCATGACCAGCACAGGCTTGTTGTGCTTGCGGCACACCTCATACACTTTGCGGCTCTCCACTACGAGATCCTCATAGTCGAGATAGTTGAACTGGATCTGCACGATCTCGATCTCCGGATAATCTGTCAGCATCCTGTCGAGCACATCAGCTTTGTCGTGGAATGACATGCCTACGTGGCGCACTTTGCCTTCTTTCTTCAGTTCGAATGCAGTCTCATAGGCTCTGCACTTCCTGAAATGCTCATAGTTTCTTGAATCCTGCGCGTGCATCAGGAGAAAGTCAAAATACTCGACTCCGCAGGTCTCAAGCTGGCTGTCGATCAGAGGCTTGATGTCCTCCTGCGACTTGAAATATTCTTCCGTTAATTTGTCAGTCAGCAGATATTCACTGCGGTCATGGCGTGAGGTTAGGCAAGCCTTGACAGCGATCTCGCTTTTGCCGTCATGATATCCATGCGCAGTATCAAAATAGTTGAATCCTCTTTCGATGAATCTGTCGACCATGACGCTTACGGCATCATGATCGATCTCATCGCCCTTCATCGGCAGGCGCATCATGCCAAAACCCAAATGGCCCTTGATCTCCTCAAATGCTCTACCCATCTTCTCCTCCATATGCGTGGTGCGTCACGGGGATATTCCCTTTACTTGTTGAGTACGATTTCCATCTCATGCCAGGTCTCGCCGCCCCACGTCGATCCTGACAGTCCTTTATCAGTATAACCGAATTTTTTGTACATATCTACCAGCCTCGGTAGACATGTCAGTATCAGCTTCTTTCTGCCCCTGGCCTGTTCTCTCAGGCAGTACCGGCGCATCACTTCTCTGCCGAGGCCATGCCCCTGATACTCCGGCACGATATCGAGACTGAGCAGTATTATATTCTCTCCGTCCGGATCATGCAGGCTCTGGTCAGTGAAAAACTCATCCCTGAATCTGTCTTCATCTGTAGCCCTCCCACTGAGGAATCCCGCTATCTCTCCGTTCTCTGTATCGACCGCGACCAGAAAGCATTCCGTCGCGGTCTTTGCCAGTGCTTTGACATCTTCCGGGGCATTCGCCTCATTCGGCGGAAAAACGATCTGCTCGATCTGAGCGGCTCTGTCGTATTCTTCCGGTCTTATATCTCTGAATTCAAACTTCTCTTTCATTTCTGTTGTTTCAGGGATACTCACGGGAGTGAGCCTTTTTTCCCTGTCTTTACCTTAACATATTGATTATCGAACATCTGTTCTGTTATAATTGACTTGCCGGGATTGAAAGGAGTTTTATTGATCGTGAGGCAGCCAGTTGATGTGCTTGCAGTTTTTGATATAGGCGCGGTATCGCCCCGGCCGATCCGTTTCAAGGTCCTTGAGCATGGCATCAAGACCACTGTTCGCGTGACCGATATCCGCAACATCGAGTGGCTGGGCGCGGGCGGAGTCACGCGCATCGAGTATGACTGCACCACCGTCAGCAACGGCCGCCATATCTACTACAAGCTTCTCTATTTCTATAACGAATGCAAGTGGGAGCTTGAAGTGAGCTGAAATGCCTCAATATATCCCCATATTCCTGTAGATCAGCAGCCAGATGAACAGTGTCAGACATGACAGCGGTGTGGATATCATGATCGCGGTTCCCGCGATCTCACCATCACTGTCCATCGATACCGCCATCGGATAGGATGATACGGCGGACGGTGACGCCATCATGATCAGCAGAGTCACGAAGGCCGGTCCTCTGAATCCCATCGAGGCTGCTATAGGCAGCCCGATCATCGGAACGATGATGAGTCTTCCGACTATACAGATGATGATATTTCTCCCCTTCGCGGTTATGACCGCCGGGTCGAAAGCCGCCCCGAGGATGATCAGCGCGACCGGCGTGGCCGCGTCAGAGATCCCGGTGATCACATTCTGAATGACTCCCGGCATATCAAGACCGGTAAGTGAAAATGTGATGCCGGCCGCTGCTCCGATTATCAGCGGGTTCTTCAGGACTTTTAACGCTACTTTCCACACATTCGCCCTGCCGCCTCTGAAATGCTCAAGCAGCACCACAGCGATGAAATTGAAAAACGGAACGATGAAGGCGAACAGCATCGCCGCCGTGGGAAGTCCTTCCTTGCCGAAAATATTCTGCACGACCATGACCCCCATCAGGACAAAATTACTCCTGTATATAGCCTGGATCATGGCGCCTCGTGAAGCGTCGTTTTTCTCTATCCTGACAACGACTGCCGTGATGACAATGACGGAGACCGTAACAAAAGAGAGCGCAAATACGATCAGTCTGACATCGAACACAGATGTCAGAAACGCATTTCGGATGTTATCGAACATGAGCACCGGATAGAAGAACGTGAACAGGATCTTGTTGAATCTCCTGTTCTCGGAATCATTCATCATCCCTGCTCTTCTGATCACGACGCCTATGACGATGTATATGAACAAAGGCAGTACAGCGTTCGCGCAGACCTGAAAATTACTCATATTTATCCCTTTTAACGTCCCCTTTTTCCCTGCACGCTTACAGATCGAATATGCTGATCTGCGCTGATTCCGGCAGTCCCCGGAAGAGCCCGTGCCGCCTGAGGTCATCGATATTGGTCGCGGAGAGTTTGGTTCTGGATCTCACGTCGTCGAGAGTGCTGAAATCTCTCTCGCTGTAAGCGGCTACAAGTGACTCGGCAGCCGTGTCTCCTATGCCGCTGACCGCATTGAATGGCAGCATCACGCGGCCGTCTACCACGGAGAACCTGCAGGCTTTGGCGACGCCGAGAACCGGCTCCGCGAATTCATAGCCCCTCGACATCATCTCATACATGACCTCGTATACCGTGAGATGCTCTTTCTGCTTGGCCGTAGCCGTGTTGCCGAGCTTCTCGATCTCTTCCATCCTGCGTTCGATTTCAGGGATTCCCTTTCCGATCGACTCCGCATCGAAATTGTCAACTTTGGATGAGAACCATGCGGCGTAGAAAGCTTCCGGATAGTTGACCTTGAACCACGCCATACGGATCGACATCATTACATATGCCGCGGCATGCGCCCGCGGGAACATGTACTTGAGTGTCTCGCAGGACCAGATGTACCAGTCTGGCACGCCGTGCTCCTTCATCATATCCAGCTGTTCCTGGCTCAGCACCCTGTTCTTACGCACGATCTCCATGATCTTGAACGCGTCGCCATTCGGCAGTCCTTTGCTGATCAGGAAGTTCATGATATCGTCTCTGCAGGAGATGACCTCATCGATCGTAGCGGTCCCGTTTCTCAGCAGATCCTGCGCGTTATTGGTCCACACGTCTGTACCATGCGAGAACCCTGACATCTTGATCAGCGCCGACACCGTGGTCGGATGGATGTCATCGAGCATTCCGCGGGTAAAATTCGTGCCGAACTCCGGTATCGCGTAGGTGCCGTGTGTGAACTTGTAGTCCGGATTCTTGATATGAAGAGCATCCAGTGATGTGAAAATGCTCAGTGTCTCCCTGTCGTCAAGCGGTATCTCCATCGGATCCACACCGGTCATGACCTGAAGATGCCTGATCAGCTGCGGCACATCGTGACCGAGGATATCGAGCTTGAGCAGGTTCTCATCGATCTTGTGATAATCGAAGTGCGTCGTGATGACATCGGTATCGCGCTTGTTCGCAGGTTTCTGTATCGGGCAGAACTCATAGATCTCATGATCGTCAGGCACTACGATGATGCCGCCCGGATGCTGACCTGTCGTCCTCTTGACACCGGTGCATCCTCTGACCAGATAGTCGATATCGTATTTGTTCGCCTTGATATTGTTGTCTTCTATGTAATGCTTGACATAGCCGAAAGCTGTTTTGTCCGCGATAGTCGCAACGGTTCCTGCCTTGAAAACGTTCTTTTCCCCGAATATCTCACCGACGTATCTGTGCGCGACCGGCTGGTATTCGCCGGCAAAATTCAGGTCGATATCAGGCTCTTTGTCCCCCTTGAATCCGAGGAATGTGGCGAACGGGATGTTGAGACCTTCCTTCTTCATGCGCGCGCCGCACTGCGGGCAGTTTTTGTCCGGCATGTCATAGCCGGTGTCATACTTGTCAGGCTCATCCGACCACTCAAAATGCCTGCATTCAGGGCACACATAGTGAGGAGCCAGAGGATTTACCTCCGTGATGCCTGCCATCGTAGCGGCAAAAGACGATCCTACGGAACCTCTAGATCCTACCAGATATCCGTCCTTGTTGGACTTGCTTACAAGCATCTGTGCCGCGATATACATGACGGCATAGCCGTTTCCGATGATCGAACTGAGTTCAGTCTCAAGACGCTCTTCTATCTCAGGAGGAAGCGGGTCGCCGTATATGGATCTTGCTTTGGCGTAGCAGCTCTCGCGCAGCTGGTCCTCAGCGCCTGCGATCTTAGGCGGGTATTTCCCTTTCGGTACAGGGAGGACATCCCCGACCATATCCGCGATTTTATTCGTATTCGTTATGACGATCTCTTCCGCGCGGTCGCCGAGATACTCGAATTCCTTCATCATCTCATCTGTCGTACGGAGATAAAGCGAATCCGACGGAGTATCCCTGAAACCGATGCCGGCCATGATGATGTTGCGGTAGATCGAAGCCTCCTGTGTCGGATAATGAGAGTCCGTCGTGGCAACAGTCAGCTTGCCGAGCCTGTCAGCGACCTCGATGATCTTCCTGTTGAACGCGATCAGATCGTCAACACTGCTGACCCTGCCTTCATTGACCATAAACTGATTATTGCCAAGAGGCTGTATTTCCAGGTAATCATAGAAGGAAGCGATGCGGTCGAGCTCTTCATCACTGGCTCCGCGCTCCACAGCCTGATACACTTCGCCTGCCTCACACGCGCTGCCTATGATCAGACCTTCTCTGTGAGCCTCCAGCACGGAACGGGGCAGTCTCGGTCTCTTGTAGAAGTAGTCGATATGCGACAGACTCACCAGTTTGTAGATATTTTTAAGTCCTGTCTGGTTTTTAGCCAGCAAAATGATGTGATAGGTCCTGTTCTTCTTGATATCGATCGTGCCGTCTTCAAGCCACGCATCCTCATCCGGATACAGATACCCCTCAACACCGTATATGATCTTGATGTTTTTGCCTGCTTTCGCGAGTTTTCCGGCCGCTTTGGCGGCGTCAGGGAATCCCTGCACCACTCCGTGGTCTGTGATGGCTACCGCTGGCTGTCCCCAGTACGCAGCTGTATTCACTATGTCGGCTACCTCGTTGAAACCATCATTATCACTCATCTTGGAGTGGCAGTGCAGCTCAACTCTGCGGCCGTTAGGATAAGTATCTTCTCTGACGGTCTTAGCGACTTTCTTGAAAGCGCCGGCCATCATGAGGTTCTCGTGCTCGTATGTGTCATACTCGATCGGGCCTTTGGCTCTGATCATATCTCCGTTGCTGAGATTCTCATCGATCTCGGCCATCTTCTCGGATGATATGAAAGCTTTGAGGCAGAAAGTCCTCACCTGCGACGCGATCAGTATGGATACAAGGATCTTTCCGGACCGGATCGGCTGGGACTCGATCTTGAAAACCTCTCCTTCTATGCAGACTTTGTCCTTGCTTCCGACATATCCCTCAAGGTCTTTGAAAGCGACCGGAGCATCGGAAAAATCCTTGCCCAGAAGGATCAGCTCTCCCGACGCGTTCTCATAGGCCGGCTCCTCCTTGGCATTTCTGCGGCGGTATCCGCCGTTTCCTCCGCTGCCTCCGTTACCATTGCCTCCATATGAGCCATTTTCGCTTCCGCCATCACTTCCCGCAGGAGCGACTTTGATACCTGTGTACATATAGTTGAAGCGGACTTTGCCTGCTGAACCGATCTTAGAGCGGATGCGTTCCTTCATCACGCTCTCAAGTTTCATCGGCATCACAAAATTGAGTCTGGTGTCTATGCTAAGCACCAGGCTCTGTCTGTCCAGCGATATGCCGGTAATCTCAATATCCAGATTCTTCGCGTCCCTGCCGGTCGCTTCCATAAGCTCCGCGGCAGAGAGCACATCTTCAGGTAACTTTATCATTCTTCCGCTTCTATCAGTTCTATCAGGCGGTCTATCAGCCTGTCTTCCGTTGTCTTTTCTATTATATTGCCGTGAGAGAAGACCAGTCCTTCGCCTTTTCCTCCCGCAATACCGTAGTCAGCCTCGCGGCTCTCTCCCGGGCCGTTGACAGCGCAGCCCATTACGGCTACTTTGAGCGGCCGCGCCCCTGCTGCTCTTCTCTTCTGAGCTACGGCTTCCAGCCTCTCCTCTGCCTCATTGGCAAGTCCGATCAGGTCGATCTCCGTTCGTCCGCAGGTCGGGCATGAAACGATCTCGATCGCTTTTTCCCGCATTCCTACCGTCTCGAGGATACGCTTTGCGAGCAAAACCTCTTTGACCGGATCATCCGTCAGCGACACTCTCATCGTATCGCCGATCCCTGCAAGAAGCAGAGCGCCGATGCCGATGGATGACTTGAGTTCTCCGTTCCTCGGCGTGCCGGACTCCGTGATCCCAACGTGGATCGGGCAGTCTGTAAGTTCGCGCAGCTTCATGTGCGCGTCATAATTCATTCTGACGTTGGAGGACTTGATGGAGACGACCAGCTGATCGTAGTCCATGTCCTCGATGACTTTGAGCATGCCTGCGCCGCTTACGGCAAGTGCCTCAGCAGTGACTCCGCCGTATTTTTCTATAAGGCCTTTTTCAAGAGATCCCGAGTTGACACCTACCCTGATCGGTATATTCCTCTCGCGGGCTTTGTCTACAACGGCTTTCACTCTCTCGAGGCTGCCGATGTTGCCGGGATTGATGCGGATCTTATCAGCTCCGTTTTCGATCGCCGCGACAGCGAGTCTGTAGTCAAAATGTATATCTGCGACCAGCGGCACTCTGACACGTTTTCTGGCCAGACCAAAAGACTCGGCAGCCTGCATATCAGGGATCGCGCATCTGACGATCTCGCAGCCTGCATCTGTAAGTTCATCTATCTGCCTTACGAGCCTGTCAGTATCTCTTGTGTCGACATTGGTCATCGACTGTATTGAAACGGGCGCGCCTCCTCCGATGAGTACGCCCCCGCAGTTTACCTGTCTTGTCATGTTATATCTCCGGAAGTGTGTTGCATCAATTCACTATGTTCATGATGTCGTTGTATGTTACGAATACGAAAAGCGCAAGCAGTATGGCCATGCCTACTACCGTAGCTTTGTATTCCATGTCGTCGTTGATCCGTCCCCCGCTGATGATCTTGAGGAGGATGAAGAATATCTTGCCACCGTCAAGTCCCGGTATAGGGATGATATTGAAGAAAGCAAGATTGAGGCTGACCAGTGCAAGAAGCATCAGGTATGAAGTGAATCCATACGATACTGACTGATTGACGACCCTCACCAGTCCGACCGGCCCGGCTACATCATCTTTCTTGACTCCCTTCCGTATCATGGACTGGAAGGCGCCTATCATCATTTTGGTAATATCCCAGGTAGTAGCCAGTCCGCTTTTGATACATGTCGCGGGGTTGCGGGTCACTCCGGCAACGATGCCTACCATGTAGCGCTGGTTCTCCTCATCATATTCAGGAGTGAGGAAGACATCGTATGTCTTGCCATCTCTCTTGTATATGATCTCCATTTTGTCGCCTTCATGGTAGCCGTCGATCGCTTCGATGACTTCATCCCAGGTCCTGGTATCCTGGCCGTCTATATTGATGATCTTGTCTCCTGCCCGGATACCGGCCGCTGCCGCAGGCGAATCAGGAGTTATGGATGAAAGCGTAGTCGATGGCACACCTGCTATCGCATAGGAAATGGTCACGGCAAGGACCGCGATGATGACATTCATCGTGACACCTGCCAGCAGAATAGCTATCTTCTGAAGCGGTGTCTTGCTGCTGTATGATCTCGGATCATCGACAGCGTTTTCCTCGCCTTCCATAGCGCAGTAGCCGCCCAGAGGCAGCAGACGCACGGAATACTGGGTCTCTCCTTTCTGTTTTTTGAACAGAAGCGGTCCCATTCCGACTGAAAACTCGTTGACTTTGACTCCGCACAGCTTCGCCACGATCATGTGGCCCCATTCATGCGGGATCACGAGCACGAGCAGCATAACAACAAATAGAATTGCGGTTTTTATCATTTCTTATCCTGTCCGATCTGTTATTTCTGTAAAATCTCTCTTGCCATCTCCCTCGAGCGTCTGTCAATGGCAAGGATATCACTGACACTCTTAGGCGCCGCGAACTGAGCTTTGTTCATGACTTTTTCGATCGTCTGCGGTATATCCAGGAATCCTATCCTGCCGGCAAGGAACATGGCTACCAGTTCCTCGTTGGCCCCGTTCATGACCACAGGCGAGGCGCCGCCCTCCCCGAGCGCGGCATACGCAAGATCGATGCACCTGAACACCTCTCTGTCAGGTTTCTCAAAAGTGAGGCTGCGGCCTGTCGTGAAAAGGTCAAGACTTCCGTCTGTGAGTCTCGTCTCCGGCGCTTCATGTCCGTATCCGTCGGCGAATTCCGGCAGAAGATGCATCCTGTCAGGATAATTCAGCGCCAGGCTGATCGGGATCTTCATATCAGGCATCCCCATCTGCGCTATGACTGAACCATCGCAGAATTCCACCATGGAATGGACTATGCTCTCAGGATGGACATGCACATCGATCCTGTCGGCGGGAACATCAAAAAGCCATCTCGCTTCGATCACTTCAAGGCCTTTGTTCATCATTGTCGCTGAGTCAATAGTGATCTTGGATCCCATGCTCCACTTCGGGTGATTAAGAGCCTGCTCTATCGTGACATCGCGCATCTCTTCGACCGTCCTGCCTCTGAATGGTCCTCCCGAAGCTGTCAGGAGGATCCGTCTGACTGGTCTGTTCAGCGTCTCATCAGGTACTCTGTAAGCTCTTCCGCAGGCGCTTCCTCCGTTGCCTTCAAGGCATTGGAAGATCGCGCTGTGCTCGGAATCCACCGGCAGAAGCCTGACGCCCTTTTCCCTGCATAGTTCTGTTACCAGGGCTCCGCCTGCCACAAGAGTCTCCTTGTTGGCAAGAGCAATGTCTCTGCCGCGGCTGATCGCTGTATAGGTCGGAGCGAGCCCGCTGATCCCCATCAGGGAATTGAGGACGATATCACAGTCCATCTGAGCGATCTCTACCAGACCGTCTTCACCGTACAGCACTTCAAGATCCGGAAACTCTGCCCTGACTCTCGCCGCGTCTTCCGCGTTTCCGACTGATACGGCTTCCGGCCTGAACTCCCGGATCTGCTCCATCAGGCTGTCTGTCCTGCTTCTGCAGGTGAGACCGGCAGCCCGGAATTTATCACTGTTATTTCTGATTATCTCGAGAGCCTGGGTCCCGATCGAACCCGTGCTCCCCATAATAAGTACTTTTCTCATTTTATCTGTTCATGGATGAGGTCCTGCGGACCCTCAGCACTCTAATAATACATAAGGGTTTCCGCGAAGAATACTATGTAATATATGACAGGCGCCACAAAGATGACACTGTCGAATCTGTCCAGAATGCCGCCATGGCCCGGGATCAGATGTCCGTAATCCTTGATACCCATTTTGCGCTTGAAAGCGCTGGCAGTCAGATCTCCTGCCATTCCGGCCGCTCCTCCGACCAGACCCATCAGAGCGCATACCGGGATCTGATTCCTCATCAGATACAGCCCGAAAAGCGCGCACAGGATCGTACTTCCCAGAAGTCCGCCGATCGCGCCCTCTACGGTCTTCTTAGGGCTTAGATTAGGCGCCATTTTGTGTTTGCCGAGGAAATACCCCGTGAAATACGCAAAAATATCTGATCCGAATGCCGCGAGGACAACGATCCATACGAATCTGTTGTAGGAAGTCATGTCGATCATCACCATGTGATATGTGAAGAAAGACACGTACACCAGTGAGACTGCCGTAGCAGCCGCGTCGAATGCCCCTCTTTCATTGATCTTCCAGCCGTATATCAGAGAAACAGCGACTGCGATGAATACCCATGCGCAGTTCAGCATCATCACGGCATAATGATCGCCGACATCAAATATCCCTGTCGCGAAATACAGCAGGAACAGAAGCACTGTCATTGCATAGCATACCGGCTTGGACGGATGCACATCGATATTCTCCCACCCATTGCAGAATTCGTGGATCCCGATCAGTGCTATGATGAGGGCCGCCGCCCACAAAGCGATACCGCCGAAATACAGTACCAGCAGCAGAGGCACCATCACGAGCCCGGATAGTATTCTTGTTTTCATGCTATTTCTCCTTCCTTCCGCCAAAACGTCTGTCACGGCTGGCATAGGCGTCTATCATCTCAGCGTACTCTTCCGGTGTGAAGTCCGGCCAGAGCGTATCGGTGAACATCAGCTCGCTGTAAGCCGACTGCCAGGTGAGGAAATTGGAAATCCTCTCTTCTCCGCTGGTCCTGATGATGAGATCCGGATCAGGAACACCATAGTTGGCACTTCCGGACCACAGATACATCGAGAGATCATCTTCTGTCAGCGAAGCCGGATCTCTGCCTTCCTCCGCGCACTGCCTTGCCAGTTCCCTGACGCTTCTCATGATCTCATCTCTCCCCCCGTAGTTGAGAGCTATATTGAAGACCAGTCCGTCATTGTCAGCCAGGCGTCCGACCATTTTGTCGATGGCATCAATCGAAGCCTGAGGAAGCATGCTGTAATCACCGAAAATGTTGATATGAACGTTATTCTCATCCAGCTCTTCGAGTTCGGAATTGACATACTTGACAATGAGTTTGAAGATTCCGCTGACCTCCTCTGTGCTTCGTTTCCAGTTCTCAGTGGAAAAAGCATACACCGTCAGGTATTTGATACCCATGTTCGATGTGGCTATAACGATCTTCTTCATCGACTGCATGCCGGCGTTGTGTCCCATGACCCTCGGGACACCGTTGGCCTTGGCCCAGCGGCCGTTGCCGTCCATTATGATCCCGACATGAGCCGGTATTTTTCTCTTTTCACTCATAAGTCCAAAAATTAGAGCAAACGTGGCTTTATCCAAGCCACGTTATCTGCATCATTAGTAATAATACATTCAGGAAAAAGCATACTGCTCAGCGTTATGTCTGCAGCTCAGGCAGGCTTATACCTCCATGAGCTCCTTTTCCTTTTCTGCAATGATACCCTCAATGTCCTTGATGGCCTTCTCGACCTTCTTCTGAACTTCCTCAAGTTCATCCTTGAGATCGTCCTCTGTCAGTTCGCCGTCTTTCTGCATCTTCTTGAGATCATCATTCTCTTCACGTCTGAGGTTTCTGATCGCGACTTTCGCGTCTTCGCCATAGCCCTTTACGACTTTGGTGAGTTCTTTACGTCTCTCCTCTGTGAGCTGCGGAATGACCAGTCTGATCACTTTGCCGTCATTGGCAGGATTGATCCCGATATTGGCTTCGAGGATCGCTCTCTCGATATCTCCTACTGACTTAGGGTCGAACGGTGATATGAGAAGCTGCCTTGGATCAGGTACTGAGATGTTGGCAAGCGACTTGAGAGGTGTCGGCATGCCATAGTAATTGACCTGGATCCTGTCAAGCAGAGCAGGATTCGCTCTTCCGGCTCTGACGGTGTTGAGTTCTTCTTTGAGATAGTTCTTGGTGCTCTCTATTCTCTCTTCAAGTGATTTCTTGCCAGCCATGATTGCCTCCTTAATGAATCAGTGTTCCAACGTGCTCGCCGTTGACTACTCTGACGAGGTTGCCTTCCTCAGCGAGCGCAAATACGTAAATTCTTGTATGTGTATCCTTACAGAGTGTTGCCGCTGTCAGATCCATGACCTTGAGATCCTTGTCTATGATGTCCATGTAAGAGAGTTCGGTATATCTCACAGCATCAGGATTGGTCCTCGGGTCATCTGAATATACAGCATCGATGTTCTTGGCCAGAAGAAGAACTTCCGCGCCGATCTCAGCAGCTCTGAGAGCAGCAGTTGTGTCTGTTGTGAAAAACGGGCTTCCCGTTCCTCCTCCGAAGATCACGACCTTGCCTTCATCGAGATAATCGAGTGCCTTGCGTCTCGCGTATCCCTCGGCCATATCTCTGATCTCGATCGCTGTCATGAGTTTTGCCTCACATCCGACCGAGAGCAAAGCATCCTGCAGCGCCAGTCCGTTCATGACCGTAGCAAGCATGCCCATGTAGTCTGCCGTAGGTCTGTCGATGTTCTCACCTGTCCTTCCGCGGAAAAAGTTTCCTCCGCCGCATACGATAGCTACCTGAACTCCGGCATCGCTGATTTCCTTGATCTGAAGCGCTACCTTCTCAAGCTCAGCAGCATTGACGCCGAATCTGTCCTCACCGGCCAGAGCCTCGCCGCTGACTTTGATGAGTACTCTTTTATATTTTCTTCCCATGAAATAAACGCCTTTCTTGGTGCTGTGTCAGAAAGACGATTCCCTGACACATTCACTGTTTTATTCTGCAGATGTGCCGGAAGGGAAAACCCTTCTGACACATCTTTTATATTATAGCATTAATCGCAGAACTATTCAGCTTTCTTTTCTATCTTCCGGATCTCTTTGGTGCGGATCTCTTCACAGATCGCGTTCACGAACTCACCAAGAGGTCTGACACCCTCATCTCCGAGATATCTTGAGCGTACGGAAACGTTTCCGTCCTCTGCTTCCTTGGCTCCGAGGACCAGCATGTAAGGGATTTTCTCCATCTGTGCCTTGCGGACTTTGTAACCGATACGCTCACTGCTGTCATCGATCGTGACGTCTACGCCGTTTTTGCGCAGTTCCCTGCGGACTTCTTCCGCGTAATCCAGGATCTTGTCCGAGATAGGCAGGATCCTTACCTGCTCAGGGCAGAGCCATGTCGGCAGATTGCCTGCGTAGTGCTCGATGAGCCACGCGAGAGTACGCTCATAGCAGCCGATCGATGTACGGTGGATGATGTAAGGACGCTTTCTCTGGCCATCCTTATCAATGAAGTACATGTCATATCTTTCAGCCAGGAATGTATCGAGCTGAATAGTGATCATCGTATCTTCCTTGCCGTATACGTTCTTGGCCTGGATATCCAGCTTAGGGCCGTAGAAAGCAGCTTCTCCGTCAGCTTCTGTGTATTCAAGGCCTATTTCATCGAGGATATCCCTCATGAAGCCCTGGTTGTATTCCCACTCCTCAGCTGTTCCGAGATAGTCCTCAGCGTGCTCAGGATCCCACTTGGACAGACGGTATGAAACATCTCCTTCCAGTCCGAGTGTTGTCAGGCAATACTTGGCAAGCTCAACGCATCCCTTGAACTCGTCCTTGATCTGCTCAGGTGTGCAGACAAGGTGTCCTTCAGAGATCGTGAACTGGCGCACTCTTGTGAGTCCGTGCATCTCGCCGGCCTGCTCATTACGGAACAGAGTCGAAGTCTCGCCCATTCTGTAAGGCAGATCCCTGTAGCTCTTCTGGCGTGCCTTATATACATAATACTGGAACGGGCATGTCATTGGCCTCAGAGCCATTACATTGCTGTCAGCATCGTTCTCGATGAGCTTCAGATCTTCTACGCCGTGGATCTCGTGCGAGCGGTCCTCGGCAGCCATGATCTCATCCATGTTGTCATATCCGAGCAGGAACATGCCGTCTTTGTAGTGATACCAGTGGTCAGAGATCTTGTAGAGTGTGGACTTAGCCATCAGAGGCGTCCTGGTGCGGACATAGCCCCATTCATACTCCTCGAGGTCTTCGATCCATCTCTGCATCTTCTGAATGATCTTCGTTCCCTTAGGCATGAAGAGCGGCAGCCCCTGACCGATGACGTCGACAGTCGTGAAGATGTCCATCTCACGGCCGAGTCTGTTGTGATCGCGGTTCTTGATATCCGCGAGATACTCGAGGTATTCATTCAGGTCATCTTTCTTGGTGTATGCTGTACCGTAGATACGTGTGAGCATCTTGTTGTGCTCATCGCCTCTCCAGTATGCTCCGGAGCTCGATGTCAGGGCAAAAGCCTTGATCGGTCTGGTGCTCATGATATGCGGGCCCGCGCAGAGCTCAACAAAGTCTCCCTGCTGATAGAAAGATATCTCCTCGTCTTCCGGGAGGTCCTCGATCAGCTGTACCTTGTAAGGCTCATCCTTATCCTTGTACATCTGGATCGCTTCATCTCTAGGCATTGTGAAGTAATTCAGCCTGTCGCCCTTCTTGATGATCTTCTTCATCTCAGCTTCGATCTTGTCCAGATCCTCTCTTGTGAGAGGCGGCATGTCAAAGTCATAATAGAATCCGTTATCGATCGATGGTCCGATGGCCAGCTTGGCATCCGGATAGAGATTCTTTACAGCTTCGGCAAGGACGTGTGAGCATGTGTGTCTGTAAGCCTTTTTGCCTGCGTCCGAATCAAAAGTCAGGATGTTCAGCTCGCAGTCATGATCGACGACCGTACGCAGATCGCAGGTCTTGCCGTCGATCTCAGCGATACAGGCGACTCTCGCGAGTCCGTCGCTGATATCTCTTGCGATATCATAAGCCGACATCGGCTCAGCATATTCTTTCTTGCTTCCGTCTTTCAGTGTGATAATCAATTTGATTTCCTCCTTCTTTTCTCTTCATTTCTCTTACGGCCGCCGCACTAAGGCGCCCGCGAATCGAATCCATCGTCGGGGACAAAAAATAGTCCCCTCCGACGATCTGTCAGAAGGGACGCATACTCGTAAGTATCCGTGGTTCCACCCATCTTCCGGCAAGTATTCTCACCGGCACTCATTAAGGCTGATAACGCGGCCAAAGCGGGCAGGATTGGTGCCACTCAGAGGTGGTGTTCAGCATGCCAGGTCTGGGATGATTCCAGCCGCCATCCCTCTCTCTTGAGACCATCCGGCGTGCCTACTGTCCTCGTCAACGTTTTATTTACCAGCAAATGATACATTCTCACTTCGCAGTTGTCAAGAGAATGAGTCAGTCTGCTTTCAAGCCGCGTCCGAAGCGGATTCTCCCTTTTCATTCCCAAACCCGAATGCAGCACGAAGAATGCTGTCGATCTGCCTGAGATCCAAGTGTCTGTTGAGATGGCTGAATGTAAAGAATACATCTTTGTTAGGAACCAGATCCGTTCCAAGATAGAAAAGCAAACTCTTTATAAACTTGCTCTGATACTGCTCATTGCCCATGGCACCCTGATGTTCGATAATTATTACTGTTCTGTTGTCAACAGGTGATAAGATCGTAAAATCAGGCCAGATCTTTTTCCCGTTTCGAACAAGCGGTAACTCATATACGAAAGTGACCCCCAATGATAATAAATAATTTGCAATTATGACTTCAGACAGAGACCGCATCATAGTTCCGTCCAGTGCCTCATGAACCAGGTCCTCCGGCCTGTATGGTTCATGCTTTGCTTTTTCAGCCTCCATTCTCCTTTTCCACTCCGCTGCTTTTCCGGAAGAAACTCCTATTTCCGGCCTGATTCGGCACTGATATATTTTCGGTAGTCTTTCATTGATATTATCATGGTCAGGAATAACAAAATCAGCATCAAGCTCTCTCAGAAGCCGGATATCGCGTTCAATGACAGCCAATAGCTCATTGCAGTATCTGGACTCTTTAATGGACCTGATGATATCAGCAGCTTCTTTGCGAATATATCTCCTGCCTTTCACTCCCTTACGTTTTAGATAATAACTATGTTTTTCATCTCCTTTCCGGTGTGAATCAGACAGGAAATAGGATTCATATTTTGAAAGATCTTTGCTGGCGCGAGAAACAGACCTGTACAAGTTCTCTAATTCTGCAAGAACTGTTTTAGCTTCATATAACAGCATTTTACTCATGTACATATGATACCCTCGATCCGGTTTCCTGTCGAACGATCAAAGCACGGGATCCGGCAACAACCTCCCTTCATCTGAATGTTTTCAAAAAGAACAAAACGATCCACAGATCATCCCCTGCTTTCAGAGTCTGCAGAATACGTATGCTTCAGGATCCTTTAGATTCAAAGAAAACGCCTTGTCACGTATCATATAGCAAAACAACCTTTTCGACGTGTCATCTTTCACTCTGCCTTCACGTTTTTGCAGGCAAAACACTACTTGTTACGTGTCGGATTGTCACGTCTGCAAAGCATAGATGTTAGTTTAGACGTGTATTCTGCCTGCAAAAAGTCACGTTTATTTTAGATAAAATGCAAGTGAAACGTGAAAAAATGCTTTCAGGTTTCACGTATAGAAGATGTAAACACTATATCTGACGTGATTCCGGGCCTATCATTATCACGTCTCAATAGTCAAAACAGCTTCTGCGACGTGAAGTTATTACCATACTCCAGTTTCCATTGATTTTTTCCATGAAAAAGCACTGGATAAACGGGTTTCCCATCTACCAGTGCTTGGAATTTTATATGCTTAAGTATTCTGAGTTGCACATTCGGCTGTCCGCGAGTACTTAAAACTCGGATGTCACATACATACACGCAAGCAGGCTGTCACACGAATGTGTGTAAACCTATGGCCGGATGTCGATGACTTCCTCGGACGCGACCGCGGCGTCTACGAGGGCTTTGACATCAAGCGCGGATTCAGACTGCTCGATCCGGGCAAGTTTCGGCTTGGTGACAGGATGCTTTGGTAGGAATACTGTGCAGCAGTCCTCATAGGGCTGGATGGAGATATCGTAAGTTCCGATTTCCCTTGCCTTGTCCATGATGTCGACTTTGTCCATTGCGATCAGAGGTCTCATTACAGGCATTTTTACCACAGCATCTGTCACTACCAGAGCTTCTGCCGTCTGGCTCGCCACCTGCCCGAGATCCTCTCCGGTTATAAGCATCATGTCATTATTCTTCAGAGCGATCTGCTCGGCTATCCTCATCATGAATCTTCGTACGAGAAGTGTGGTCTCATCCTCCGGGCAGTTCTGTACGATCTGTTCCTGGATAGGAAGCAGATTGATGACATGCATCCTGACAGTACCCATATAGCCTGCAAGCACTCTAACCAGATCCTCGACCTTCTTCTGAGCTCTCTGGCTGGTATAAGGATAGGAGTGGAAATGCACTGCTTCGATACTCATACCTCTCTTGGCCATCATGAAAGCCGCTACCGGGCTGTCAATACCTCCGGACATCAGGATCAGGCCCTTTCCGTTAGTGCCGAGCGGCAGTCCGCCGAATCCTCTTATCTTGTCTCTGAAGATGTACGCGCCTTCACGTCTGACATCAACGGTAACAGTCACATCCGGGTTGTGTACATTGACGCTGAGCACCTTGCACTGCTTAAGGATGATAGCTCCGACGATCCTTCCTATTTCAGGTGACTCGATGGCAAAAGACTTATCCGCTCTCTTGCCCTTGACCTTGAAAGTGTGAACGTTTTCCGTGTCGATGATCTTCTGCATAAAATCTGCTGCGAGTCTGCCGATCTCATCGATGTCTTTCGGAGCCTCAATGGCCGGACTCACGGACGCAACACCGAATACTCTGACGCATTTTGCGATCACTTCATCTTCCGGAACTGAGGCAGGGACTCTGACGAACATGAGGCCGTCGATCCATTTTGCCTCAGCATCTTCATAGCAATCTATGGCTTTTTTGACTCTTTCGAGGAGGATCCTCTCAAAGTACGGCTTGTTCATTCCCTTGAGAGCGACTTCGCCGCATCTCACGATATATAGATTCTTCTCCATTATTATCTCCGTTTGTATTTTGTATCCTATGCGATATCGTGGTCTATGATAATGCTGACATCATATCCCGGATACCGCTCCAGTGTATCTTTCCTGATGCTTTCTATCAGAGCGTTCTCATCCGGCGCGTCAAAACTTACAACGACGTCAAATCTGATAGTCTGATCTACTTCGTCGACATAGAAACCGTGCATCTGCATCACATAATCATATTTCTCAGTGATTGCCTTGATGTTCTGCCGCATCTCCGTGGCTTTTCCGTTACGGTGATTGATAGCGTAGATCGTGATTCCCGTCATCTCCACTCCCGTATCCTGCCGGACTCTGGCAGCTATAGCTCTCTGGAGATTGTCTATCCATGAAGCCTTGAACGCGTCAGAAATCTCAACGTGGGCAGATCCTACCATCATTTCCTTGCCGTAGTTGTGCACTACCAGATCATATACTCCTTCGACCTCAGGAAAACTGAGTATCGACTGTTTCACAGCATGGGCAAGTTCAGGTGAGATCCTCTCTCCGAGGAGTTCGCTTATCGTAACTCTGAGAGTCTCGATGCCTGTCTTGACGATCAGCAATGCTATTACAGCACCGACATAAGCCTCGATGTTGAGCCCGGAAAATATGTATATCAGGGCAGCCGCAAGAGTTGAACCAGTCAGTATCGAGTCATTGAGCGCGTCCTTGCCGGATGCGATGAGTGCTTCTGATTCCAGCTGATGTCCTCTGTGCTTGGTATACATACCGATCACTATCTTACCTATGATAGCAGCTGCCATAACTATAAAAGCAGCGGTTGAATAATCAGTGATCTCCGGATGTATGATCCTCATCACAGACTCTCTGATCGCGGTAATACCTGCGTAAAGAATCAGTATGCCGATGAGAAGAGCCGACATTGCTTCCAGTCTGCCGTATCCGAAAGGATGCTTTTTGTCTGGTTTTTTAATAGCAAGCCTGGTACCAATGATCGTGATGACCGATGACATGGCGTCACTGATGTTATTGACAGCATCCATGGTAATAGATACCGAATTGGCTGCTGTGCCTACTATCAGTTTGAACGCGGAAAGAAGGACGTTGGCCAGGATACCTGCTATGCTTGTTCTTATTATCGCTTTTGATCTATCCATATTATCTGTTATCTGAAACTGCCCAGCTTGCGGAACCGCTTCACCGCAGCTTTGGTCTTTTCTATTACGATATCCATCTCTTCGATGGTATTGAATTCGGAAAAACTGAACCTGATCGCGCCTTCAATGGCTTTGTGATCGAGTCCCATCGCCTGCAGAACATGACTGTCTCCTGTCTTGTGAGATGCGCAGGCTGACCCGGTCGAAACATAGATGCGGTCCTGCTCGAGAGTATGCAGAAGCACCTCTCCTCTAGTTCCCCTGAATGTCAGATTGAGTACGGTCGGACATCTCTTTCCGCAGTCATGCAATGTGTAACCGAGTTCCTCCGGCCCGTTCAGCACCACATCATCAAGCTCTGTCATCAGGCCTTTGCGAAGATACTCATTCATTTCTCCCATGCGTGACATTTTGGCATAGAGGTTGTCATATGACATTCTTGCCGCCAGTCCGATACCTGCGATCCCGGTCGTGTTCTCCGTTGATGACCGGTAGCCGCTCTCCTGTCCTCCTCCGGTGATAAAAGCCGGGAGTTTGAGGTTCTTGTTCATGTACAGGAACCCTATCCCCTTAGGACCGTGGAATTTGTGTCCGCTGACAGAGATCAGATCGAACGTGAAGTCATCCAGCGGGATCTTTCCGAATGCCTGTACCGCGTCAGTATGAAAAATGATATTCGTTCCGTTCAGCCTGTTGTAGTCTTTCACGGCTCTCGCGGCCTGCACCACGGGCTGGATGGTCCCGGTCTCGTTGTTGACTGTCATGACAGATACGAGAATGGTATCTTCTGTAAGTGCTCTGCCGATTGACGCCGGGTCTACATAACCCGTATTATCGACACTGAGATACTCTACGTCAAAACCATCATCTGCAAGTCTGCGGCAGGTCTCAAGGACAGCCGGATGCTCTATTCTTGTGGTCAGAATGCGTTTTCCTCTGCGCCTCATCTTACGGGCGCCCGAAATGAGAGCCATATTGTCACTCTCCGTACCTCCGGAGGTAAAAATGATCTCCCCGCCCGGGTACATCAGGTCTTCGATCTCATGTCTGGCATCGAACAGGATATTGCCCGCGTCGAACCCCAGAGCATGAAGAGATGAAGGATTGCCGTAGTTTTCCTTCGCCATCCTGTACACAAGCTCGGTCACTTCATCGTATTGTCTTGTCGTTGCGCTGTTGTCCAGATAAATCATATTACTCTTCTGTCAAAAGACTCCCCGTCTGAAGGGGGAGTCTTTCAAATGTTACTTGGCGAATTCGGTTGCTTTGGTCTCTCTTATTACATTGACCTTGATCTGACCAGGATATTCAAGCTCTGCCTCAATCTTCTTGGCGATTTCTCTTGCGAGCATCGGTACTTCGTCATCCTTGACCATATTAGGCTTGACTGCGACTCTGATCTCACGGCCTGCCTGGATCGCATACGACTTGTCAACGCCCTTGGTGGAGTTGGCGATCTGCTCGAGATTCTCAAGTCTCTTGATGTATGACTCAAGGGTCTCTCTTCTTGCTCCCGGTCTTGCTGCCGACAGCGCGTCAGCTGCAGCTACGAGCATGGACTCGAGAGTCTTGGCCTCTATGTCTCCGTGATGAGCCTCAACACAGTTGATGACTTTCCAGGATTCCTTGTACTTCTTGCAGATGTTGACTCCGATCTCAACGTGTGTTCCTTCGACCTCGTGGTCAATGGACTTTCCGATATCGTGGAGGAGTCCGCCCCTTCTCGCGAGCTTAGGATCAAGACCGAGTTCCTCGGCCATCATTCCCGCGAGTGTTGCTACCTCTATTGAATGCTGCAGTACATTCTGTCCGTAGGAGGTTCTGTACTTGAGCCTTCCGAGAAGCTTGACCAGTTCAGGATGGAGATTGTGCACTCCTGTCTCGAAGCATGCGCGCTCTCCCTCTTCCTTGATGATATTGTTGACTTCCTTGGCCGCTTTCTGGACCATCTCCTCGATCCTTGCCGGATGGATACGTCCGTCAACGATGAGTTTCTCAAGAGCGATCCTTGCGATCTCTCTTCTTACCGGGTCAAAACCGGAAAGTATGACGGCTTCAGGTGTATCGTCGATGATAAGGTCGACGCCTGTCAGAGTCTCGATGGCTCTGATGTTACGTCCCTCTCTTCCGATGATGCGGCCCTTCATGTCGTCGTTAGGAAGGCTGACAACGCTTACGGTGCTCTCTGTGACCTGATCAGCCGCGTATCTCTGGATCGCGGTGGTGATGATCTCTCTGGCTTTCTTGTCGCCTTCTTCCTTGGCTTCGTTCTCGATTCTTACGATCATCTCGCTGGCATCCTTGCGGATATCGCTCTCAACTTCCTTGAGCAGGATTTCTCTGGCTTCCTCTCTGGTGTATCCTGAGATCCTCTCGAGTTCTGCGACCTGCTTGGCGATGTAGGAATCGATCTCTTTGTGTTTCTCGTTCATCGACTGCTCTCTCTTGGAAAGGCCGTTTTCACGCTTTTCGATATTCTCGAGCTTGCGGTCGATGTTCTCTTCTTTCTGAAGAATTCTTCTCTCGGACTTCTGAACTTCGTTCCTTCTCTGCTTGAACTCTTTCTCGTAGTCCTCTCTAAGTCTGTGAATTTCCTCCTTTGCTTCGAGAACCTTCTCTTTCTTCAGGTTCTCTGCAGTATTCTGCGCGTCGAGCACGATGTTCTTAGCCTGCATCTCCGCGCTTCCGATTGCCTTCTCTCCGATGTTCTTGCGAATGATATAACCAATCAGTATACCGACAATAAGGAGGACGATGCTGACCAAAATGCCTACTGCTGTCATAAGCACCTCCTTATGTTATTAAATTTGTAATATATATACACCTTACGCGCTGCAGGCAATGCTCGGGATCGTACTGTTTCAGTAATCTCTCTTCCCTTCAGGATGATTTCCGGAATACCTGAAGAGCCCGGGCTGAACCTTACAGCAGTCAAACTGCATAAATTTACCCAAATATTATACCCGCATAGTCCTCTGCAGTCAATGAGAAAAGCCCTCCGGTATCCTGCATTATAAAAGATCCGGGACGGACCCGGATCTCATGTCATTTGTTGTATTTCATATAGTCGTTCATGATGCTCTCAGCAAGGCGCTTCATGGTCACTCTGTTCCTGATGCTCCTGTCATAAGGCGCAAGCTGGAACCAGAAGAATCTGTCCGGTTTTACCTGTCTGACTTTATCCCGTCCGATAGCCTTCATCAGGTCAGATCTTGAAACGTTGCTGACGATAAAAGGTCTGTCCGCGATGTCATATCCTTCCCCTCTGTCCGCAAAAGCGTCACACAGATAGTCTTCGGCAAGAAGACGCGCGCAGTTCATGCCGCTTGCCGTCATATAATAATTGCTCCTGCCCTGGCGGATATTGATCTCATACACGACGTATCCCCCGCGGTTCCTGTCGTACTGTACATCAAAATGGCAGATGCCGGTGAAACCGATCTTCTCGAGGAACGATGCCAGAACCGCCATGAAAGAGTCATCTCTCGCTCCGCCGATGGCATTGTAGTTGCCTATCAGCTCAGGTGTCCTGTCATGCATCAGGATCTGTCCTCCGGACATCATACGGACTTTGCCTCTGCGGTCACAGTACGCTGAGTAAATATACATGGAGTCGTCATCGCCGTCCACATATTCCTGGAACACGAACTTGTCCGGATAGCCGGCGCCCTGGATCCGTCCCATCACTTCCCGGAGTTCTTCCGGAGTATCGATCCTGTAGCCCTTCTGCTTGCCTTCGAACTCAAAGTTGAAATAGATGACATTGCTGACCGGCTTGATGAAGAGAGGATATTCAAAAGGTATCACAAAATCATCCAGACTGTCTTCCGCGCAGTCGAATACAATGGTCTTCGGATAAGGCAGTCCATATTCCTCACAGACTTCATAGAATGAATCCTTGTCATCAAGCCTGTCGAAGAGTTCTTCGGATATGACCGGCACGATAAAATCATCGCTGATCGCCTCTATGGAGGATTTGTTATGGATGATATGCCTTACATAGTCGTCATTCGTGGCGTATACGAACTTCCTGACGCCGCTGTATTTTGCCTGTACCTCCCTGAGAAGCCTGATAAGAACTTCATCCTCCAGCAGATCCGCGTCGTACAGCCTGTCCTCATATAAAGAGCTGTGAGCGGACGGGAACACCGGAGCTCTGCCCAGCATGACTGTCTTTATACCATAAGCTTCATAGTAAGAGCGGGCGACGCCGTAGCAGTTCATGTCACCGCCAAGCGCTACCGCCATAAAGTCCGTATTGATTACTCTTCCTGTCTCTCTGTCCTTGATAGCCATTGCCGATCACCCCTGACCGCTGTTAATCATTATCTACTGACTTTCTGAGTCTCCTGTTCATCATTCTGTGATAAGCAGGTATCAGCTTGCTGTATGCCGCAAAGACCGGTCTGTTGAGAATATAATCGAACTCCCCGATGAATTCCGTGAGTTCTCCTCCCCATTTCTTCTTGAATTCATAGAGTCCGGCTGTACTGCCTGCCTCTTCCGGCCTGCCGACTGTTCCGAACACATCGAATGTCCCGCGGCCTTCATTCTTCGCGTCCCTGATCTGCTGCTCATACACGGCGTAATTCGCGTAAAATCTGCCGTAATCCATATCGTTGGCAGCATAAAGCGCCCAGGTCTTGTCAGCGTACTGGGCATCGAGATATGTCGATACCGTCACTTCTTCCCTCGGCTTGTCCGCGAGGCCGTCGAGCTGCTTATCTATGGAAACGAGTTTCTTCTCTGCCTCTTTGATGCGTCCGGCGGCTTTTTTGCCGGTCTTGCCTTCAAGCTCCGCAAGTTCCGCAGTGACTGCTTTGCGGTCAGCCTCCAGCTTGCTTATTATTTCCGGCACATTGACCTTGCCGAAATACAGTCTGGCCATTCCGCCCGCAGCCATGATGTCGTAGAAATACCTGAAGAATTCGGGATCATGTGAGAAGAATCCCTGTCTCTTCTCCGTCATCTCCATCAGACGCGCGAACTCGCTGATGTCATCGCTTCCGCCTTCTGTGACCTTGACACCGGCCTCATGCGACTGTCTGATCCTTGTCCTGGTCGTGCGGCTGTACCTGCTCTCGATCTCATCCATGGACCCTTCCAGAGGTATGCGGAATGTGAATCTCGGCTGCTCGTTTTCAAAACCATAATTGAGAGGTTTATGCCTGTAGCCGAGATGCTCCAGATATTTTACCAGAGCTTCATTGGACTCGCCCTCCTTGACGTTTCCCTCTATATCCACGGTATGGAGTTTAATGTCAGGATCTATCCTGAAATACAGAGCGCGGTGCTTCCTGCCCATCTTCTTCAGGCTTTCCGTCATGAACCTGAGGAGTTCTCTGTCTGAATAGTCCATTGTAAAACCGCGCGGAATGTAAAAATATGTATATCCCGCAACAAGTGAACGCTCCAGCACAAGAGCGGTAGCAACGATGTGTCCGTCCTCTCTCACACCTGTATAGTAAGGGGTGCGGTTCCTCCTTGCCGAGACCTCGCCCCATTCATATGAGCCGAGAAAATGCGCCTTGACGCGGCTCTTTTCCGTCAACGCCAGTCCGTTGAACTCTTCTCTTGATAGATTCTCTTCGAAAGTAAAATTTCTCATTGTGATACCTGTAAATCTGAAAGATAACCCTCATCCCTAAGGCTGATATATTTACCGTTTCCGATGACGATATGGTCGAGAAGACTGATGCCCATGATAGCCGCAGCCTCCGACAGTCTCTTCGTGATCGCGATGTCTTGCGGGCTCGGAGACGGGTCTCCGCTCGGATGATTGTGTGCAACGATCACCGCTGCGGCGCCGCGTTTCACCGCCTGGGAAAAAACTTCTCTCGGATGTACCGGCGCAGAGTCAAGTGAACCGATGGAGACGATGTGCTTGGACTCGATACGCAGTCTGGTATCGAGATGCACAGCCATAAAGAGCTCACGCTTCTCATGCAGCATTTCCTGCATCAGGAACTTTGCGATATCCCCGGGATCGGATATCCTGCTGTTTTCCATAACCCGGCCTGATATAAGCCTCTTGCTCAGTTCGAGCGCTGCTACGATCGAGCAAGCCTTGGCAGTACCTATCCCGTGTACCTCAGTCAGTTCTCCGGGATCCGCCCTTTCGATCCCGCCGGTATTCGCCGAAGCGAAAGCTATGACATCCTCTGCCAGCTGAACTGCTGACTTGTCGCCGGTGCCTGTTCTGATAACAAGCGCCAGCAGCTCTGAATCGCTCAGAGCTCCTGCTCCCGCATACATCAGTTTTTCCTGTGGCCTGCAGGAAACAGGCATTTCCTTGATATGCATCATTGTCCCTTTCCCGGGAAGCACACAGGAATATGATATCATATTTCAGGCCCCGCTCACTCCGGCGAGGCCTGAACATTATGTGTATTGTTATTGTCGTTATTCTGAAATCCCACGCAGAACAGCAATTAATCCGCGCTGTCATATGACATGGGACCGATCTCTGTGTCAGATCAGCGGCTGCCTGCCTGTTTTTTCGATTATGATGTCAGCGATAGCGTCGATATTTTCCTCTATCGTCATGTCGGTCGTATCGAGATAGACAGCGTCCTCCGCCTGCCTCAGCGGATTGAGAGACCTGTGTGAGTCCTGATAGTCTCTCTTCTGAGTCTCTTCGAAGATCTGGTCATAGTCGGCTTCTTTGCCGGCATTTATCATCTGATCGTATCTCCTGCGGGCTCTGATCTCAGGTGACGCAGTCATGAAAATTTTGACCTCCGCGTCAGGGATGACAACAGTTGTTATATCTCTGCCTTCCATTACAACATCTCTTGTGGATGCAAGAAAATGGTTGAGTTCGTCGGCTTTGGCACGGACACACACCAGTTTGGAGATGTCTGATGCCGCCATAGAGATCTCATTGGTCCTGATCAGTCCGCTGACATCTTCGCCGTCGATATAGACATGGCTGTCTCTGAAGTCAAGCGTAGTATTTTCGAGCATCGCTTTCACTGCAGGCTCATCCGCGGGATCTGTCCCGGTACGGACAGCCTTAAGTGCCATCGCCCTGTACATAGCGCCTGTATCGATATATTCCAGGCCGAATCTCGAAGCTATGGCCTTTGCTATTGTACTCTTGCCGGTTCCTCCCGGTCCGTCTATCGCAACTCTAAGCATATGGAAAAAAACCTCTCATGAAATAGATATTGCCGGATGCAGGATCCGGCTTTGTGTTTATTTGAGCTTGTTGATCTCGTCGATGAATGTATCGACGCTCTGAAATTCCTGATATACAGACGCAAAACGAACGTATGCCACCTGATCTATCTTCTTGAGTTCATCCATTATGAGCCTTCCTATGATGTTGGACTTGATCTCCTTCTCCATAGTATTGCTCAGACCTCTCTCAATATTGTCAGCGATCCGCTGAACATCTTCATAAGAGACTCTGGTCTTCTGGCAAGCCTTCATGATGCCGTTGATGATCTTGTTTTTGTCAAAACTCTCACGTGTGCCGTCCTTCTTGACTACAACAAGCAGAGAATTTTCGATCTTCTCAAATGTTGTGAATCTCTTCTTGCACTTAGTACACTCTCTTCTTCTTCTTGTTGCAAGTCCGTCTTCTACAGGTCTCGAATCTACAACTTTCGTGTCCTCATGATTACAGTACGGGCATTTCATCGCAAATCTCCTCCGTCATTTCCTGCACACAATTACATATTCAAGGATAGTGTTACATCAAAAAAATGATATTACTAATAGAGAATACCACAACATATAGCGATTTTTCAACAATTGTATGTGTCAGAGACACATACACCCTGTTTGAAACACATATTGCCTGAATGAAAAAGTGTGCCGGGAAGGACCTCCCTCCCTGACACACCTGTGCTAGCTGTTACTGTCCTCAATCTGCTGTGCTGCTGTCTGCTGTACTGCCGCTTTCCTTCTCATGTATTTATCAAACTGCATTTTGATAAGAGCCGCAACCGGAACTGCGACCAGCATTCCTACGATCCCGCCGATCTCGCCTCCTGCAAGCAGTGCAACTATGACAAGGACCGGATGGACTTCAACTTTGCTTCCGAGGATCTTAGGGTTGATGACATTCCCGTCAATTGCCATGACTAAGATCAGGATCACCGCGCCTACAGCCAGATGCTTCAGCGACCCGTCGGCAATACATACGACGAGAAGGGATCCGAAACCAACTACAGGTCCTACATAAGGTATGAGGTTGCCAAGACCCGTAAGAATTCCTATTACTATTGCATATGGGATGCCGGCTATCAGAAGCGCTATGGATACCATAGACCCGACAAGAAAAGCGTCAATTGACTGCCCTCTTATGTAGCCGGAGAACACCTTATCAGCATCAGCAACAAGCTGTCTCAGTTTTTCAATTTTTTCATCGCTTGCGAAAATTTTTATTACCTTGACCCAGTATTTCCAGATGCCGGAGTCAAGCAGAAAATAGATAGAGAATATTACTGCGAAGAGCAGCACTGATGCCCCGGATTTCAGTGTATTGATAAATCTGATCAGCAGGACCCCCGCTCCTCCGATATTGATATCCAGTTTGCTGAGTGCCGCCCGGATCTCTGACTCGAATTTTGTGAATTCACGGCTGAGGATTATCAGGTGGCCTTTGATGTCAGCAAAATCGATCGTTGCGATGCCTTCAGTTACAGTTATCGCAATCAAGGCCAGGATTGCGGCAATAAATGCAAAAATCACACCATATACAATAAGCACCGCCATTCCCCTTCTGGCTATCTTGCGATCGATATTCCCTGAAAGTTTTTTCTCCAGCTTAGTAACGACCGGGCTCAGAAGATAAGCAAGCACGATACCAAGAACCAGCGGCTTAAGCACTGCGGAAATGAATGTCAAAATTCTGCCGCACTCTCCGGAGGCCCACAGAACAATCAGGCATGATATAAACAGGATCAGAGCTGTTATAACCACATATACAGCTATCCTTGTATATTCTTCTTTGTAGTATTTTTTAAGTCTGTTCATCTTTGATCACTCTTCTCCGCTATCGGACTGATCCGGATTTCCCGACTTTCTTTCAGCAATCGCAGCGGCAGCAGCGGCTGCTTTTCTTGCCTCGGCTCGCTGTCTTATGAGACGGGCATTCCTGTCTGTGAGATACCACCATAGAACAGCACATACCGCGACAAAGCACGCAGCTATGAAAATGATCCCTACATGGCTGAAAAAATAGTCCATACCCAGTTCCTCTCATCCAATATCAGTGTATCCGAAATGTGTCTCAGGAAAAAGCCTTTTTGACACATATCGCAAAAGTGTGTCAACAGGGACCGTCCCTTTGACACACTTTATATCCGTAGTAAATTAGCAGTACTTCTTTGCTGTCTCGCAGAGAGTAGCGAATCCGGATGCATCATAGATTGCCATCTCGGAGAGCATCTTGCGGTTGATCTCGATGCCAGCCTTCTTGAGACCGTTCATGAGCTTGCTGTAGGAGATGCCGTTTGCTCTGGAAGCTGCGTTGATTCTTGCGATCCACAGTCTTCTGTATTCTCTCTTCTTGTTCTTGCGTCCGACGTATGCGGATCTCAGGCTTCTCATAACTGCAGGGTTAGCAGCTCTGAATGTGTTCTTTCTTCTTCCGTAGAATCCCTTAGCCTGCTTCAGTACTTTCTTATGTCTCTTATGAGCGTTTACGCCCTTCTTAACTCTTGCCATATCTATACCTCCTGAATTACTTAGCCATTGATCTCAGCATACGCTTCAGATCTGCACTTGTAAGAGTAGTAGCCTTACGAAGGCCTCTCTTCCTCTTTGCTGTCTTCTTGGTAAGAATATGGCTCTTGTATGCCTTGTTTCTCTTTACCTTGCCGGAGCCGGTAACGTGCAGACGCTTCATAGCGCCTCTGTGTGACTTCATCTTGTTCTTAGCCATGTGGGTTTTTCCTCCTATGTGAATTGTTTTGTCTACTTCTTATCCTTCTTAGGCGCCAGGAACATGTTCATCCTGCGGCCTTCCATCTTGGCAGGCTTCTCGATGACACCATATTCCGATACCATATCAGCGAATTTTGCCATTGCGTCGAATCCCAGCTGCGTGTAGTCACGCTCTCTGCCGCGGAATCTAAGGCTGACTTTGACCTTATCTCCATCCTGGAGGAATTTCATAGCAGTCTTGGCTTTGACCTGAACATCATGATCCTCGATCGAAGCGCTCAGTCTGATCTCCTTGATCTCGGTGACATGCTGATTCTTCTTGGCGTTCTTTTCTTTCTTCTGCTGTTCGTAGCGGTACTTGCCGTAATCAAGTATCTTGCATACCGGCGGTACTGCATTAGGCGAGATATTGACAAGGTCAAGATCTGCTGCTTCAGCTGCATTCAGGGCTTCGTCAATACTGACGATACCTACCATTTCGCCGTTCTCATTGATAAGACGTACTTCAGATGCTCTGATTTCATCATTGATCTGTGTCTGTTTGTTGTCCTTAGTACTAATTGTTCTTACCTCCAACACTTTCTATCAGGGGAAAACAGTACGTATAAAAAATTGCGGACACACAAGCATCCGCAACAATAGAATCTTTCTGACTATTGAGCCCTGCCAACGCTAGTCTGCAAGGCGAGAAGCGGATAACTTCTGCTTTGACCTCGAATATTATATGCATTGACAGAATTAAAGTCAAGACATATATTATTGATTATGAAAATTATTCTTGCTTCCAAGTCACCAAGACGAATAGAGATACTCCACAGGCATGGGATCGACGCCGTCATCCTGCCTACAGAGACGGATGAATCCCTGCCGGAAGGCATCGGGATGACTGATGCTGTCGAACTTCTGGCCAAACGCAAAGCCATGGCCTGTTATGACGCAGTACACAGTGATTTCCCTGCTCATGTGATCATAGGCGCCGATACTATTGTATGGAAGGACGAGATCATGGGCAAGCCTGAAGATGCCGCAGACGCATTCCGTATGCTCGATAAGATCCGCGGCACCGTCCACTATGTGGTAACAGGAGTTGCCTTAGTTGACACCGATACGGGCTCCTGCAGAGTGTTCAGTGACGTGACAAAAGTCTACTGCAAAGCCTACACCGATGACGATATCCTTGACTATATATCACGGGAAGAACCATATGACAAAGCCGGTTCTTACGCCATACAAGGCTATTTCGGCAGATATATAGATCACATCGACGGGGACTATGAAAACGTCGTAGGACTTCCATATTACAGAATAGAGCCTCTTATTCAGGATTATCTGTAATACCTATCTGATATATTTTCTGCAGACTGCTGTGATCATCAATGCAGCCAGTGCGGCAGTAAACAGAGCGGCATACGGCAGAATTTCTCTGCGTCCCCCTGTCTTCGGACCGGGCCCTGCTGAAGCCGGTCCGGTTACGGCCGAATAGGTCTGAGCTTCAGATTTCAGGTCCTTATGTTCGCATAGGAACACTTCTTTTATGGATTCAGATTTCTCATCTCCGGTAACCAGATACAATGTCTCAAACGCTACAAGATCTCCCTTTGCGCTCCCGGGATATAGTTTTACATCGACTTCACCGGATGGTTCTGTTGGCGTGAAGGCAGTCCATCCATCTGAGTCATTTACTACTGCCCCATCTTTTTTTCTTACAAAATATCCCCTGACCGCGTACGTCATGCCCGGAATAAGATTAGTATAAGTGACCGTATCCGTAACTGCATCGCCATCTTTCTTTCCTATCCGTGTTTCTATCTTGGGTATGTATACAGTCTGGTCTTCGTCATCGGGATTGTTATGCTTATCGACGAGAACTGTTTTATCGTCAATATTGCTTTTTATATACAGATTCTCGTATGCTACCATTGTGTGACCTGCCAGTTCTGTTTTTTTGAATGAGAAAACAACTTCTGTATAGCCGTCTGCCTGTTCAGGAATGAATTCTGAAGTTGATACGATCCCTGTCAGCCTGCCCTCTGTCTTGTCATACAATTCTCCTTCGATCCTATAGGTCGCTCCGGGGATCAGGCCCTCATACCTGACAGTATCTGTAATGGAAATAGTTTCATTTGCTGCTGATGCTATATGGCTGAATGTATCTGTGCCGAGAGCCGTTGTCCCTGCTATACCTCCGAGATCTGCCGGCTTGTCCTGCATTGTCACTTCGCATTTTACTGTATCATCTTTCACTTCGAATTCAGCATCTTCAGCGACTTCATACCCGTCCGGAGCCGTAATTTCACGTAAAGTATACTTTCCATCCGGCAGCGCGACTATGTCATGAGGTTTATCTTCTGAGATCCATTCTTCTACGATTGTGCCTTCAGAATCAATTACCTGCAGAGTCGCGCCCGGTATCTCTCTTCCTGTAGTAATATCTGTCTTATGGATCAGCGTATGATGAGGCGCTTCCATAGAGTCCACGTCATATTCAAATACTAGTTTTTCACTCGTATCATCGACTCTTGCATTGATGATGTGCCTTCCTTCTTCATACTTGTTCCTGATTTCTTTTTCTGCATTATTATCCGTAACATACCCGGCCGAGGCTTTGACCTCTTTGATATAATAAGTCCCCGGCATCAGGCCTTTGCCTGTTCTTATATCTGTGTCCAGTGATGCCTTGCCTTCGCTGTCAGTAGTCATCTCTCCTACCTTGGGATCTTCACTGACATATGGGTCGTTCATATATACTTCGTATACAGCACCTTCCAGAGATCCGAAATCAGCCTTTCTCTCAGGACTCTCCTGTCCCTGGGCTGCCGGATTTCCTGTGTCAGCATCCTTCTTGTGAATATTCAGTTTAATGCTCTTTACCGGCTCAATATTAAGGAGTTCAAATCTGTCCGTATAATCAACATACAGATCATCCGATCCATTGATAGTCGCTTTTGGAGCTGCTCCGGCGGAAGGTCTCTCAACTTTGCCCATATAAGTGACCGGATCTATGCCGAGACCTTTCGGAGCTTTAGTCTCTTTGAGTGTAAAGACGCCGAGGGGCATTACTGTTGTTCCGCTTACCTTGTACATGCTTCCTCCGCTGACCGGATCATCGTTGAGAAAATCTATAACAGCTGCTTTCCTGTGTGTGCCGGGCAGTGTTCCTTCTCTCACTCTGAACACCCATGTTTTTTTAGGCTTGAGTCCCGAAAGATCTGTAGTCCCCGGATCTGTTTCGTAGTATTTCAGTGTATATTCAGCTCCGATTAGTCTTCTGTATCCGTATTCCTCACTCTCTTTCTCCAGTACAGCATTAAACACTGCATATGCCGGCTTTTCTCCGGATACGGCAATTGCTGTTTCTTTTGAAGCTACCGTTACAGGATAGACTTTCGTATCCAGATCATATCCTTTTGGCGCGGAAACTTCCTTCACCCAGTATTTTCCTGTGCGTATTCTGGCAGTATTCGTATTTCCGGATGCATCTGTAGTAAGCACAATATCCTTGTTGTAGAGATCCTGAGCTTTTTCAGTACATCCTGAATCTGTGTAAACGCAATATTTTGCTCCTGCAAGAGAATATATGCTGCCAAGACCTCCTGTCAGTGAAGGTTCTGATGATTTCTTTTTGACTGTCACAAATCCGCTTTCCGGCTCTGCATAAAGACTTCCCCATATGTCCTGATGTCCTTCTTTAGCTACGTAGAAAGCTATATAAGTTTCAGGAGGATCAGGAAGACCGGGCACCTCATTCAGAAAACGGTCGACCAGAGCCTTGCCTTTATCGCTCAGTCTGTTGTAGGCATAATTTGCGTTTCCCTCTGCATCAGATGCGTCTTTTCCCCATTGCTTAGCCAGAATGATGGCGCTGAGAGTATAATCATTGAATTCATTCTCACTTACGGATTTCTTATACTCGTTGTACCAGCTGCATGTACGCGAATTCCACCCATATCCTCCGGCAACGTAATAACACATCTTTCGCATCCTGGCATATTCACCGTCATTACTCCCGTCAAATGTGTATATGCTCTCGCCCGGACCATTGACCGCCGTATAGCTGTCACCCTTTTTTGCATCCTTCCCTTCAGGACCTGTAATATTCGGTTCTACGCAATAAGCATATGATGACCTCATCTCACTCGATGAATCTACGTCTTTTCCGTTGATATGTGTGATCGTCCTTATGTGATAGCCTATGGACCCGACTATCTTAGTTCCTGTTATCTTCCAGGTGATGGTATTCAGGTCTATCGGTTCATCGTCATCCCCTTTTGCGGCCAGCATGCGCGCTTTTTTCACCAATGGAGCATTCAGCCCTTCCTCTTCATTGCTGTCTTTATTCTCCTCTTTTCCTTCCTTACTCTCTGCCTGCTTCCCGGTTTCAGCTGCGTTCTCCGGTGCGTTATCACCGGAACGATTATTTGTAACGCTTGTTCCTTTATCATCTGCTGTGCTGTCTTCCTCAGTTCCTGTTTCGTTCTTTTCAGTTTCCGTTTCTTCCTTTTCTGCCTGAGTTTCTTCTTTCTCTGTCTGAGTTTCATCATCTGACACTTCAGATCCAGGAGAGTTCTGATCCGCAGTATCACCACCGGATGATTCCGCCACGTCTTTTTCCTCTGTTACCGCGGCTGCAGTATCCTGCTCTCCTTCAGCCATAACCTCTGTTACTGTTACAGTCGGGGCTGTCATCAGCGTCAGCAGCATAATGATAATGAGTATCCTTATCTTCCTGTTCATCATTTCTCCCTCTTAGCCGGCTTTGTTCATCTGCCTGCTTTCTATCCTTAGTATATTTTTATCCAGGAATATCCTCGCCCTGTTGATATCTCCGCTGTCCAGAATATCCCGCAAAGAATCCAGCAGTTCTCTTTCGTCTCTGATACTGTTATTCCTGATCCTCTCACTGAAAAGCATCAGTTTCTGCGGGAATTTCATGCGTTTGACATCAGGATAGAACAATATCCTGAGTTGTTCCGGTAAAGTGCTGTTGTCCGCAGTATAGATGAGTTCCGGTTCCAGCAGATAATTTTCCGGACTGATCAGATAGCCCTGTGCCGATTCGCTCAGACTAATGACAGATCTCAGCAGTACCAGTCTTCCGTATGTGTCCAGCGACGCGGTATTAAGCTTAGTGAGTTTGCCAGGTCTGTATGAAAATCTGTATGTATCTCCGTCCCTGATCATTGTCATGCGTACAAAACAGGGACAGTAATTTCTTGTCAGTATTTCTTCCATATAAGCGGGTATATGGTACCCTGTCATCCCGTGTCTGATAGTTTCCATTATTTCCTCCGCGTTCTATCCTCCGCACTTTGAGCATGGAGTATAGCCTCTTTCCAGTGCATCTCGCTTGTCGATTTCGACATAGTTCCTCTGCAGGGCTGAACATCCGCTGAGGTGATAGTCCTCACCTGCAGAGGGAAAATAGTATATTCTGGCGCCTGATGGTGCCTTGCCGCTTCCGCACAGCGGGCACGGCTTATATTTTGCTTTTACTGAACTTGTCAGAACCCCGGATGTTGAAGCCGCTGTCAAAAACCCGCACCCTGCAGAATGATACCTTTCTCCGCGTTTAGGGAATATGTAGACCGGTTCGGCATCTGCGCCGGACATTTCATCCGCTGACATAGCAGGATTGTTCCGGATCTTACCTACATATGCTCTTGTTACCAGGGCCAGATCATAATGTGCTCTTGCCTTGATCCCCAGTGGATTGGCGGTCCTGAGCCTCATATCCATCGTAAGGGCAATGAGTTCGTCCTGTCCCCATCTGGAAACTCTGTATCCGAAATCTGCCACTCTGGCGCTGTCTATCTGTGAATTGTTTTCTTTTATCTCTTTCTTAAGTCTGTAAGGCAGCATTACCGAAGTGTCTGCATATACTGCTTCCGCACTGCTTCTCCTCAGCTCGCCGGCTGCGGCAAAACTGCAGTTCTCGATGCATGCATACATCAGAATGACAGAGCTCATGACCATAACCGCGATCAGAAAAACCGGCAGGGTTATCGCTGCCTCGACTATGTAGCTCCCGCTCTTTGCGCCGGGCACTCTTACAGACCGCATATTTATATATTCATTTGGATCATCTGTAACTGTCCTCGAAAACATAGTTCCTTCCGTCCGCTGTTATCGCGTATCTCACTCCTGTGTAATACTCCATCATATTGAAGTCACGGTAATATCTGTATTTCATATCTATCTGAACGATATCCATCAGTCTGAGAAGTCTGGTATTTCTGTTCATGCACAGGATCATGACCAGAAGATGCTCATCATAGCTGAGTCCTTCACTGACAATATCCGCAGCCCTGCTTATTCCGGGAAGGCTCCTTATTTCTTCCATGTTCTCATCCATCAGCTGTTTTGACTCATCATCGAGCTGACCGCGGACTTTGCTGCTGCCGAGCACGCTGTCCAGATCTGTCACCCATTGGTCTGCGCTTTTGATCACCGGCACCCGGCCATTGGCATATAGAGTCTTCATGTCCTCTTCTGTTTCCAGAGCCGCCCATGCTTCGGCTATCAGCAGCTGCGTTGCCGCTCCGAGCGGACCTGGCGTGATCAGTTCAGCGGCGGATACTATGAGTTCCACTTTGGCCTTGTCTTTATACAGGGATGCCAGATTGAGAGCGTTTCTCATGATGAATATTCTTGTTCTGCATGATTCATAATTGACATCATCATCCGGACTGCCTCTGATCACATATTCGAGTTCATTGTTGAAATAGTGCGGCCTGTCATCCGGTACAGTCACAGCACTCGAGAAATATGTCCACATAAACGCGATCTCTGTTCCGGCTGCGGCAGCGGCGTATCTGACACCCTTTTCATCTCCGAGGGACTCTGCTTTCTCTTTCAGAGAATCCGAACTTACAGAGCCTCCGGCCCCTCCCGACGGAAGCGTGTCCAGAACGACTGCGTTTCCAATACGCCTTCCGGAAGAAGACATATGACCGGTATTTCCTTCTTCCTCTCCACCGCTGCGGTGATCAGCTTCCGGTCCGCTTCCCGGTGACCTGGCTATCCTGGACCGGCCGTTCAGCAGAGTTTCTGCTGCGGATCCGGCAAACCCCTTATTCAGAGCCTCCCGGAAGTTATCAGGATCCCCCAGCTCATATCCGGAAAGATCCGAAGCTGTGTTCCCTATCCTGATCCCGAGCTTTCCTTTAACAGAATATTTCATATATGCATCTATCTTTCTTATCACCTCCGCTTCATTGCCCCAGTAGGCCATCAGTCCGTAATCATCAAGCAGGTGTCTGTCATATTCTGACAGGATCGCCCGCGTCCAGACTCTGCCGAAAGCCTGACATTCACTCATTACCGCGAGACGTCTCGATACTCCTATACTTCCTGCTATACATACTGCAAAAGTGACAAATACCATTGCCAGAAATACCGCTGATGATCCGCTTTTTCTTCTGATCTTTAAAATGATCCTGCTAATCAAAGACCTCACCTGCTCTCACCAGCACATCCTCATTCAGCATATATGACCTTGTATTGATCCTTTTGGTCAGACCGGTCTCAAGAAGGCCCCCTCTGAGCATGTATATTTCTTTCTCCGTACTGTATTTTCTGATTCCGCTCCCTCTGTAACTGTCCCATGCCTCAAGCGCGTTCATATGCTCACTGACACCTGTGCTGAGTATCTCAAGGTAGAATGTAAACAGCCTCAGCAGAAGCATGGCCGTAAGTATCAGAACCGGCATTGATATCGCCGCTTCTGTCATTTCCGATCCTCTTTTGTTCAGAACTGCCCGTACCAAGGTGCATGGCCGCCTGTTTTTTGAGCACCTGCAGCAATACGAGCGTAATGATTGAATACACATCTTCCATCATCAGAAGTTGGCCGCGTCCAGATTGCCGAATATGCGGTTGACGAAATCTGTCACGGATGACTTGAAGATGATGCCGACGGCCACGGCGATCGCAACAAGTATCGCAACCTGAACCATTTCCATTCCTTTTTTGTTCCTGATGGCCAAGTTCAGGCCTGTTACGGCATTTTTAACCTTGTTAAACATACTGTTCCTCCTTTTCTTCATGCGCCTTGCTCTGTTACATATTCAGCAGGGCAGGCGCTATAGTGATAACTATCAGAAGTATGAGCAGCAGACCGAGAGGCCACGACATTTTCGTATCTATCATCTTTCCGTTCTCTCTGGCGACAATCTTCCTGTCGTCCCAGAGGTATTTGCTTTCTCTGCTCA
>JBGUJM010000128.1:0-1801 GCA_045113935.1 Anaerovoracaceae bacterium
TCATCGTTGTCTCCCGGTTATTGTCTATATACTCATATGCAGCATTAAAATCTTCAAATGCGAATACGGCGCTCTTCAGAGGTTCCAGCTTCACCTTGCCTGCTTCTACGAATCTGATGGCGTCCACAAAATCCTCATGCCGGTACATCATAGATGTATTGAGGTCAAGTTCCGAATCGTTGAGCTTTGCCAGGTCAACGTTTGCTTTTTTACCGAATACAGCTACCAGAATGATCACGCTTCCCTTGCGCGCGTTCTGTATTGCCTGATCCATGGTCACATCGGAACCGGCGCACTCATAGATCACATCCGCTTTATCCGGTCCAAAGGCAGCAAGGAGTTCCTCCTGATAGTCTTTTTTCAGAGTGTTGACTGCGTAGTCCGCTCCAAGCTTCTCCGCCAGCTCCAGTCTTGTATCCGATATGTCTGTCGCAAATACCTCCGATACTCCCAACGCCTTGAGGGACTGGATCAGCAAGATCCCAATGGGGCCGCAGCCGAGAACGACGGCCTTTGCACCCTTGACATCCGGGAACCTTTTCGCTGCATGGACTGTTACTGCCAGCGGCTCCAGCATCGCGCCCTGCGTGTAGGTGAAATCATCCGGAATGGGAGTCACCTTGGACGCATCAACAGCGAAGTATTCGCTTGCCGTTCCGGTGGTCTGGAATCCAATCACTTTAAGTTCCTCGCACAGGTTGTACTTGCCGTGACGGCATGGGTGGCATCTGCCGCAGAACACCTGCGGCTCGATCGTTACCTTCTGGCCTATCTCAAAATCTGTTACAGCAGATCCGACCTGGACGATCTGCCCCGACACCTCATGCCCCTGGGTCAAGGGATATGTCACATAGGGATGTGTGCCGTGATAAACATGGATGTCGCTTCCGCAGATCCCGATTTTTTTGATTTTTATCAATACCTGGTCCGGGCCCGCAGCAGGAACGTCCACCGTCCTGAAGGTGATCGTCTTTGGCGCTGTGACCAGCTGCTGTATCATTGTGCGTTTCACTTTCTCCATCGCATTCTCTCCTCCTGTCGCTTTCTTCTCTGAACTCTGCGATCACTTATTATCAAGTTCTTCGTAATACTCCCTGCACGAACTGTCGTACTGATAAAGCTCGTCTCTCAGAGCCGTGCACCAGATTTCAAGTTTCTTCTCTTCACCTGATGCAGATGCCAGTCCGCCTGATGCTCTCCATATATCTTCCGCCGCCTTGTACCTTCGATCCTCCGCCGTGCTCCGCTTCATACCAAACAGTCTGCTTCCGTAACTGTCACTGTTGCATGTGGACAGATATCGTCTGGCGGCATTGCGGAACTCCAAATACAGGAGCGACTTCTCTGTGTCGCTGTATGAATCCTGATCCTTCAGCATCAGTTCGCTGATGGTATCCGTTGCTTCTTTTCTGACGATGCGCTGCAGCAGCCCCCGCTTTGAGTACAGTCCCGGAAGATAAACGATTTTCCACAGCCAGTTATCTACTTTGTGCCTGGGGTCCTTCGGATCGGTGTATCTCCGCTGATACATCCTCCTGCAGAAGGTCGTTATGCTGCTGTCGATATCTGAATCTGCGATCGCGTCCAGCATACGCTGTCTTTCATCCGGATCCAGTTCCGCGAAATATTCCATCAGTTCTTCCCTGCTCATCTGCGGGTCTGCCATTCTGTCACCTCTTACAACTATCTTTCTTAGTTCGTCTGTTCATCAATAGAATGCTTTTGAAACACTGAATGCCCCTCGCCCCTGCTCACAGAGGTCCGGGGCATTGAACAGTTCCCACCCCGCATACGGCATCTG
>JBGUJM010000129.1:0-1541 GCA_045113935.1 Anaerovoracaceae bacterium
GGTCAGCGGCATACCTTCGTTCTGTGCGGCAGCAGCAAGGCTCGGGGTATCGCTCACGGAGTGGAACGAGTCATTGCATGTGATGCCCGCACTTCACAACACACATGAGGGAGCCCTGGAATGGCCGGGCAATTATGTGCTCATGAAGTCAGCCAGCAGGATGCCTGAAGTAAAAAAGATGCTGTCTGCATCGGGATACGACGTGAAAGCTGCCGAAAACTGCAGCATGGAGAACGAGAAACTCTACAGATCAGTCGATGAGATACCTGATGATGCGGGATACTTTACACTGATAATCGCCAGGGAAAATAAGGAAAGCAGCATTTAATGATCGAACTGCGCGGACTGACAAAGAAATTCGGTGACTTTACCGCTGTAGACGGACTCTCCTTTGAAATCAAAACGGGAGAGTTCTTTGGATTGCTCGGACCTAACGGCGCCGGCAAGACAACCACGATCAGCATGATGTCGACCGTGCTTCTTCCGAGTTCGGGCGAGATATACATCGACGGCAGCAAACTCACAAGGGCTGCTTCCGAGCAGAAGCGCAAGCTCGCCGTCATCACACAGGAATATTCGATGCGCCAGGATATGACCATGGATGAGGTCATGGAGTATCAGGGGCGTCTTTATTATATGCCGCGTAAACAGATCAAAGAGCGGTCGCAGCAGCTGCTGGAGTTCGCGGGGCTGTCCGATTACCACAGGAGAACGGTCAGGCATCTGTCAGGCGGAATGAAGCGCAAGCTGATGATATGCCGCGCGCTTCTCATAGAGCCTGAGATACTGCTTCTGGACGAGCCTACTGCCGGAATGGATGCGCTGTCCAGACGTCAGATGTGGAACCTCCTCAAGCAGGTCAACAACAGGGACATGACCATACTGCTCACGACTCACTATATCGAAGAGGCAGAAGCCCTGTGCGACAGGGTCGCCATGATAAACCGCGGCAGGCTGCAAAAACTCGATTCCCCGCAGGCTCTCATAAGGGAACTCGGAGAATTCACTGTCGATGAAACAGGTGAGGGAGATCTTAAGAGCTCGCACTTTGCAACAAGGGAGGAAGCTATCCGCTATCTGGAGAACACCGGATCGGGATCGGTACTCAGACAGACGACACTTGAAGACGTCTTCATAGATGTAGCAGGACGCAAGCTGCAGTAGACAGGCAGGAAGATATGGGCATAATCACAGTACTCTGGGAAAAATGGGTCGAGTTCAGACGAGACTTCTATAAGATCACCGTTGCGGCGATGATCTCTCCTTTGATGTACCTGATAATCTTCGGACTCGGCATAAGAGTAACTTCCCACGGACAGCCTTACATACAGTTCCTTGTTCCGGGACTCGTGGCTATGTGTACGATGACGGGAAGCTTCAGTGCGATCGCTCAGAACATGAGCGTGCAGAGGCTGTATGAGAAAGCTCTTGATCAGGTCATGGTGTCGCCGACTCCGCTGTGGCAGTTCATACTCGGACAGGTGATCGGCGGAAGCCTGAGGGGAATGTATGGGGCATGCGTGATACTGGTGCTGACGACG
>JBGUJM010000130.1:0-103446 GCA_045113935.1 Anaerovoracaceae bacterium
AGAGAATATCAATAAGGAAAAGGAACAGAAGAGACTTGTTGAAAGAGCTGAGAAAGAACTCGTCAGGAAGAAGAGAGCAAGAATGAAAGGAAATGTTCAGTAAATGAGATCTTCAGAAAAATGGGGAGTAGATGTTGAGACTGCTGTAGGACTGGCGCTCAAGGATCTCAAGCTTACAAGAGATGAGGTAGAGGTAGAAGTTCTTGAAGAGTCATCCAGCGGATTTCTGGGAATCGGATCCAAGCTGGCTAAAGTAAGAGTAACTGCAAAAGAAGATAAAGGAAGTTCATTCAAGGAAAAAGCAACTTTTGATGATATAGATGCAATCCTCGCGGGACTCCCGGAGAATTCATCATCCAAGCTGCCTGATGAAGTAAGAGCGGAATATGATAAATATGAAGCTGAAGAGCGTGAAGACGCCAGAGCAAGAGAGAAAGCTCATGCCAGAACTTCCAGGAAAAGCAGTAAATCAAAGAATAAAAAATATGATCTTTCAGTAGAAGATATTACACTGAATGAGGTCAGAAAATTAGATCCTGTTGAAGGACATCCGGTAGAGACTTTTCTCAAAGACATAGCAGAGCAGATGGGAATCGATCTTAAGTTCAGTGTCAGGGAAGGTGAGGATCTGGTGTTTGTCGAGATCACCGGTAAGGATACCGGTACCATCATAGGCAAGAGAGGAGCAACTCTTGATGCGGTGCAGTGCCTTGCAAGCTATGTGGTCAACAAGGAAAAAGGAAAATACACCAGAGTAATCCTTGATGCTGAGAATTACAGATCCAAGAGAGAGAAGACACTTGTCAATCTTGCGGGAAAACTTGCCGGCAAGGTAGAGAGAACAAGAAGACCTGTAACTCTCGAGCCGATGAATCCTTATGAGCGTAAAGTGATCCACTGCACACTGCAGAATCACCCTAAGGTGAAGACACGCAGTGAAGGAAAGGATCCATACCGCAAAGTCATCATCGAACTCAAGTAAAAGAATTCAATATGAAGCAGATAAGCCCTTATTCGTTTAAAAGAGTAAAGGCTTATTTTTTTCTACATTAATATAAATATATATTAACTTAATATTTGAAAAGCTTAAGTTTCATCAAATTGAATGTATCTTATAATAAATGTTATCATTATGACTACTTATAGCAAGCTGTACCTGTATATCCGTAAATATGCGGGAAGGTGAAATAATGGATAATTACAGAAAAAAGAATGTGATATACAGCAGATATTCTGATTCGCTGAGAAGGATGCGAATTATTCTGCTGACTTTTTTTGTGCTGATTTTTATCGGCACAACAGTGCCTGTACCTGTTAATGCTGCCGGGGACGGCCAGAGCAGAGTGATCAATCTGGTTTACGATGATTCCGGGAGTATGATCTATGACAGTAATTCCTATGTGGATACCTGGTGCAAAGCAAAGTATTCCCTTGAGGTGTTCGCGGGAATGCTGGGCGAAAATGATACACTCAATGTTTTCTATATGAGCACACACCGGAACGGCGGAGGCAAGCCGGATCTGATACTCAAAGGAAGCGATGGCGCAAAAGCCAATATAGAGAAGGTACATAATAAAGTCACTGAGGATGGTGAGACACCTTATCCCGCAGTAGACGCGGCAAAAGAGTACTTTTCGAGCGGTGAAGCAGCTGGGGCTGACGAAAAATGGCTGGTCATATTGACTGACGGCTATTTTGAAGAACCGCCGGAAATGAAAGACATGACGAATGTGGATAAGGATCTTAAGTCACTTCCTGATGATATACAAGTCATGTTTCTCGCTATGGGACCAAGCGTGAAGATGGATGGGGTAAACTCGGACAGCAGCAGAGGCATATACTATGAAAAGGCTGCTACAAGCGACGAGATATTAAAGAAACTGACAGCGATAGGACAGCAGGTATTCAACAGAGCAAGTCTGAATGTGAATAATAACAAGGTCAGTTTTGACATCCCTATGAAAGAACTGATCGTATTCGCTCAGGGAGAAAATGTATCGATCAAGGGTATAAAGTCGTCAGACGGAAAGAATTTAAGTCCTTCAGAGGAAGCTGTAAACGTGCAGTACAGCGAAGCAAAAGATGCTACAACCAGAACAGGTAAGCTAAGAGAACAGGGAGAAATATCGAAAACAGTAGATAAAAATCTCCGTGGCAGTATGGCGACATTCCGCGGCAATTTTGCAGAAGGAGATTATACACTTGATGTCACAGGAGCTAAAACTATAGAAGTTTACTATCAGCCTGATGTCGATATTATCGCGACACTGAAACAGGGTGATGAAGAAGTAACAGATTTCACCGATCTGGAAGCAGGTGAATATACGATCGACTTTGATCTTGTCAAGGGAGGAACGACAGAAAAGATAGAAGGGTCCAGTCTTCTGGGAGAGGTCACTTATGAAGCTGTGCTCAATAACAATGACAATGTGCAGGATGGTATCAGTAAAGGATCCACGGTTACGATAGAAGAAGGTCCTCTTTCTATAGATGCAACGGCACACTATCTCGAGCATTATACCGTTCAGACACATCTGAATTATTCGATCTATAAAGACAAAGAGATCACATTTACAGTAGATGACGGGACGGTCCACCAGTTGTCCAAAAAGGGTTTCCCTGAAAATGATCAGCCTACGATCGTAAAGGCGTTAGTTGACGGGCAGGAGCCTACACCGGAACAATGGGCGGAAATGGATGTTCCATCTGTAAAGGCAGCAAAAAAAGCAAAAGGTCCGGAACTGGAATACAGAATAGAAAAAAGTGACAGTCCGGGAATATATAATGTCTATCCGGTCTCCCCGGAAAAACTCAAACACGAAACTTACGATGACAGATCTGTCAGTCTTGAGTATAGCGGAGAAGTAGGAAAGGAATCATGGGCAGGAACAGGTGAAGGAACCATAAGGATCAGTGACAACCGCTCATGGATAGATAAGCATCTTAAAATGATAGTTATCTCGCTGGCTGCAGCTCTCCTGCTGATCCTTATACTCGGATATGTGCCGGGAATAAAGCATTATCTGCCGAAAAAGCTTAAGAAGCGGCCGCTGGTGAGATCCAAGATCATAGGCAGTTATATGAAACCGCCGAAGCCGACCAACGGTCAGTACACCAAGAAAACAATAACGACTTTCCTGCCGTATGTTGCAGAAAAAGGATCCATAAGATATGTGCCGAAAGGCATCGCCGGCGCGCCGAAGCTTCAGGTCAAGGGCGCAAAAGGCGGGAGAATGGAAGTAACCAACTTCAAAGAATTCGGAAAGAAGAAAAATATACAGTTTGACGGAGAACGCGCGGACAGACTTGTAGAAGATACAGGCGGAAGGAAATTTATTGCATCATCCGGTCTGACGATGACGTCTGAGATAAACGGAGTCAAGTATACATGCTCTCTCAATGAGTAGGGCAGTTCAATAAACAGAAGTCAGGTATATAGTTACGGAATTTCAGGAGGAAAGAATAATGAACGCACCAACACTGTTGATCGGACTTGGAGGAACTGGTTGCAAGATCATTGAAAGAGTATCGAATCAAGTTACAGACGAGCAGAAAGATAATATTGCTTTTGCGGTATTTGATACTGATATCAATGACTTGAGAGAAATACAGGAGAGAAGCCCGCATATATATACGATCCAGACATCTACGAAGCAGACCGTAGGAGACTATCTCAACCAGGACACACATGCCAGAGATACATGGTTCCCGGTAAATGCTATCGTGAACGGCAAGACGCTGACAGAAGGAGCAGGACAGGTAAGATCCATTTCAAGACTTGCTTTTGAGACAGTCATCCGGGCAGGAAAGCTGGAACCGCTGCATGAAGCGATCCAGAGTCTGTACAAGGTCGAGACCGATAAGATCGACCAGGCGCTGAGAGTTGTCATCTGCAGTTCTCTTGCAGGAGGTACCGGATCGGGACTGATTCTTCCGGTTGCGATGTATATCAAGAATTACCTTAATACGCATTTCCGCCAGAGCGCCAATATCACAAGGGGATTCTTCATACTCCCTGAAGTATTTGACGAGGTAATTGTAGGACAGGCGGAAAGGAATACCCTCAAAGCGAATGCTTATGCAACGCTGAGAGAACTTGACGCGTTCCTCATGAAGGGAGACAACACACTGCATGAGAGATACCGTGATTCGGTATCCATGAAGTTCCCGAGAGTCGGTATATCAGGATATGAAGAATATTCTGTCAGACCTTATGATTTCTGCTTCCTGTTCGATGCCCAGAATGCGGATGGCGGCAAGCTCAATTCATTTGATGACTATCTTGAACACGCTGCCAACTGTATCTATGCTCAGTCGATGAGCCCGATGAACAAGAGGAGCAATTCGTCAGAGGACAATACGATAAGAAAACTTGCCAATCAGAGAGGCCGTAACAGATATGCGGGAGCGGGAGCATCCATGCTGATCTATCCGTTCGAGGATATCCGTTCTTTCATTGCTCTTAAGTGGGCAAGACAGTCCGTATCCTCTCAGTGGCTAGTATTCGATAATATGTACCGCGAGATCTGTCTTGAGAACAGCAAGAAGATGGAAAGCGGTATTTTCACACAGAATCCTGACGCGGCAGATTTCTATGTCAAACAGATAGATGCCCTTGCAAAACAGGAGGATCCTTTTGCCAAGGCAATCGTGAACTCATGCATCCGCATGGAAGCTGATGGATTCACCAAGAGTTCAGACCGCTGGATCGATTATATCAATGCAATACTCAACAAGGTCGGCAATGACATTGAGGCAGGCAGTGATGATATGTCTTCGGCTCATGATCAGGTGGTTGCGCAGATCAGCAATCTTGAGAAAGATCTCGATGAATTCGTTACTGCTTACCATGAAATGGAGAAATACCGCAAGCGCAGCATGATCTACGTTCAGGGCGTGGAACAGAGCCTTGCCTATGCAATGTTCAATCCTCCTAAAGACCGCAATATAGATCAGAAGCAGGACTACAAGCTCGAATCCTACATGCTTACTACCGATGGGAGGTTCCTCCACCCGAATGCGATCCGTTATCTTCTGATCAAGATCCTTCAGGAACTGAAGAAACACGAGAAGGGTCTGGATTATGAACTCAAGGAGGCCAAGGAGTACTTTGAATCTTTTGAGAAGAGGACTTTTGACAATCCGGAAACCGACGAGGAGGAGACTGTAGAAGATCTCGCGGATATGAAAGCAGGCAAGGGACCTTTCAAGAAGAAGTCCCCGTATGATCCTGATGAGATCAAGAGAAAATACAGACAGTATCTTAAGAGAGTGGATGAGTCAATGATACAGGAAGCACAGCACTATGTCATAGTGAAGGGCATTAGCTATATTGACTCCATGATCAAGGCATTCGAATCCTTCTATAACACGCTTGAGAGCAAGGTGGACAGCATCGACAGCAGGATCAATGATATCTACAAGAAGTATGACGCGAGAAGAGGAAGTACTGCTGTCTATGTTGCTGCTTCCAGAAAGTGTCTTGACAGGATGTACGAGAGGAAACCTTACAAAGGCAGCGCGGTCTCGATCGATTCCGAGCTCGCTCAGGAGATCTATTACAAGGTGCTCCAGTATGCCAATATGCGTGAGAAGCCGGGCAACAACAGATATTTCGGCGCGCTCTTCGATGACGGCATCATCGGATATTTCAAGACTTCCGTCATGAGAGAATACGGAAGCGAGATAGATATCGATATTATCTCCGCAATAGAGATGGAAGCAGTCTATGAATGCAATCCGGAAGAGGCCGACAACATAGATACTTTGCTGTATACAGCAAAGAAGATAGAGGATACCAGGAAGCTTTCCTGCCCGTTCATTGAAAGCCCGCTCGGAGAGGCCAGAGAGCCGATCCATGCATGCACCTTCAACAAATCACTCGCTCCGGACAAAGGCGACGATTCGCCTAGAGCGCAGCTGATCAAGAAGAATCTCATGAACTCCGGCGGATCACCGGATGAGGATGTTCCTAAGAACATGATCATGTTCTATCAGTCATTCTATGGACTCAGGGCGAATGACCTCGGAAAATTCGCTCCGTCAGTACAGTCTGAGACATATAACAGACCGACAGGAGAGTATTTCAGAGCTTACTATGATCTTGTAAAAGGAATCCATCCGTCACCTCATTTCAGTAAGGAGATCACACCGCACATAGACAGATGGTGGCATCTTGTCTCCAAAATGCCGGATCTTGATGACGATAATCAGAGAAAACAGGAAAACGAGATCTATGCTGCTTTCTTCTGGGGACTGATCGAGGGGTATGTCAAGCTGTATGAGGAAAATTCGCGCAGCGTCTACAAGCTGGAAGTCGATACCCTTGATATGGATGACAGCAAGCTCATAGTCTCCAACGGCACTGAGTGCGATAAGTTCTATGAAGTTCTTGATGCTGTCTCGATCTATCCGGAGCTGGTAGAGAAAATCAACTCAAGAATTGATCATGTGATAGAAAATGAAGTCAACGGCAACAAGTCTGTTGAAGAAGGGATCCTGTTCAGCGGCATCAGCAGGCTGTCGATCAAAGAGCCTGGTCTCGGAAAGAAAAACGAAACGGTGCCGGCGACAAGCATTTTCTCCATTCCTATGCTGATGAAAAAGTCCACGACTCAGGAAGAGTACTATGAGGAGGATGTTATCAATATCATCAGGGTCGAGATCGCGGAGATCAGAAGGTATCTTGAAAACTTTATTCCGGACAAAGAGATCCCTGAAATGATGGGGAATATTTTACTGGAACAGTTCAGCAAGTATATCAAGGATGTCGAAATCGAGAGCAAAGCGGACAGAACTCTGTTCAAAGAATCTCTGTTTGACCGTACCTGCGCGATCATAGCTGCGGCTATGGAGAAAATCGACAGAATGGAAGACGCTAATAAGATCCGTGCGGTCCGTGATGAACACAGGAAATAGGCAGGGAGCAGAAGAATAAGTGAAAGGAGGTGTTCTCCATGTACTCAGTAGTAATAATGTCTAAAGAAACAATGGAGACATTTTCCATTTACAGATCGCTGTTTTCTGATGCGATCCGTAATGACATGCTTGACTTCTGCACCTGGAATCCCAAAGGCCGTACTATCGATGAAGCCCTTCCGGACATACGTGAACTGACAGACGGCAGGAAAGACTGGACAGCGGTCGTTGTCTGCAATGCCATGAATGGTTCACGCAGGAAACAGGACGGGATACAGAATCCTTATGATGTTTTCCGGAATGAACCGGAGAATGCTTCCAGTGAGAGCAGTGACCCGGTCATCAGACTGACACATATGCTCGGAGGAATTCCTCCGGCTGAAAAACAGTTCACCAGCAAGTTGATCGAAGAACCGCTGATGCAGCCGAGAGTTGTATATGAACCGGTAGAAGACCCGGAGCAGCAGGATGCGTACAGGGCACTTCAGAAAAAATATGAATACGACGGAGTCAGGCCGACAACAATAATGCTGATTTCTGTCCGGATGCCCTGGATGGATGAGGAAGATATATCTAAAAGCTGGAAAAATCATGTTGAGTCAAGGAGTTCGGAATTCTGGAAGCGCAACCGCTATCCGGCGATCTGCAGATTTCTGGTATTTGATTTTGTGAGACAGGGTCCGGTTCGCAGAGAAGCGGATATGTTCAGATTCTGGCTGACTGTCATGCTTCTGGCAACGAATAAGATCGATTCCTCCAGTCTGCAGGCATACAGGCTGTATGAAGTGGATACTGAGATAGATCTGGATCAGATGGAAGAGTCTTTCCAGCTTGCCGTCAACAGGATCAGCTCTGCAAGAGCAGTCATTAAAAGTGATCTGCGTAAAGAGGCGCGGGGATTCATCAACCAGGAAGCCGGTCTTCCGGACTACAGGATAGATATTCCTGTTGTTTTCGATCTGCCGAGAAGCACGAAGACCAGAATCAAGCCGGGTCTTTTCAGGATAATAAGCAGAAATCCCGCTTCTGAAATAGCCATGTGGGATGAAGAGCAGAAACGTACGGAAGATTCTCTTGCCAAAAGTGTGAGGATCGCGGACCGGGCTCTTGATCAGACCGCAAACAGAATGAAGGATGCTTACATATATGATGAGAGTGAGGTCATCCGTCTGGACAGGTATCAGAGAGAAGACCTTGAGCTGGAGACTGACACATTATACAAAGAAATCGTAGAGATTCAGGGAAAATTGCCGTCAGGTCAGATCACAGAAGATAAAGAGGTAGAAGAAAAATCCGCCAGAGTCAGAGAATACATGCGTGGCCGTGTGACATTGAAGCCTGTCCTTCAGACATTTCTGATCTGCATACTCCTCGTTATTGCAGCCCAGATCCCTGTGCTGGTCCAGTACATCAAAGGAGAAGTGATTTCCTGGACCTATGTAGGGCTTGAGGTACTGACGTTCATCGCTGCTATTCTTATTTCGGGGCTGAGTATACTTCTGGTGCAGAAGAAAAAGCTGGATAGCCTGATTGGAGATTTTAACCGCAAGATACAGTCCTTATTCAACAGACTGGAGAATAACGCAGGAGAATATACAGATTATCTCAGCGCTGTAGCTTCGCATTCAAGAGGCCGTTCTTATCTGGATATGTCGGCGAAGAAGAACAGGGATGCCGGTTCGGCAAGAGTTATGAGATACAAACATCTCTCAGCGATCGATCTGTTCATGTCCCGTCTGCGCGCATGGGGTGAGGCATTCCATCTGGATGTGGATTATGACAGACCGGTGATCAGTGATGATGTAAAAGTCGATGTGCTTATTCCGCCTGCTGACAATATGCTCTATTCACTTGAAACCGGCGGAAGTTTTGATATTGATGTGAACAAGTCGGGCATGAAGATCACAACACCTTTTGCGTTTATAAGTAAGCTCAGACTGGTCAGAGAGGAAGTATACGACGATGACAGTATATAGTGTATTAAGCAGCATACTGCCGATAGTTGTACTGACGCTGCTGCAGGACGCAGTATGTGCCAGGAAAAAAGACAAGGCGAAGCTTGCTCTTCTGACACCCATCGCCTTTATCTATTCTATTGCCGGTGTGCTGATCATCTGGAAATACCATATCTGGATCGAGATGATTCTGATGAGTTATGATGCAGTGACTTATGCTGTGATCGTATCCAATATGATCCTGATGGCAGGATTTATCGCAGTCAAAGTCATTATAGGCCGTATGCTGATCAAAGGATGGACCAAAAAGGAACTCATCGAGGCGACATCTTCCAGATTCTATTCGTACGCGGAAGAATATGATACGTGGTTCCTGCAGTACAGATGGACCAACTACAGATCATTTCTGAACGTGATCAGATGGCTGATAACCGGTGCCGCAGGTCTGTTTCTATGCTTTATCAACTCCAGATCAGGTGAAACTGTTATTACACTGACGTTCCCTTGCTCAGTAGTAATCATAATGAACGAGTTATTTCATTTCATCAACGGAGAAACCAGAACAGAATTTGAGCACAATTTCAGAGGGGAGGCAGCTGATTCAAGGCGAATCAGCAGCTATTTCCGCATCAGGGAGATCTTTGAGCACCTGCTCCCGAAGCCGCTCCTGTCATCCCTTACAGGATTTGAGCTGACAGGCCGGAAAACCGCAGCAGATCTGGTGAAAAATCTCAGCCAGTCAGAAGACAAATATGACCGGATCACGGCCGACTATTATAACGCGGACAACAGATACATGGAGGCGGAAACAGATGGTGTTGAAGCGACACGTGATCTTATGCACGGCAGAAATGTCGTTTATAATAATCCGTTCTACAGAGATCTTGAGCTGTATATAACGCTCCCGATCGTACGCGCTCTTGTTTCAGGCAGAAAATGTGCTGTTATAACCGGCAGGATGTCAACCAAGGATGATGTCATAGAATGGCTGGACGGACTTCTCGGCAGATATACACATATGCCGTCGCTCTGGCATGTCAAAAGCCTTTCATCGCACAAAACAGACTGTGAAGTCGGAGTGCTCAGTTTTCCGGAACTGTATGATTCCAGAGTCGTTCTGAATAATGAAGAGTTCTTCGGCAAAACAGATTTTGTGATCCTTATAGAGCCTTCCGCAATACTGAGCACGGGGCAGGTAGCTCTCAGCATTCTGTCCAGAGAGATCGAGAGAGGTGAAGAAAAGCCTGTCTATTTCGTATGCGACAGGGTTGTTGACGGTCTCGTTGATTCACTGTCCCATATTCTTAGGACAGAATTCACGGAAGTAGTTGCGCAGCCTGTGCCTCGCTGTGTCTATACCGGAATGACATGGAACGCAGACGGTGATTTCTGCAGGCAGCAGCTATTTGACAGACAGACCAGATACCTCGGCAACGGGGTGGAGCTCGCAGCGATCGCAGTCAAGAATCAGATCCCTCAGGTCCAGTGGTACGGTGAGACCAAGGTGCCGATCAGAGATATCAAGTGGATCGCCGGGCAGAATTACAAAGTTATCTGCCAGTATATGAATCAGTCTCCGCAGCAGAGTGCGATTTACGATAAGATACAGTTCATTTCCAGTCTGTGGAGTGCTCCGAAGCGCAAGGAGCAGTTTGCTATTGTTGAGGACGAGTTCAATAACATGTTCGCGGCTATGCGGACATTCCTCTCAAGGGGAAGAGACCAGTCATTTGTCAATGTGCTGTCTGAGAACTATCTGCTCAGAGATTACATGCGCTGCAATCAGCAGATGTTCCTCGCCAATCCGGAAGCAATCCCTTCCATTGTTCCGGATTATGCCAAAACCGAACGCAATACACTCCTGAAACTGATCCTTCTGATGAGAAGGCGTCCGGTAGGCGATCAGGAGATCCTTGATGAGTATCACCTTGTCGGCACTGACGGAGAAGGGGCGTTTTCTCTGCTGAACAAGAGCATGCTCAAATACACACCGGTATCGGCGGAAGTGATCGATATTGATACTGAAGACATAGAGGTCGACGATCTTACAACTCAGGAAGTAAATGTATATACCATCTCACCGGATACATTCCGGAAGTATTTTGAAAAAACTCTCGCAGAGGCATATTACATAGTAGAAGAGGAAGAGGGGCAGACAGATTATGTCGATGCCAGATTCTTCAGTCATGTAACGCAGTGTATTATGCCTGGGCAGTTCGTGACTTACGCAGGCAAATACTACAGAGTCAGGCATATTTCACCTCAGACAGGTGTGGTCCTGCGGCGCGCTTCAGATCTTTTCAATGAGAGAAAATACTACAGACAGCTCCGCAGGTACTCTCTGATCAACAGGGAGGATATTCTGCTGAGCAACAGAAAGGTCTCGGATATCGAGTTTGCTTTCATCCAGAGAGATATCCATGTTGAGACATCAGGTTATCTGGATATGGATGATGTTCACGACCTGAGTACGGCGAGGACGGTCGATCTGTCGATGGATCCGCTTATAGAAAACTATACCCGTGATTACCGCAACAAGACGATGCTGCGGATCCGGATGCCGGAGACAGATGAATACATGAGATTCACATTCTGTCTGCTGCTCTCGGAGATGTTCCGATCGGTATTCCCGGATGGTTTCCCGTTCCTTGCGGTTACGGCAAAGTTCCCTGAGGATATGGACGGCTATCTTGGCAGCATAGTCTACCCGGTAACGGGAGATATCGAGGATGACTGTGTCTATATCATCGAGGACAGTGAAGTGGATCTCGGTCTTGTCGAAGCAGTTGAAAGAAACTGGGACAAGCTGATGAACATAATGGGAGACTTCCTCACCTGGCACTTTGAGAAGATGGAAGAACCGGAGGAAAAAGATCCGGTGCAGCCTTCTTACGCTTATACTATCGAGAAAGCCGAAGAAGAGAGCCGCAGCCTGCTTGAGAAGATCATCCGGCGCATCCGGCAGATACTTCCTTCTGATGCACAGGAAGAGGAATCGGATACTCCGGAAAGTCAGGATAACGCTGAAGGCGAAGCAGTGTCTGAAATGCCTGCAGATACTGAAGCCGCTCAGGTACAGGATGATTCCGGTAACGGAGAAATACCGGCAGCCATCGATGAGGAAACTGTGACAGATGAGGAAACTGTGACAGATACAGTAAGGGAATTCCAACCGGAAGAAGATGAGCCTACGCTCCCTGATCCGGCTATGGACGAACCGACGGCGCCTCTTCTGGGATTCAGCTCTGAGAGTCTGCAAAGTAATCCGGGAGGAGAGGATAACAGGATGCTGTGGGAAGAACTGAAAGAGATCCCGCACCTGTTTGATGACTCAAAGGAAGCAGGCAAAGGAAAGGAAATCCCGAGAGGGATACCTGTCAGAAAGCCGGCAGATAATCCTGCCCCGGAATCAGAAGAGCAGGAAAAGGATACAGCATCTGCACCTGCGTCTGCTGCTCAGTCGCGGTACAAAGCAGAGTGCTTCCTCAAATTCGGATACGATGAGATCGACAGCCGCCTCAAACTCATGGAGCTGACGGAGTACATGAGTACACATGGATGGACAGACAATAATCTGACTCATGCAAGAAAGAGAGAACTGTTCATCAAGACAGATCTTGATACGAACGCAGTCAACCGGTGCGACTTCTGCGGCAGAGCACTGAGCGGAGCCAGCTATGAGATGCTGAATGACGGAAGAGTCCGTTGCAATGACTGCTCGGCAAGCGCAGTAACGTCAGTTGATGAACTGAAAGAACTCTTCTATCAGGCACTCGAACTCATGGAGATGTTCTACGGCATCAAGTTCAAAGTACCTGTTGCCGTAAGGATGGCAGATGCCAGAACTGTCGCGAAGGGCGCCGGAATGGTATTCAGACCGTCAACAGACTACGCAGCCCGTGTTCTGGGCTACGCGCAGAAAAAGCAGGATGACTATATGCTGATCATGGAAAACGGCAGTCCGAGACTGGCCGCTCTTGAAACCATGGTGCATGAGATGACACATATCTGGCAGTACATTAACTGGCCGGACGGAGCTGTCAACAGGATATACAATATGGGCAATCCTGCACTGACACGGATCGCCAATGATGTTGTGTATGAAGGCATGGCGGTATGGGCTTCGGTCCAGTACCTGTACCAGATAGGAGAGACTCAGTATGCCGGCGAGATCGAAATGAATGCCGCCGCCAGAGAGGACGTCTATGGACTTGGATTCCTGCTTTTCAGAGAACAGTATCCTCTGGTCAAGGATGGAGCGCTTATCAGGATAACACCGTTCGCGTCATTCCCGCCGATCGATCCGGACAGAGTCAAAGAAGTGATAGCAGCTATTGTCAATTCCAAGTAATTACGTTGCTTAATCAGCAGAAATGCTTTTCATAAGGAGACAGTATTATGTTTAAGCCGGAGCCGGTTGAACTTGATGATGTAGTTCTTGCAGACGAACTCCTTGAACTTACCGAAAAGATATCGGAGAATGTTCATAATGTCTGGGCTGCGGGAAGAATAGCAGAGGGATGGACTTATGGTCCTGTCAAGGATCCTGTTAAAATGGAGACCCCGCTTCTGGTACCTTATGATGAACTGCCGGAAAGCGAGAAGGAGTATGACCGGAGTACAGCGCTGACAACGCTGAAAATGGTTGTGAAAATGGGTTACAGAATAGAGAAAGAATGATCTGCGGGGAGAATGTATTAACATGATCATAGTATCAGCAGTCTCGTTATTAATAGTACTTGCAGCAGGGCTGTTTGTAGTGTGGAGGATCCGGAGCGGAAAGGGGATCAGCTATCAGACCGCGCTTGTTATTCTGGTTGCAGCTGTTTTTACAGGACTTGTGATCATTGGTTTCCCTCTGTCATTCAGGGATTACAGCAGTACTTATCCGATGGCCGCGGGTGTATGGCTGGTGGTGACGTCCCTTCTCCAGAGCATGCAGAACGCCCTGCGCACATTCGTGCTGGACGGATCGTGGTCCGAGCTGCTTCCATCGGAAGAAGGCGACATCAACCTGCCGATGTTCACGACTTTAGTGGGACTGACACTCAACGTTGTCGCGCCGATGCTGACTTTTTCCGCGATACTCTCATTGTTTAAAGAGATCACATCCAAGATCAGAGTACACTTCATGGCATCCGGAAACCAGCCGCTGTTTCTGTTCTCTGAGCTCAACAGTGACACGATTTTTCTTGCAGAGGATATAAGGCGGATCTATCCGCGTGCCAGCCTGGTGTATACTGATGTCTATCCGGAAGATGATGAGGCAAATTATGAGCTGCGGGAGCGCGCGGACAGACTCCGCGCAGTGATGCTCAGGACAGACATTTCAGAACTGGAGATAAAGGACCGCAAACCGCTCACGGAATACTTCCTTCTTGGTCATGATGAAAAGGAAAACGTGATGCAGGCCAGAAAGCTGTGCATCCGGAATAAAGGAAGAACAAATAACGGTATATATGTCAAAGCCGCGCGTATGGGTCATGATATGATCATTGATTCTCTTACCGCGTCGCTCGATATAGCGGAAAATCTTGAAAAAGCAGATGCCAACCACTGGGATTATGAGACGCTGAAGTCCCGGATCAGGAACGGAGGCATCCTCAGGCTCCGCAGAGTTGACCCGGATGTACAGACAGCCTGGAGAGAGATTCCTAAAATGCAGTGTATCAGAGATGCTTTTGCAGGGGTCAGCAAGAGCGCCGGAGACACTTTGTCGATACTGGTCTTCGCGGACACGCATCTTAGTTTTACTTTTATAAAAACTCTTCTGTGGTTCTGTCAGTCAGATAAGTTCCGGCTGGAGCTGAACATCGTCTACGCGGATGATATGAAAGTACAGGATACGATCCTTTCCGGAATGACCGGTGAGAAGCTGAATGTCAGAAGTCTGCTTGAATTTGAATGTCCGGATATCATCAGGACCAACCGTATGGACAGAAAAGGAGATGCCTTCTATGATATCGAGTTCATCGGCAGTTCTAAGTTTGAAAGCGGCGACTTCCAGATGAAGCTCATAAGTACTGCGCAGGGTATGGAAGAGCAGTCCCCGCTGGCAGAAAGACTGCTCAGAACCGACGCAGTAATAACGGACAGGGGAAGCGACGGCGATACGCTTGAAACAGCGGTTCTGCTCAGAACCATATTCGAGAGAATAGAGAAAAAGCCGGAGATCTATGCTCTGTGCGCTGATGAAGATGAGATCCTCAAGGATATCAATATGCATAACAATATCGTTACCTATAAGGACGAGAGTTATGATCTGAGGTTCATAGGCAAGCGGAGCGACACTTATACCTATGAAAACATCAAGAATACAGATGAGGAAAATCTGGGATTCTGCCAGCACATCAAGTGGATCGATGTTTCAGATGACGGCAGCCGTGATGAAGAAAAGCAGAAGGATCTCAAGAGAGAGCTGCTCAACTATGAGAGACATGAGTATTTCAGGAATTCGTCCATCGTAAAAGCAAAATATCTCAGAAATGTGCTGTCTGATCCGGATCTGGAGCTCAATGAGGAAGAAGCTGTCCGCGTGATGCAGGAGAGAAATATTGTGATCAGCGATGATGACAACTCAAGATTCGAATGGCGCCTCAAGCTGAGGCCGGAGTACGAGTGCCTGAATTCGCCTGAGCAGCCGAGAGACAGATGGAAATGCTCATGCGAAAAATGCATGCTGCGCAGAGAGCTCGAGCATAACAGATGGAATGCATATATGAGGACAGAGGGCTACATCCCGAGCCCTGAGGATAATCAGGGTGACAGGAGGCCGCTTGCTAAAGTCCACGGCAATCTGGTCCCGTTCAGCGAACTCAGGCAGTCAGACAGGGAGAAGGACGGCTAAACATCATTCAGGCTTGTCCTTCCCCGTAAAGATTCCTCCCTCGAGGATCATCTCATCCAGAGTCCTGTAAGGCACGTGACCGGTGAGGTTGTATTCATTGTAGTATCCCAGGTCAAGATATATTTCGCCGGTATCATGGTTAAAGGCTTTGAAGTCATATATCTTCGACAGGATCGAATAATCAGACGGATCGAAAACAAAAGCATTATCATCACCTGTGGAGAGGAGAATATTCCCGTCGGGCAGGATCTCAGACTGCAGTGTACGGTCATACAGCTCCACATCTTCCATCCTGATGGTGTGCTTTTTTTCCTGTGTTTTTCTGTCATATACATGCAGCCGGCTGCCATAATTATAGGATTCAAGGACGATAAAGCTGCCGTCATTACATACTGTGATGCCAAGCGGGTCACCCTTTCCTATATCTATCGAAGAAAGTTCTTCTCCTGAACTGATATCATATTCGTAAACCTTTTCACTGCCGGTATAGATCCAGACCGAATTGCTGTCTCTGTCATAACACGGCGAGACAACATCGAGCCCTTTCAGATACGTTAATTCTTCCTCAGACAGTTCCCGGATATCAGCAAGATCTGTCTCGCCGCTTTCCGGATCGATGCTGAGGATCTTCATAAGATCGTCTTCTTCACTGTACCCCGGGAGCAGCAGAATGCTGACCCGTGCCTGCCCATCAGTCTCTGTAATACCGTATGACAGAACGCGTGCGGAGCCGAGGACATCTTCTAGTATTTTCTCCTCTGCTTTACCGGTGCTGAGACCGGCTGTGGCAATGTAGACGGCATCCATGCTGTCACCAGCGAAATACAGCTTTTCACCGGCCTTACCTATGTAGTCATAATGCATGAATTCCTGATCTTCGATAAGCATATCCTTCTTAGTTATTTTTCCTGAAGGATCGTCCCTCAGCGTGATCCCGAAGATCCTTGAACCGCCTTTACTGTTAACGGTATCCTCTTCAGTGGCAGGTGCATAATGCCTGATTTCGGCACATCCCTGTTCATAGGATTCGACATATATATCGCCGTCCGGTTTCCAGCCTTCAAGGCGCTCAGGAGAATCATATTCCTCCCATTTCTCATCAGGACTGTGAAAGTGATATTCAATGATATGGGCATCGTCCGAAGTGGTCTCGGAGTGTATCAGGAAAATGGATTCACCGTCAACGATTGCAGCATCTACAGGGGCGAGAAACAGATTGTACAGAATATTGACCTGTCCTTCGGAGGCAGACCATCCGACCCGGCTGCCATCCATGAGCACGGCGTACAGGATTTCATCATCATCATTCCCTTTATAGCAGGCAGCGATATTGGATCCGAAATCAACTGAATCCACCTTATTTCCTTCAGAATCGAAGTATACAAGAATGCTTCCTATCGTGCAGGCAGTCATACCATCTCTTGACTCCGGCTCACCCGGGTCACTTATGACAGGATAGGATTTGAATATACCGCTCAGCTCATTCTGCCAGATGGTCCTGCCGTCAGATGGATCCAGACATGATATAAAATAGGTCTTGGTCTCACCTGAGCTGCCTACGATGGTCGTTCCGCCTGATCTGTACCGGAAACTCCGGGATTCTGAGATTTCGAATCCGGGGTCCTGATTCTGAGAAGCAACGATAAGATGTCCACTCTGATCAAACGCAAGATCAGTTATATGCGGCATCTTTGCAATTTCACGAAAGTCTTCCTTTCCGGGTCCGATCACACATAGTTTTTCATAATCTGCCGCGAGGATGTTCTGGCTGTCTTCTGACTCGCTGTCCTCCTCATCGTCTTCCCAGACATCAAAACTGCAGACAAGAGTCTTTCCGTCAGGGGAAGCCTGCATCAGATGCGGAGAATCTTCGAACTGCTGCTCATAGAGCACTTCACCGTTATCAGTATTGATACCGGCAATGGTGTACAGGCCATCCGCCCAGGTGCCGTTTATGCATATCCATAACACTCCATCTGCCAGACTTGGATCCTCATAAAAACTCAGGGAATCATCATTGAGATCCATCGTCCAGACAGCTTTGCCGGAAGAAACATCAAGGCAGCAGATCTGCTGCTCTGCAATGATGAGCGCATGTCCATCCGGAGCTGAAATGACATTACGTACTGTGATGCCATCGCGGTGCAGGCTGTCGGTATATTCTGTCAGGATCTGATCTCCTGTCTCCCTGTCCCAGAAACATATGCTGCTGTTGCTGTAGACAGCGGCCAGATAGCTGAGATCATCATCCGAATAGGTATCAAAGGCATGGAACAGGGTGTTAGTTATTTCCTTTCCTTCTACAACACCCTTGTAATGCCGAACAGCGGATTCCGTAAAAACAGTATGAGGCGTCTGGTATAAATGGAGCGCATTGGAAAGGGCGAGTACCGCATCCGTTACTAGCGGGCGGGGCTGATCAGCCGACGGCAGGGCTTCCAGAGCGAACTGGGCCGCAGCGATCCTGTCGCCCTGAGCGAGGGCTTCTTCTGACTGCATCGTGAGGGAGCGGGACTGCTCTATAAGAGTTCTGTCATAGCTTGCCTTGAGCCGGTGGTTGCTCCAGATCATATAACCGGATGCGAGCGTCATGAGCGCGGCCGCGCCTGCTGCGATCCTGGTTCTGATTTTCTGCTGATATTGCTTGCGGCGCTGAACGAGATCATCGTATCTGCATCCTATCAGAGCAGATACCAGCCGCGGAAGTTCCGTCCGGTTGGCTTCTTTTTCCGGCATGCGGTAGTCGCACGAAAGCGGTTCCGCTGCTTCTCTTGTTACAGTTCCATCCTCTGCGGTAACTTCTCTGTACAGGAGAACGTCCGGAAGTACTTCATACGGTTCTCCTGCTGTCAGAACGGTAAGAATATTATCCTTGGTTTTATACTGCAGAAAATAGTCGATCTCCTTTTTGACCCATGGGGAAGCGTAAGATTCAGGTGAACAGATGACGATGAGATAGTCAGTATTGCGAAGAGCCCTGAGGATCTCTTCATTGAGGTCTCCGGCTACTTCCAGTTCGCCTCTGTCGAGAAATACTCTCTCGATCTTCTTTTTGCCCGTTTTTGCGCTGACACCTTCCGGAATCCTGTATTGCTCGAGTTTCTGCTGCAGCATTTTCGAGATACGGATGTCTCTCGGATTATGATTGTATGATATAAATGCGTCGTACTTGTAATCCATGATGGCTCCAATTGTTGCGTCCTGATAGATTGTTTCATTAATTATACCATGAGTAAAAGACCTGTTTTATCTGTAAATGAGCGGACTATGGGGGTAGAAGAAAACTGATATTTACTGTTATAATAAACAGAACTTATATCACGCGCTGATGTCCCCCGCCTCTGTGGCGGCGGCTTCATCTCCGCTTTTCAGAGGAGAGTATGATGTCTGAAAGACCTAAAGCATACGAAGGAAAAGAGAACTACATTTTTATCAGCTATGCTCACAGTGACAGAGATCGGGTATATGAGGTCCTGTATGAGCTGGAGAACCGCGGATACAGATTCTGGTATGATGACGGGATCGCGCCGGGCAGTGAGTGGGCAGAAGATATCGCACAGCATCTCAATGATGCCTATCTCGTGATTGCTTTTATTACCAAAGCATCGGTAGCTTCTGACAACTGCCGGAGAGAGATAACTTATTCACTCTCGAAGAGAAAACCATTCCTGTCAGTAATTCTTGAAGAGACAGAAATGTCGGCTGGGCTTGAACTGCAGCTTTCGGCGCAGCAGAGCGTCATCCGGCAGAACTTCCGGAACTGGGACGGATTCATTAATAAGATCCTCCGCAGTCCGGACATAGCACAGTGCAGGGCAGAGCTGCCTGCAGCAGATCCGGAACCGGCAGAAGTGAAGCCTGCCACTGTCAGAGAGGCAATCATACCTGCGGTGACAGCAACTCCTGTAACAGAAGAGGTCATACCGGATATACCTGCCGGAGAGGAACTGATAAAGGATGCCGCAAAGGAGACTGCAGAAACGGAAACCGCTATAGCCTACAACGCAGAGCCCTCTGCGGAACCGGCGGAAACAGCAGCAGAATTACTGGTTAATGACACTGATTCCAAAAGAAAGGGGCCATCAAAGAAACTGTTGATCTTTGCCGCCGCATTGGTGATCCTGCTGCTCGGTGCGATACTTGCGAATGCGCTGACAACAGTAGAGACATCCTGGGGAAAGAAATACAATACTACCGAAGATAGATGGGTGATGGCTGACGATACGACTATTACTCAGGAAGATATAGAAAAATTCTGTAAAATGCGGCATCTGCAGGATATAGAGTTTACCGGCTGTGATCTGAGCGGATGCGATCTGTCGGTTCTGATAGAGCAGACAAAAAGTGAAGATGGTCTGAAAGAAATCATTCTTGATGATTGCACCGGAATAGATGATTATTCTTTCCTCGAGGGTATACCATGGAAGGAAATCTCAATTAAGAACCAGTCCGGGTTCACGGATCTGTCCGGAATCAATATACAAGAGCTAAGTAAACTGAACATCAGCGGTACCGGAGTCAGCGATATTTCCGCTCTCAGTAACGCCGGGAATCTGACAAAACTGGATATCAGTTCGACACAGACAGGCGATATTTCACCACTTAGCGGTCTTACCGGTCTGACGACTGTGGAAGCGCGGGACACCAAGGTCACATCGATCGATGCCCTGTCAGGAATAAGCAGTCTGAAGACGATCGATTTCAGCGGATGCAGCATCGGCAATATCGGCAGTCACTTCAATACTCTGGAAATGAATAGTATCAGCCTTGCCGGGTGCGGGATCAGGGATATGAGTCCTTTCAGTGACTGCACGGTACTTTCATATCTCAAGCTCAGCGATAATCCGGATCTTGAAGATATGTCATGGCTGAACAGCCAGAATTATACGGAGCTGCAGACGATACTGCTTTCAAATACAGGTCTGGACGCGGAAGATCTGCTGTTTATCTCCTCCTGCCCGGAGATAACAACTCTGACACTGGACGGGATACAGACTGATAATCTGGACTTCTGCAAAAACAACAGACTGCTGGAATATATATCGGCACAGGGCTGCGGTCTGAAAGATATTTCCGGCCTGAAGGGAAACCAGGAACTTACCAGTGTATATCTCAGTTTTAATGAAATAACAGATATCGGAACGCTTTCTTCGATAGATCCGACAGCCGGCAGTCCGGTAATTGACCTTTCATTCAATAAAATCGAAAGCGTGTCAGCGCTGCCGAAAGGAAGTTACCGTGCGCTGCTTATTGCAGGAAATAAAAAGGACCTCGCATCATCATTAGACGGGGAGTTCGAAGCAGGTATGCTGGTTGCTGACTGGTATGATGATATCACAACGGCGAAATTTGCCGGGTCGTATAATATCAACCAGAAGTACCTGATCGGAACACCGGCAGATCAGCAATTAAAAATAGAGAATAAACTAAAAGGCAGCCTTTATTTCATTACTATGGATGAATTATACACACAATTGCTGCCGGATAATGCTCTGGCATACTCGCTGTCGGGAAACTATAGATACGCATCCGGGCTGTATGAAAAGTGGAAGTCGTCAGAGGAGTCATCAGAAGAGTGATTCCCAATCGGGTTTTACGAAGAACCCTGACTTCTGCCGTAACAGCACCTGAATAAAAGCTAAAACAAAGAAGCCCTTATTCCGCTTATATGGAATAAGGGCTCTTATGACGAGTTATTTCCTGTGTGGATGAAGGCGTGACTTAGTCAACAGCTCCGGATGCGTTGAATGTCTTGGATACGATCTCTTCATCACCATAGGTGTATTTGACTATGATCTGGACACCTTCGATTTTGGACTCTTTTTCAAGCTGCTTGCAGAGACCTGAGAAGGTTCCTTCTGTTGCCTGGAGGGCAGCGGTAAGCTGCTCAACCATGAGATCGCTCTTGATGACTTCTTCTGATACGTTTTCAAGAGTAGAAAGGTCGTATGTATAGACAACATCGTTTCCGCTGAAGTCTACTGCCAGACCGGCCTGCGTTGCTGCATCCTCGACCTGTTCTTTAGACTCTTTATCGTTATCGATGTATTCCTCTATAGTCTTAGGAGCGCTGCTGCATGCTGTCATGGCAACGATCATAACAAGGCTGAGAAGTACTGCAAGTAAACTTTTTTTCTTCATGGTGTTCCTCCTTGAGAATCCGTCAGGATCCTCTGATTATATACTAAATAATTATCAATTGTCATCTCCGCCAAGCAGGCTGTTCAGGAGACCGCCGGCGGAAGGCTTGTTCGCTGTACCGTCATCATTGGTGATGGCGTTTCCGTTGCTGTTGCTGTTGCTGCTATTGCTGCCGGAATTGTTGCTGCCGTTATTATTGTTATTACTGTTGTAATCGTTGTTATTGCTGTTATAGCCGTCGTAATTGTTGTAATCGTTGTCGTTGTAACTGTTATTGCTGCCGTTATTGTTATTACTGTTATTATTATTATTGTTCCTGGCTTCTTCAGCAGCCCTCTTGGCCTCCTCGAGTTCCTTCTGTGTCTTAGTCTTGACTTTGGCCACATCAGAATTGAAATCTTCCATGATCTCATATACTTCTTTGCGGGACTTTGCTGTTTCAAGATCTTTGTTGACCTGATCGATATAACCCTGGATCTCAGTGCTCTCAGGAGAATCATAGTCAGATACCCTGACTGCTTCGACGTCTTTTCTGGCATCCTTGACAGCAAGCTTACCGTCAAGAATGCTGTATCCGTATGCGCCGCCGATGGCTGATGCGATCATAAGAATAAGTACGAGGATGATTTTGGCCCCAACACCGCCTCTTTTGTTGTTCATAGTATTTGTCTCCTGTTTCATAAAAGAAAACGTACATACACGCTAATTATAGCATAAAGTGAATCGGTGGGAACGGTTCTTTTGGTACATTCTTTTGTGTCGGAGATGTGTCAGACAGACAGTTCAGCCTGAGACATCCTTATGTTGTTAAGAGTATGATATAATACACAAATAGTATAAAAGTGTCAATAGTATGGCATGAGAATCATCCCGAATGAAAACCAGACAGACATGAAGATCAACAGTATTATTCTTGAAAATTTCAGAAACTACAGGAACCTTGAACTGGATTTTGATGAAAGCCGTAATATTATCGTCGGCGAGAATGCCCAGGGCAAGACCAATCTGGTCGAAGCCATATATCTTACGGCTTTTGCCCGGTCTTTCCGTACGAACAACTCCGCTGATCTGATCAGATTCGGCGCGGGCAGCGCAAGGGTCAGCACGGATATCACCAGTGAGGATATAGATAAGAACATCAACATCGTTATCAGATCCGACGGAAAGAAAATGATTAAAAAAGACGGCAAGGCGATCAGCAAGACGACCGAGCTGCTCAATAATGTCGTCGTGATCATATTCTCACCGGATGACCTGAGGATCATCAAGGACAGTCCGGACAGGCGCAGGTCTTTCATCAACCGCGAGCTCTCGCAGATGCGTCCGCGTTACTATGAGCTCCTGAGGAGATATAACGACGCGCTGAGACAGAAGAACGCGCTTCTCAAGGGATACTTTAATATAAAGAAGAAAACCTTCACCCGCGCCGACAACATCAGCCTCAATGATATCGGCCGGAGCAGTGCCGGTGACCTTGCGGATATGGCACCCGGTGAAGGCGGCCGCAGCCGTTATGACAACAGCCGCAGATACAACGAGGAAATGCTTGACGTGTTCGATCATCAGCTGGCTGACGCTGGCTACGAGCTGATCAGGTATCGCAAAGAATTCACGGAAATGCTTTCGGAGGAGGCCGGCGAGATCATGAAGAAGATCTCGGGCGGGCGGGAGGAACTCAGGATCGAGTATAAAACAGCCTGCGATTTCATTACAGCGCCGGAAGGCAGGGAGGTGCTGTACAAGCAGTTCTATCATCACAGGGACAAGGATATATACAACGGAAGCGCGACACTGGGACCGCACAGAGATGACCTTGAGTTTTACATCAATGGCAGGGACGCGAAGAAATACGGTTCGCAGGGACAGCAGCGGACTATCGCGCTTTCTCTGAAACTCGCCGAGATAAGGATCGCGAGGCAGCTTCTCGAAGAGGCGCCCGTGCTGCTGCTCGACGATGTTCTCTCAGAACTCGATCTCGACAGGCAGAGATTCCTCGTGAGTGAGATCGATGATGTCCAGCTCTTCATCACATCGGCCGAGCTGAATGATGAGGTAATCAGAGACCTTCGCGGAGGCACTCTCTTCCGCATCGAGGATGGGACCGTCACCAGAGTGGACAAGTACTGAGGATCACAAGTCCTCGATCACGGTATTCATCCATTTCCTGGACTTGTAGCGCGCGTAGAGGATCACGACTTTGATCAGTGACTCGATCCTGGTCATAAGCAAAGCGAGGTGGATCGGCAGATGCCAGACCAGAGCGGACAGAAATGCCAGCGGAACAGCGATCAGCCAGATGCTTCCGCATTCAACGAGCATTGTAAATCTTGTATCACCGCCTGCTCTGAGCACACCGGCGATCAGGACACCGTTCAGAAGATCGACCGCCATGGTCGCGCCGAAAACGATCAGAACATAGAAGGTATAGGTTTTGCCCTGATCGGAGAGGTTGAAGACCATGGAGAGCGGCCTGGAGATCGCGATGACGGTCGCGCCGAATATAAGACCGACCATGACAGCGACTTTAAGGATATGCCCGGACAGAGTCCAGGCATTTTTTTTATCGCCTTCACCCAGCTTTTCGCCGACAAGGATCAGCGCGGCGTCTCCCACACTGAAAGAAGCGAAATTGAATATATTGAACAGGGAATTGGCTGCCTGATAGGCCGCGTACGCGGTAGTGCCGATCCTGTTATATGCGGCGACGTACATAGACTGGCCGAAACTCCAGAAGAATTCATTGATTGTAGTAGGCGTCGCGTTCCGGATGACCCGTCGGATCAGCTCAGGATTCCATCCGAAGAAGCTTGGTATGCTGCCGCGGAACTCGTTGCTCTTCCTGAACGCAAAATACATATTAAGGAAGACTTCAATGATCCTTGCTGAAAGAGTACCGATCGCGGCGCCGGCCACTCCCAGTCTCGGGAATCCGAACTTTCCGAAGATAAGTATGTAATTGATGGACACGTTGCTTACAAATACTGCGGCGCTGACGATCATAGGCACTCTGACCTGCTGGGTCGCCTTGAAAGCCATCTCCATCGGCGCCGAAAAAGCCAGCAGCAGGAAAGACCAGCTGTTGATCCTGACATAATCCGCAGCCAGAGCCCTCACGGCAGGATCTCCGGTATAGATCGACAGTACGGCATCCGTCAGACAGTTCGTCAGCAGGAAAAACAGGAGACCCATGACGGCGAGTATGGTGAATCCGAACCCGATCACCTTGCGGATATTGGCCATGTCTCTGGTTCCGTAGAATTGCGCCAGGAAGGTCGCCGTTCCGCTGAGTATTCCGAACATCAGCATGTAATGCACCATAAAAAGCTGAGACCCGACACCAACAGCCGCGAGTTCAGTCTCTCCGAGAATGCCCACCATCAGATTATCCACCATGGAGAGCGTAGCGGTAACGACGCCCTGAACGGCAATAGGCGAGGCGATTTTCAGCAGTTTTCTGTTCAGATATTTGGTCTCAGATTGCATAACAGAATTCTAACATTTACAAAACGGCTGAACAACATGAAAATACTGGGTTTCAGGAATCGGCTGACGATTTCGGGGCGTAAATTTTCGATTTAAGGGATTTTTTCGAAAATACAAGATGTTGTGGCAAAACTTGCAATAAAATGGCTTATATGGTAAAATTTGGGCGTAGACTTAAGGGATGCTATGCCCGTTTTTTAATGTAAAGGGTTTTTCCGGCGGTGAAACGCTGAGACCGGAAAGAAAAGCTGAAGCTGACCCGCAGAAAGGTAGTAAGGAACATAATGGCTCAGAAGCAGGAATACGGCGCAAGTCAGATAGAGGTACTGGAGGGTCTGAAACCGGTACGTCTGAGACCGGGAATGTATATCGGAAGCACAGGCCCGGCAGGACTCCATCATCTTGTATACGAGATCGTGGACAACTCTGTTGACGAAGCACTGGCAGGATTTTGCAAGCACATAGAGGTAACGATAGAGGAAGACAATTCCATTACCGTTCAGGATGACGGAAGAGGAATGCCGGTCGACATCCATCCTAAGATGGGAATCCCGGCAGTACAGGTCATCCACACACAGCTCCACGCCGGAGGTAAATTCGGCGGCGGAGGATATAAAGTGTCAGGAGGTCTCCACGGAGTAGGTGCTTCCGTTGTTAACGCGCTTTCAACGCATATGATCGTACAGGTCAGAAGAGACGGTAAGATCTACGAGCAGGAATACTTCAGAGGCGAGGACGCGACGGAACTCAAAGTAATCGGCAAATACGCTGACGGCAGGACCGGATCGAAGACGCAGTTCTGGCCGGATGCCGAGATCTTCGATGAGACAGTCTATGACTATGAGACTCTCCACAAGAGACTGCGTGAAATGGCCTTTCTCAACAAAGGGCTGCGCATCTCGATCGAAGACAAGAGAGTCACCCCTCACAGAGAAGACCATTTCTACTATGAAGGCGGTATCAAGGAATTCATCGAGTACCTCAATCACAACAGGGATGCAGTCAACCCGACGATTTTCTATTACGAGGCATCCAAGCCGGGATATGAGGTCGAGGTAGCTCTGCAGTACACCGACAGATACAACGAGACGATACTCTCATACGCCAACAACATCCATACAGGCGAAGGCGGTTTCCACGAGGTAGGGTTCAAGTCGGCTCTGACCAGAACGATCAACGACTATGCCCGCAGGAACAATCTGATCAAGCAGAATGAGGACGCCCTTCAGGGCGATGACGTCAGAGAGGGCATCACAGCCATCGTTTCGGTAAAACTCACCAATCCGCAGTTTGAAGGCCAGACGAAAGCCAAGCTCGGAAACGCGGAAGTCAAAGGTTTTGTCGAGACCAACACTGCGGAGCAGCTCTCGTATTTCCTCGATGAGAACCCTAAGCAGGCCAAAGTCATCATCGACAAGTGCCTCAAGGCTCAGAGAGCGAGAGAAGCAGCGCGCAAGGCAAGAGAGATCACCCGCAAGGCTTCGGTACTCGAGACGACATCACTTCCGGGCAAGCTCGCGGACTGCTCCGAGAAGGACCCGGCCCTGTCCGAGATCTTCCTCGTCGAGGGAGACTCCGCAGGCGGCTCTGCCAAGCAGGGGCGTGACCGCAATCGTCAGGCAGTGCTTCCGCTCCGCGGCAAGATCCTCAATGTAGAGAAGGCAAGACTCGACAGGGTGCTCAGCTCTGAAGAGATCAAGAACATGATCACCGCGTTCGGCTGCAACATCGGCAATGAGTTCGATATCAACAAGCTTAGATATCACAAGATCATCATCATGACCGATGCTGACGTCGACGGAGCTCATATCAGAACATTGCTTCTGACATTCTTCTTCAGATATATGACGCCTCTCATTGAGGGCGGATATGTCTACGCAGCCCAGCCGCCTCTGTTCAGAGTCAAGCAGGGCAAGAAGATCTGGTACACATATTCCGATGCCGAACAGGACAAGCTCCTCTCAGAGCTCAAGGCGGCAGGCGGCAATACCAAGATCGAGATACAGAGATATAAGGGTCTCGGAGAGATGGACTTCAACCAGCTCTGGGAGACCACAATGGATTATGACAACCGTACACTGATCAGGATCACGATCGATGATGCTGAGGCAGCCGACGAGATCTTCACCACTCTCATGGGCGATAAAGTCCCGCCGCGTAAAGCTTTCATCGAAGAAAACGCGAGATACGTACAGAACCTGGATATATAAAGGATTACCATGGCAGATATTACAGAAAATAAGGTTGCGGATAAAAGCAATATAATCGAGCACGAGATATACGATGAGATGAAGAATTCGTATATCGATTACGCGATGAGCGTTATTGTAGGACGTGCTCTCCCGGATGTCAGAGACGGACTCAAGCCGGTACACAGGAGGATCCTGTACGGCATGCATTCTCTCGGCATCACACCTGACAAGCCTCACAAGAAATCGGCGCGTATCGTCGGTGAGGTCATGGGTAAATACCATCCTCACGGCGACAGTTCCATATATGACGCGATGGTCAAGCTGGCCCAGGATTTCTCCACGAGATATCCGCTGGTCGACGGACACGGCAATTTCGGCTCGGTCGACGGAGACGGAGCAGCGGCTTCGAGATACACCGAGGCCAGAATGTCGCCGTTTTCTCTGCAGATGGTCAGAGACATCGAGAAGGACACAGTTGATTTCATGGACAACTATGACGGCGAGGAGCAGGAGCCGGTAGTACTCCCTTCGAGAGTGCCTAATCTCCTGATCAACGGATCCAACGGTATCGCCGTCGGTATGGCGACTTCGATCCCGCCGCACAATCTCGGCGAGACGATCGATGCCTGCGTCAGGCTGATCGACGAGCCTGAATGCGACATTGACGATCTGATCAGGATCATCAAGGGACCGGATTTTCCGACCGGAGCGATGATCATCGGCAAGCACGCCGCGAGAGAAGCGTATCTGACCGGGCAGGGCAAAGTCACCGTCAGATCTGTATGCGAGATCGAAGAGGGCGCGCACGGCAGGATGAGGATCGTCGTAAGCGAGATCCCGTTCCAGGTCAACAAAGCCAGACTCATCGAGTCGATGGCCGATCTGGTCAGAGACAAGAAGATCGACGGCATTTCCGCTATCAGGGATGAGTCCAACAGGGAAGGTACCCGCATTGTTATTGAACTCAAGAAGGACGTCAATCCGAACGTCATTCTGAACAGGCTTTACAAGCACACAGCGCTGCAGACTTCTTTCAGCATGATCATGCTGGCGCTGGTCGACGGAGAGCCGAGGATACTCAACCTCAGGCAGATCCTCGAGGAATACCTCAAACATCAGAAGATCGTAGTCACCAGAAGGACCAGATTCGACCTCGCCAAAGCCGAAGCCAGGGCTCACATACTCGAAGGTCTCATCATCGCGCTCGACAATATCGATGAAGTCATCGCAACGATCAGGTCCTCTTATAACGATGCCAAGGAAAAGCTCATGATCAGGTTCGGCCTGACAGAGATCCAGGCGCAGGCGATCCTCGACATGAGACTTGCCAGACTGCAGGGTCTCGAGCGCGAGAAGATCCAGGCAGAGTACGAAGAGCTGCAGAGGAAGATCGCCTACTACAAGAGCCTGCTTGCTGACGAGCACCTTCTGATGGGAGTCATCAAGGATGAGCTCCTCGAGATCAAGGAAAAATGGGGCGATCCGCGCCGCACGAAGATCGTTGCCGGCGAGGCAGACCTCGATGATGAGTCGCTGATCGAAGAGCAGGATGTCGCAATAACCCTGACACATCTCGGATATGTCAAGAGGGTCCCTGCTGACACATACAAAGCACAGAGGCGCGGCGGCAAGGGCATCGTCGGACTGACGACACGCGATTCTGATTTTGTCCGCGACCTGATCATAACAAGCACCCATGACTATCTGATGTTCTTCACAGACATGGGCCGCGTATACAAGATCAAGGCATACGAGATCCCTGAGGCGTCCAGAACAGCCAAAGGAACTCCGGTCATCAACTTCCTCAATCTCAGCAGCGAGGAGAGAGTCACCGCGGTCATTCCTATCAGGGAATTTGCCGCTAACGAGTGTCTCGTGATGGTCACCAGACAGGGAACCATCAAGAAGACCCCGCTGACAGAGTTTGACACCAACCGCAAGACCGGTCTCATAGCTATCAACCTCAGAGAGGATGACAAGCTGATCGCCGTTGCCCAGGCAGCAGGCAATGAGAACATTCTTGTTGTTACCAGAGAAGGTAAAGCTATTGCTTTCTCCGAGGACGATGTCAGGCCGATGGGCAGAAATGCCGGCGGCGTGAGAGCGATCCTCCTCGATCCGGGCGATGAAGTAGTTTCCATGGAGCTCGACATCAATCAGACCAGAAAGATGCTTGTCATCTCCGAGAACGGATATGGCAAGAGAACTCCTCTGAGCGAGTACAGACTCCAGTCCCGCGGCGGCAAGGGTGTTGCCACCTACGACAAGACCAAGTTCGAGAGAACAGGCAAACTCGTCGGTGCGACTCTCGTGGATGATGAAGACGAGATCATGCTCATCAATTCCAACGGAATCATCATCAGGATCCGCGCCAATGAGGTCAGCACTTCCGGCAGATCCACCCAGGGCGTCAAGATCATGAAGGTCGACGAAGACAGCCGTATCGTATCCTTCGCGAAGGTAGTCGACGAAGACAATCAGGGCAGACCGGATAGTGCAGAGGAAGAACCCGAAGAGATAGCAGAAGACGAAGCAGTTGAAGTAGTCGAGGAAGTCGAGTCCGTTTCCGAAGAGCCGGAAGCATAAGGGCAGACTGATCCCGGTAAGGCTAATTACGCCTGTTTTGCACAATAATTATGCAGGAACATGTGCTTTCGAGGGCAAAACAGGCGATTTTGCACAATAATTATGCAGGAGCGTGTGCTTTCGTAGGCAAAACCGGCAGATTTGCACAATAATTATGCAGGAGCGTGTGCTTTTGCAGGCAAAACAGGCGATTTTGCACAATAATTATGCAGGAGTGTGTGCTTTCGAGGGCAGAACCGGCAATTTTGCACAATAATTATGCAGGAGCATGTGCTTTTGGGTGAAAAAGCAACGCAAAAGCATAACATATATACCTGCGGGCATACTTCGAGAAAAAAGAAACCTGAAAGTATAGAAATATAATAGATGGCAAAACAGATTTACGACAACAACAGCATATCCATGCTCAAGGGAGCGGAGAGAGTCAGGAAGCGGCCGGGCGTTATTTTCGGTTCAGATGATATCGAAGGCTGCATCCACGGCTTCTTTGAGATACTTTCCAACTCCACGGATGAGGCCAAGACCGGGCACGGGGACAGGATAGAAGTCATCAGATATATGGATGGCTCTATTCAGGTCACCGACCATGGCCGCGGTGTTCCGATGGACTGGAATGAGACGGAAAAAAGATATAATCACGAGCTTGTTTTTGAAGAGCTTTACGCAGGAGGCAAGTATAACGATACCAACTATGAGTATTCCCTTGGTCTGAACGGACTTGGCGCTGCGGCGACGCAGTATGCTTCTGAATGGTTCGATGTTGTTTCTGTAAGAGACGGGCATGAATACAAGATGCATTACGAGAAGGGTAATGCCGTAGGCGATCTTCAGAAGAGAAAAGTCAGGGGCCGTCCGACGGGAACAGTTCAGAGATGGAAGCCGGATACAGAGGTTTTTACTGAGATCGACATTACGCTTGAGAGATTCCAGGAGATCCTCAAGCAGCAGGCTATCGTCAACGCCGGCATCACTTATTCACTCCATGACGAAGAGACAAAAGAAGATTTTGAATACCTCTACCCTGAGGGCATTCTCGGTTATGTCAATGAACTGGCGCAGGATGAGGCGATGACCACGCCGTTCCAGTTCTCAGGAGAGGGCAGGGGCAAAGACCGCGCCGATAAGGAAGAATATTCGGTCAAAGCGGATATTGCCTTTTGCTTCAGTAACATGACGCAGGAGATCAAGTATTTCCACAACTCGTCTTACCTTGAGCACGGCGGCTCGCCGGACAAGGCAGTAAGAAACGCAATGGTCGCTGCTTTTGACAAAGAGATCAAAACCCGCGGAAAGTATACCGCCAAAGAAGCCAAGCTGACTTTCGGTGACATACAGGACAGCCTGATCCTCGTGACCAACTCGTTTTCCACACAGACATCGTACGAGAACCAGACCAAGAAAGCGATCAACAACAAGTTCATTCAGGAATTTCTGACGGATCTCATCAAGACCAACATGCAGATCTGGTTCATCGAGCACAAGCCGGACGCTGACAAGATCATCAATCAGGTCCTGATCAACAAAAGGAGCCGCGAGCAGTCCGAGAGCCAGCGCATTACGGTCAAGAAGAAGCTCATGGAGAAGACGGATGTGACCAACAAGGTCAAAAAGTTCGTCGACTGCCGCAGCAAGGACCCGGAGAAGAGAGAACTCTTTATATGCGAGGGCGATTCTGCGCTCGGCAGTCTGCTGACGGCAAGGGATCCGGAGTATCAGGCGCTGATGCCGATCAGAGGTAAGATCCTGAATATCCAGAAAGCCTCGCTCCAGAGTGTTTTCGGTTCGGATATCATCATGGATCTCATCCGCGTTATGGGATGCGGCATCGAGGTCAGAGGAACCAGACTTCCTAAGGACATCCCGCAGTTCGATGAGAGCCGGCTCAAGTTCAACAAAGTCATAATCACGGCGGATATGGATGTCGACGGCTCGCACATCGTCTGCCTCGTGACCACCATGATATACAAGCTTTGTCCGCAGCTGATCGAGAGGGGATATCTGTATTACGCGATGACCCCGCTTTTCGAGATCACGGACAGGACGGGCAAAACGCCTGAGACCCTCTATGCGTTCAGTGACGCGGAGCGCGACAAGCTGATCCAGGGGAAAGACCCTAAGAAGATCACGATCCAGAGGTCCAAAGGACTCGGTGAAAATGACGCCGAAATGATGGCGAAGTTCATCACGCCGGGCACGAGGAGATTCATCCGTATCACCTCGACAGAGGCAGAAGAGATGGAAAAGTGGTTCGACCTGTTCATGGGCAACGAGGTCGCTCCGCGCAAGCAGTATATCGAGGCTCACGGGCACGAATTCATGGATGAGCTGGATATCAGCTAGAGCTTTCAGAAGCTGCTTCCGGCTCCGGCCGCGAAATTTCACGTCCTCGCTATGGTGCACTGCATCTTGCATGCTCTGGCATCCGCGGGGAATTTGCAAGCTCTGCTTCGCGCCGTTTTTGCAAATTCCAAGCCGCATATGCTGCCGCATGCTTCGTGCATTGCAGCCATATCTGCGGAATATGAAATTTCCCAGCAGGAGCCGTACACAGCTGAATGTGCATTCCAGCTGTAAGCAATAGATGAAAAAATATATAGCCAACCCAATAGTTAATCTGTAAAGTATGGCCAGAAAGAAAAAGCAAGAAGAAAAACCGATAATTGAAAATATACAGAATGTCTCTGCGCCTGAGGTGCTGAAGAACAACTTCATGCCTTACGCGATGAGTGTTATTGTTTCGCGCGCGATCCCTGAGATCGACGGACTCAAGCCTTCTCACAGGAAGATCCTTTACACGATGTACGAGATGGGACTTCTGACCGGAAACAGGACCAAGTCAGCCAACGTGGCCGCAAGGACGATGCTGCTCAATCCGCACGGCGATGCGTCGGCTTATGAGGCAGCGGTCAGACTCACGCAGCACAATGACACCCTGCTCACGCCGCTGATCGATGGCAAAGGAAATTTCGGTAAGCACTACAGCAGGGACATGGCTTACGCTGCAAGCAGGTACACCGAGATGAAGCTCATGCCTGTCGCGGCGGAGTTTTTCAGAGCGATCAAAAAGAAGACAGTAGACTTCGTTGACAACTACGACTCAACGAGAAAAGAGCCGACACTGCTGCCGGTGACTTTTCCGAACATTCTCGCCAACCCGACTGAAGGTATCGCCGTAGGAATGGCATCGTCCATCCCGAGCTTCAACCTTGTTGAGCTTTGCGAGGCGACCATCATGAGGATCCAGCATCCGCGCGCCAATATCGCCGAAGTCATGCCGGGTCCGGATTTTACCACCGGCGGCATGCTCCTGCTGCAGCCGGAGACTATGGACGAGATCTACCGGACGGGAAAAGGCACCATCACTCTGCGAGCGAAGTATACAGTAGATACCAAAGCGCGCATCATCGAGGTCAACGAGATCCCGTATTCGACTACGGCAGAAGCGATCATTGATGGGATCATCTCGCTGATCAAAGCAGGCAAAGTATCGGAGATCTCTGATATCCGCAACGAGATCGGTCTGCACGGATTCCGTCTGGCGATCGACTACAAGCGCGGTGTCGATCCTGACGCGCTGATGAAGAAGCTTTACAGGCTGAGCAAGCTTCAGGACACATACTCCTGCAACATGACCGTGCTTATCAATGGACATCCGCGCCAGATGGGTGTCAGGGAGATCCTCGATGAGTGGATAAAATGGAGAAGAGTGTGCGTCGTCAGGGAACTGTACTTTGACTATCAGAAGAAAGCCAAGGAACTCCATCTGCTCGAAGGTCTGGCCAAGGTCCTGCTTGACATAGACAAAGCGATCAGGATCATCCGCGGGACGGAGAAGGATGAGGACGTAGTGCCTAATCTCATGAAAGGCTTCGGGATCACCGAGGATCAGGCGAATTTTATCGCAGAGATCAAGCTCCGCAACCTCAACAAAGACTACATCCTGAACAAGACCAAGGCTATCGAGCAGATCAAGGCGGACCTGCAGCAGATCGACAAACAGCTCCGGTCCGAAAAAGAGATCGACAAGATCATCGTCAGGACGCTGCGCGAGATCCAGAAGAAATACGGTATCCCTCGTAAGACTGAGATCGTGACCGATTATGAAGATGTCACCGCGCCTGCGGCGGAGGAGAAGCCGGATTATCCGGTCAAGGTCTATGTGACCAGAGAAGGCTACGTCAAGAAGATCGCGCTCACATCGCTCAAGAATGATCCGGAGATCAAATTCAAGGAAGGCGACGCGGTCGTCAATATCTACGACAGCTTCAACTCAAAGGAACTTCTGGTGTTCACGGACAAGCAGGCTGTCTACAAGGTCAACCTGTCCGAACTCAAGGATTCCAAGCCTTCGGATATCGCGGACTACATCAACAACATCTGCGAGATCGAGACCGGAGAGAGCATCATCAAAGCATGCACTTCGGATGCCGGTGAAAATGTCCTGATCGGATTTGAGAATGGCAAGGTCGCGAAGTTCCCTCTTTCAGTATACGAGACCAAACAGAACAGGAAGAAGCTAGTCAATGCTTTCGGCAGCGCGGCAAGGGCTCTCCGCATATGCATAATAAAGGAAGACGAAGACTTTGCGATGCAGAGTTCAGCCGGCAAACTGCTCGTCTTCGACAGCGCCAAAGTCCCGCTCAAGACGACCAAGACGACACAGGGTGTTCAGGTCATCAGGCTGGCCAAGGGTCAGACAGCAGTCAGTTTCGGCCGGGTCAGGGAATACAGGATCCGCAAGAAAGAAGATTACCGTTCTGCCAACATCCCGGCTGCAGGCAAAGCTCACGCCAATGTGCAGCTGAGCCTGTTCGACTAAGCAATAACAGGGTTTCTTATCAACAGAGCCTGTGAAGCTGCTCATATGATAAGAAACCGCTTTTGATTAAGCATAATCTGAAGAATTACTCCGGCTCAGATAACCACTTTGTCAGGAGGCTGATAATGGCACAATATACAACAACTGTAAAAGGAAAAATAGAGCAGTTAAGAAAATACATAATACGCAATGAATCCTCATTGGGGACTACTATAACACTTGAAGAGGAAATATCCGGTTCAGCAGATGATGTTAAGTACTGGGTAGGCACGTTTGAGAGGTACGCCGCTCTGAGTGAAAACAGGGCGAGCCTGAATGTAGTACTCATGGAGATGAAGGAAGGCGTCAGAGTTATTGCAACTGCCGCGGGCGGCAGCCAGGCGATGTTTCTGAAGATCAATCACTGGAGTGACGATAATTTCCTGGATGCTTTCATAAGAGTGGTTGAGAGTTACAAAAAGAAATGACAGAGGTGCACATATGAAGATCAGGAGTTTTGGAAAACTGCCGGACGGACGCAGCGCAGGACTGTATATTCTCGGTAACAGCACAGGAACTGAGGTACATGTGACGAATTACGGCGCGACACTTGTCAGAGTGATCGTGCCAGGCAAGGATGGAAAGATGCGCGATGTCGTGCTCGGTCATGATGATGCAGAGGGCTACGAGAGCGGAAGCGGATTTATCGGAGCAACGGTCGGGAGATTCGCCAACAGGATCGGAGGCGCCCGGTTTGAAGTGAATGGCAGGGTATATGAGCTGACTGCCAATGATGGACCGAACTGCCTGCATGGCGGAAGAGATTTTTACTCGAACAGACTCTGGGATGTCAAAGTTCCGTTCATACAGGTCAGGTCTTCCGATGTAGCGGCAAGCGCGGGAACAACGGAAAGCCTCGGAGACTGGTGGAGAGAGAATAAGTCGGGAGGACTGGACGGTGATATTGCCAGCGGACTTGTCAGTATGGGCGGAGATGCTGTGACATTCTGTCTCGAGAGTCCGGACGGAGATCAGGGATTTCCCGGAAATCTGCATATTGAGGTCACATACACACTCACGGAGAATAACGAACTCCATATAGATTATTATGCAAAAGGCGATCAGACAACTCCGTTCAATCCGACCAATCACAGCTATTTCAACCTGAACGGTCACAGCAGCGGGTCGGTCACAGATCAGATTGTCCGTGTATATGCTGAGAATTTCACTCCTAACGATGAGTTTTCGCTGCCGGTCGGTGAGGTCAGGAAAGTTGCCGGTACGCCGATGGACTTCCGCGAGGCCAAAATGATAGGAAGAGACATCAATGCTGATGACGGGCAGATCAGAGTCGGAAACGGTTATGATCATAACTTTGTGCCGGATGGTGAGGACTGGGATCTCGAACGCGGCCGGTGCAGATACCGCAAAGTCGCTGAAATGTATGCGGAGGAAAGCGGTATTCAGATGGATGTGTTCAGCGATCTTCCGGGAATGCAGCTGTACAGCGCTAATTACCTGAAGGATGAGCCGGGCAAGGACGGGGCAGTCTACGGTCCTAGAAGCGCGATATGTTTTGAGACGCAGTTCTGGCCTGATTCAGTGAACAGAGCAGGCTCGCCGGGAGGTTTCCTGAAAGGCGGAGAAGAATTCCGCTCGCGGACCACATATGCTTTCTGTAACAGGTAATTATCGGGTCAATCGGCAATCAGTTGAAAAAATCAACTTTTTTCGGCTGAACCGCTATGATAATATCAGTTCATGTAGTTATTGCTTTCAGAAGAAAAGGTATTTTGAGGAGTTTTATATGAAGAAGAAATTATTAGCGTTATTACTTGCGGCAGCTATGATATTCGTTATGTGCGGCTGCGGATCATCAGACAGCGCGTCTGAAGAAGGGCAGGCAGAAGGAGCGATCGATACCGGACAGAACGCTTCCGCTGCTGATGTAGTAGGAGAATATTACCAGTTCGAGATAGATGGTACAGAGTATGCTATGCCTTGCCCTCTTGCTGATTTTACAAACGCGGGATGGTTCGTCTCGGAGGAGGAACTGAATTACGAACTCGAACCTAACACACAAACCTTCGTAGATGTCTATACAGATGATTCTGCGGAAAAGCGTGCGTTTAGTACTTCAGTTGCAAATTTGACTGAGAATAAGATCAAAATATCCGAATGTACTGTGATTTCACTATCAGTAAATCAAGATGATGCTTGCTGCAGCAGCATTACAATGAAAAAGGCAGGTGTAAAAATAGATGTTTCCGGTACCGATGCAACGGCAAAAACAGGGGAAGATCTTAAAGCTGCCTATGGAACAGACGAAGCGATCTTTACAGACGAAGTTCTGTCCGATGAGAGGAGTTTAAGCTGGGAGTTCAGCGAATTGATCGATGACGAAGAGCAGGGCGGAATTGTAATAGGAGCAAGAGAAGCTACAACTATCAACCTCGACGCGAATTTCTTCTCACTTGATTACGCCGGCTTTGTCTTCTAGCACAAGCTGACCGGACAGACAAAGAGTAATCATACGAACATAATAAAGGGCGCAATGATGTATGGTCATTGCGCCCTTTGTGGTTTTCCTGTCTTGTTTTATTTTGCGTATTTCGGCCTTGCGTAGCCTCTGATGCATCCCCAGCCTACAGGGATAGTACGTGTCGCTACTACACCGATACCTCTGTTACCTTCGATGGCCGTGATCTGGTTGCCCTGTACCTTGGCAACGATACCGATATGAGAAGCAGACGCGTTGTTAGGCTGCCTGAATCTGCTCCAGCTGTAAACGATGATGTCGCCAGGGCGAGGAGTGATCGTTCCGTCCTCTTCCCAGATGCCGAGCTTCTGGAAGATCTTGATGTGTCTCGGAACGCTGCATTCTCTTCCGATTCTCTCTATGTTACCGGTTTTGATAGCTGCAGCTGTGACGGTTGCGTCACACCATGCATCCCCGTATTTCATCTTGTAACCGACCGGCCAAGGTGTGATCGAGTTATAGATATCGATGATACCTTTCTGCTTGCCGTTCACTCTGCTGAAGCCTTCCCATGCATAGAATGTTTCGATCATAGCCTGAGCAGTACCCGGCTTGGTGATATGTGTCTTGAAGGACATTATGGATCCTGTGTGAGTCTTCGCGTAGATAGTCGCAGTTCCCCTGCCGACACCGGTGATGAGACCGTTAGAGTCTACCTTCGCGACCTTTTCGTTGCTGCTCCACCATCTGATGTATTTGGAGTAAGCCTTGCTCGGGAATGTCAGATAAGTCTGAGCGCATGAACCGGTCATGATAGAAACAACATTAGCAGGATTGCTTACCTTGACAGAGTAAACATTCTTCTTTTTGCTACGTGTAGTGATCGCTCCGGCCCAGCCGGCAGGAGTCGAGACCATCTTTTTGCCGTCTACAAGTTTATAGGCAACTACAGAGTATCTGTAAAACCTGTTTTTGGTACTTGCGCTTTTATCAGTGTAAGTGGTCTCTGTGCGCTTGACAGTCGCTATCTGACGCCAGTTATTTCCCTTGAGGTCTCTTCTGACGATGATATATCCGTTGATGTCCTTGCGGTTAGGCACACCTGTCCAGCTGAGCTTAACGCTGTTAGCTTTGCCGGCAGCATTCAGCTTGGTAGGTCCTGACTTCAGTCTCACATTTTTGATTACCTTGCCATTGCTGAAAATGATATTGATGCCGCACATATACTGAGTCTGTGCTGTAGTATATGTTTTGGACGAAGAACTGCTTGCCGCAGACACTTCAGCAGGTGGCGCCGCCGGGATAACGAGTGCAACAGCCAGCATCAGGCACAGCAGCATTCTCGCAGCTGTTCTGATCAGGAGTTTCCCGGTTTTCTTTTCTTCATTGTTCTTTAACATGGCTCTATCCTTCACTGTTCCTTCTGCCTTCCGTCCTGCCGGAAGGACAGAAAATAAGTCTTTACATGAGCATTCTAACATGCAGAATATCGTTTTTTTCTGAAGATCCTTTAAGAAAGGCCAAGCTTAAAGAATATTAAAAAACCCGCATTTTTCAGCGGGTTCAGGGATTGTGTCTATGATTGATATATTGCCCGGAAGGGCTTTTCAATATGACGGAGAGTCTAGTCAAGAGCGGATCTGATGACGGCTTCGATCTCTGCAGCAGCCTCTTTCTGCGCATGCTTGTCCATCTTTTCTATGTGGACAAGAGGATGTACGGTGATCCTGATGTGCGCCGGCTGATAAGTATGCTTTTCCTCGAAAAGTTTATAGCCGCCGTCCAGAGTGACCGGCAGGATAGGCACTTTGCCTTTCTCTGCGAATTTGAATGCGCCCTGCTTGAAGGGAGCCATCTCATGGCATTGTGAACGGGTGCCTTCAGGGAAGATAACAAGGTTGAATCCCATCTTGAGTATTTCAACAGCTTCCCGGATAGTCTTGATCGCTTCGCGGCCATCGCCACGCTGCAGGAATACAGAGCGCGTGTACTGGATCGTATCGGCGAGAACCTTGAGCTTGCGCCATTCCTCCTTGGCGACGTAACCCATCTGGCAATGGTTGCGGAAAAGGTAGATCAGCGCAAGTATGTCAGCATAGCTCTGGTGGTTGGAGTAGACCATGAAAGCACCTTCGGAAGGAATGTTTTCCTCGCCGGTGACTTCAAATGTCACACCGAGCTTAGGCGCGACCTTCTCAATAAACTCTTTCTGACCGGTACGGATCAGTTCCTTTTCCCCTTCGATATCGCCTGCATCGCGAAGCTTCCTGATCTCAGGGATGTGACTGTTATATTTGCGCGCGCCGAAGACAACAGACAGAAGGCGCGGGATAGTAGTAAAGGGATTCATAATAGCCATAACAGACCTCCATAATGCTTTGCTGGGAATCATTATAACATGACCCGGGCCTGTGGTAAGCAGAAAAATGAGGAGATTGACGGACATACCGTTCCTTGAAGCAGTATGGTGTTTGCATTATAATATATTTTGTAAAAATGTACGTTCAGGAGGACAATATTATGAAAACACTTCTTACAGGAGGAGCCGGATACATCGGTTCACATACAGCAGTCGCTATGCTCGAGGCAGGACACGAAGTAGCAGTAGTTGACAACTATTACAACAGCTCCCCGGAGGCGATCCGAAGAGTTGAGCAGATAACAGGCAAAACGGTCAATCTCTATGAGGCAGACGCTGCTGACAAGGATAAAATGATGGAGATCCTCAGTAAAGAGATGCCTGACTGCATCATTCACTTTGCAGGGCTCAAAGCAGTAGGGGAGTCCGTCGACAAGCCGGTCGAGTATTACAGGAACAACATCGACACAACGCTTTGTCTGCTCGAATGCATGAAGGAACTTGGACTCAGCAATTTCGTGTTCTCAAGCTCCGCGACAGTGTACGGAGAGGATAACATTCCGCCGTTCCTTGAGACCATGCCGAAGGGCGCGTGTACCAATCCTTACGGATGGACCAAGTGGATGCAGGAGCAGATACTGAAAGACGCCCAGTTTGCCAGCGAAAAGGAAGTGATCGCCTGGGCTAAGAACAACGCTGAAGAAACAGCGGAGAGTATGGGAACAAGACCGAGAGAGCTCTCAGTCGTGCTTCTCAGGTACTTCAATCCTGTCGGAGCTCACGAGAGCGGAATGATCGGCGAGGATCCTCAGGGAATCCCTAACAACCTGATGCCATACATCTCTCAGGTCGCAGTCGGCAGACGTGATCACCTGACTGTTTTCGGCGATGACTATGATACACCGGACGGCACATGCAGGCGTGACTATATCCATGTTATGGATCTCGCAGAGGGACATGTCAAAGCCGCCGAGTACGCGGTATCGCACAGAGGCACGGAAGTGTTCAACCTCGGCACAGGCAACCCGTACAGTGTACTCGACATGGTCAATGCTTTCAGCAAAGCATGCGGTCACCCGGTCAGATATGAGATCGGACCGAGGCGCGCGGGCGATGTCCAGGACAGCTGGGCGAATGCTGACAAAGCGAAAGATGTTCTGGGATGGGAAGCTAAGCGCGGCATAGATGAGATCTGCCGTGACGCCTGGAAATGGCAGAGCAGCAATCCTAAAGGATACGATAAATAGATACAGACATAATAAATATACTTAAGGAAAGAAATCAAAATGAGATTTGTGATTCAGAGGGTGCAGCATGCATCCGTTACAGTTGATAATGAAGTAGTCGGAAAGATCGGCAGAGGATATATGGTCCTTATCGGAGTCTGTGACGCGGATGACGAAGCGGTAGCTGACAAGATGGTAGACAAGATGATCAAACTCCGCATCAATGAGGATTCAGAGGGCAAAACCAATCTTTCGCTGGCTGATGTAGGAGGCGGACTGCTGCTGATCTCCCAGTTTACACTGTATGCTAACTGCAAAAAGGGGAACAGACCTTCGTTTGTCGAGGCCGGCTCGCCTGACAAGGCCAATGCACTTTACGAATATATCATCGACCGCTGCAAAAAGACGGTTCCGGTCGTGGAGAAAGGCTCGTTCGGAGCTCACATGGCAGTTGAGCTTCTCAATGACGGACCTTTCACGATAGTGCTCGACTCAGACAGGCTGTAAGAGGGAAGAACACAGCACAGCAGAAATTGCAAAGGTGAAAGCCATGAAAAAGAACTTATCGAGAATAGCGGTTTTATTGCTTGCGCTGGTTATGGTGCTGACGTCTGCCATGGCTGCTTTTGCCGTGGACGAAGTTGATGCAGGTAACAGTGGCAGTGACGTTAATAATATTACTGCAGACAGCGGGGCTGGTGATGCGGGGGAGACGTCTGACGCAGACCTTGGCACAGACCCTGGCGGAGACCCTGTCACAGAACCCGGCACAGACCCTGATACAGAGCCGGATACATACAAAGTTACCTGGATGAATGGTGACACCGTGCTTATGACTGACGAGATCCTGATCGGTGAAGATCCGGTCTATCCGGAGTATACAGGAGATACTCCGGTAAGAGCTTCAGATGCTTCCTATAACTACACCTTCATAGGATGGGCAGCAAGTCAGGATGCAGGCGCTGGTGATGTAATTGCCGAATTCCCGGAACTGACGGGAGACATGGTTTATTATGCGGTTTTCAGTAAAACAGAGAAACCAAAACCAACCCCGGTATACTATACTGTTACTTTCTCTGATGGTCTGGGTAAAACGCTGAAAACACAGAAAGTAGAGCGCGGACATGCAGCAACGGCTCCCGCGAAGCCTTCAAGAAGCGGATATACTTTTACCGGCTGGGACAAAAGCTTCAGCAATGTCACGCAGAACATGACGGTGACAGCCCTGTGGAAGAAGAATCCTCATGTTCACAAATACGGCGGATGGACTGTGACCGTGAAGCCGACATACTTCAAAGCGGGACAGAGAGTACGCAAGTGCAGCTGCGGTCTGACACAGAAAGAAACCGTGGCCAGGCTGACAGCTAAGAACAAGTGGGTCAGCAGCGGCGGCAAACTGTATTATTTCGGAAGCGACGGCAAGGTCTATAAGGGCTGGCACAAAATGAAACCGTACAAGAGCAGTACGGTCAGATGGTGCTGGTTCAGCAAGAGCGGGATCTATATCAAGAGCATAAGCAAAAACACCAAAAAGAAGTGGGTCAAGGCCGGCGGATATAAATTCTATTTCACAAAGAAGAAAAAACCAATCGGCAAGGGATTCAATTTCATTAACGGCAAGCTGTACTACATGGACGAATATGGAGCTGTGACATACGGCACATTCAAGGCCAGCGACGGCCACACCTATACGACAGCCAAAGACGGTACGATCAGCGGACTTACATACTATAAATACAAGTATAAAACATTCATTTTAGTTGATATATCCCAGCAGACTCTGTGGTTCTATAAGAACGGCAAGCTTAACCTGAAGGCGGATGTCGTTACCGGGACCAAGGGCGTACACAATACACCGACCGGAACTTACAGGATACGCAGCAAATCAAGAAACATCTGGCTGAACGGACCTACCTGGAGTTCACATGTGGATTACTGGATGGCATTCATCGGGTCATCTTACGGAATGCATGACGCTTCCTGGAGGACATCGAGACAGTTTTCCAATCACAGGACATATATCAATAACGGGTCGCACGGATGCATCAACATGAGACATAAAGACGCGGCAAAACTGTACAGCAGAGCGAAGACAGGCACGAAAGTAATAATCCAGAAATAATATGGGCAGAAAAGTATATGCAGCGGTACTGGCAGGCGGCATCGGGTCGAGAATGGGCGCGGATAAGCCAAAACAGTTTCTTGAATTTGCGGGCAGACCGGTCATTATCCATACTGCGGAGAAATTCATCAGATGCTATGCAATAGATAAGGTTCTTGTGCTGACACCCGAGGAGTGGTGCGGGTATACGAGCGAGCTGCTGACCGGATACTTCGGGGCAGAGCAGCAAGTCGCCGTGATCCCCGGAGGGGAGACCCGGAACGAGACCCTCATGAATGCGATCGCGGCAATCGATGCAGAGGGTGATCTTGATGAGGAAACGATCATCGTTACGCATGACGCTGTCAGGCCTTTTGTCACGGAAAAGATGATCCTGGAGAATATAGAGGCTGCAGAGAGAACCGGCGCCTGTGATACGGCCTTCCCTGCTACGGATACGATACTCAGGTCTTCTGACGGACTTTATGTCAGTGAGGTCCCGGACAGGACGGAGCTGTGGATGACGCAGACACCGCAGACGTTCCGGGCAAAACATCTGAGAGACCTCTATATGAGTCTGACAGATGAAGAGAAGGCAGTACTGACAGACGCGGCGCGCATATATGTCATGAAAGGCGAGCCGGTCGAGATCGTCAGAGGTGACAGCAGCAACATCAAGATCACTTTTCCGGAAGATCTGGGAGCCGCGGAGGCTATCGTCGCCGGAAAAAGCAAGCTTACATCGAAGAGAGGATGATTCATGAACAGCGCAGATATCTATATCCCATGGGATGGCTGGAATCTCGTGAAGTTCCTGGGACAGGGCAGTTTTGGCAGTGTCTATGAAATAGAAAAACGGACAGCCCGCACAACGCAGAAAGCTGCCATGAAGATCATACCGATCTCCGCGGACCGGCTCGATGATATGTACGGCTCGAAATATAACGAGGAGACGGCCCGCAGGCTCTGTGAAGACAGCCTCAGAAGCATACGCAAGGAATTTGATCTTATGTATGAACTGAGGGGCAACCCTAATATTGTCAGATGTGATGATATGAAGGTGGTCGGCCACAGGGACGGTATTGGCTGCGATGTATATATAATGATGGAACTCCTGACTCCGCTGCAGCAGAACTGGAGGTCAGAGAATATTTCGGAGAGTGAAGTTCTGAAACTCGGAGAAGATATCTGCAGGGCGCTGATGGTATGCGAACGGCACAAGATCATCCACAGGGATATCAAACCTCAGAACATTCTGGTGACGGACAGCGGAACATATAAACTGGGAGATTTCGGCACAGCCAGGACATTCGAACATACGGCGAGCGCGACGATGGCCGGTACGGAAACGTATATGGCGCCGGAAGTCATCCGTCGCGAAAAATACGGCAGGGATGTGGACACATATTCTCTGGGTCTTGTTATGTACAGGATGCTCAACAAGGGGCAGCTGCCATTTATTGATCCGGCCAGGATCCCGACTTTTGAGGACAGAAACAGGTCCCTTCAGAAGAGGCTCACGGGGGAGCCCCTTCCTGCGCCAGCCGGGGGAAGCCGGCCACTGCAGGCTGTTGTACTGAGAGCCTGTTCCTATGACAGAAAAAACAGATACAGTTCGGCGGCGGACATGCTGGAAGACCTCATCCTTGCGGGAGAGGGAACGATGCCTATGTTCCATGTTTCAGAAGATGACAAGTCAACTGTCATCGACCCGTATGACAGGACGGGAACATCGACCCGCGGCAGATACACACCGGGAAGGAATACGGGAAAACGAGTGACAGAATCTGTCGGCAGGAACGTACCCGGAAGAGACAGGGGCAACTATGTGACAGGATCCGGCGGAGGCAAGGATAAGAGGAAGGGAAAGAAGACAGCTGTAATAGCAGCAGTCATCGGACTGATTATCATCATTGGCGCGTTGATCTGGGGAAATACAGATACTGATGATCCTGTAGAACCTGTTGACCCTCCGGTCGATGTCACATCGGGAGAGGAGACAGAAACCGGTACGGAAGAACCTGCAGAGCAGGAAGATACCGGACAGGCCGAGCAGGTCAATACTGAGGGCATTAACACGGAGAATTTCCTGATAGCTTTCAGAAACGGCGACTATGATGAAGCCGAAGTCTGGGCCAGCAAGAATCCGGAATATGCTGATGAAGGCGTTGTGATGAGCATGCCGACAGATATATATAATGCGTATGAAGAGACCGCAAAACAATACGCGAATGATCCTAGTGGCTATAACTTTATCGGTTATTACGGATATACGGATATAGATAACGACGGCCTGCCGGAAATGGTTCTTTTCACACCGGGAGGGGAGGCGAATAAAGAGCTCAAGATCTTCAGCTATGATGCCGGGTCAGTCAAAGAAATCGGATCAGTCTATGGCGGACATACTGCTGTTTACGCATATCCCGGCCATAACGGGCTGATCATAGGCTGGGGGCATATGGGATCCGAGACATTTTCCGTACTGTCAATAGAGAATGGCGAGATATCAATGGAGGACTTCGGTTCGAGAGAGATAGGGGAGAACGAAGAATATAGCGAGCCCGGCAATATGATATGGCTCAACGAAATAAAATAGCAGCATAGAACCGGAGAAACTCTACCGCGGGTATACCTGACCCTCCTTACACATCTAAGCTGCCCGGTCTACAATGTAGATGCAGGGAAGAACTGATGATGTGAGAGGAGGGAATCATGGAAAACAGAACACAGCTCATCACCGTTAACGGTATCGGGATCGCGCTCTTCGTCGTACTGACGATGTGCCTGCAGGTCCCGGTTTTTGAGAATTATTATCTGTGTCTCGGCTATGTGGTCATGATGGTCTACTGCTACAGATACGGCGCTGCATCGGGCGCCATCGTCGGAACGCTCGGTGTGATACTGTACTGCGTGCTGACGTCAGGTCTCAGGGGAATGCCGGGATGGGCGGCCGGAAATCTCCTTATCGGGCTTGTGTGCGGAGCGGCTTTCATACGGGTCAAAAGCATCGGATCAGGATGGCTGAGAAGAAGTCTCATGCTGATGCTGATCGCATTGACGGCGGCAGCCGGTATCCTGGGGGTGAAATCTCTTACGGAATGCCTGCTGTATGCGCAGCCGGTGACGCTGCGGATCGCCAAAAACAGCTACGCGTTTGTCGCGGATCTTGTGATGATGGCGGTAAGCATCCCGGTGTGTGAAATACTGGAAAGAAAAAGGAACTATGAATGATTATAAATTCGGCAATTATCTGACCGGTCTCAGAAAACGGTCCGGGATGACACAGCAGCTGCTGGCCTACAAGCTCGGAGTTACAGACAAGGCAGTTTCCAAGTGGGAAAACGGCAGGTCAAAACCGGCTTTGCCACAGCTTAAGAAAATAGCAGAAATCTTCAGATTGTCACTGGATGAGCTTGCGTCGATGATGGAGGAACAGAAAATGCAGATAACCAAGATCGTGATCACCGGCGGACCATGCGCGGGTAAAACAACAGCCATGTCATGGATACTGAAAGAGTTTGAAAAGAAGGGCTACAGAGTCCTTTTTGTACCGGAGACTGCCACTGAGCTGATCACGGGAGGCGTCGCGCCATGGACCTGCGGCAGCAATCTTGATTATCAGAAATGCCAGGTCAGGCTTCAGAAAGAAAAGGAGTCCGTATTCAGGCAGGCGGCGCTCACGATGGATGCTGATAAGGTACTGATCGTATGCGACCGCGGAGTGCTCGATAACAAGGCGTACATGTCTCAGGAAGAATTTGATGCCGTGATGCGCGCGCTTGAAACCAATGAGGTTGCCGAGAGAGATCAGTACGATGGAGTATTCCATATGGTAACAGCCGCAAAGGGCGCGCTGGAAGCCTATACACTGGCAAACAATGCCGCAAGAACAGAGACTCCGGAACAGGCGGCAGCGCTGGATGACAAGCTGATCGCGGCATGGACAGGCCATCCTCATCTCAGAGTGATAGACAACTCAACATCTTTCGAGGAAAAACTCCGCAGAGTAGTAGCCGAGATAGCGGCTCTTCTCGGTGAGCCGGAGCCAATGGAGATAGAGCGCAAGTATCTGATAAGATATCCGGATATTCTCTTGCTGGAAGATCTTCCTAACTGCAGCAAGGTCGATATGATACAGACCTACCTCAAAGTGCAGGCTGACGGAACCGAGGTCAGGGTGAGACAGCGCGGACAGAACGGCAATTTTATCTGCTACAGGACGGAGAAGAGACGCATCTCGGATGTGACCAGAGCAGAAGTTGACCGCAGGATTGACATGAAAGAGTATGTTTCTCTTCTGGCGGAGGCTGATCCTGACAGAAAGCCGATACACAAAACCCGCTACTGCCTGACTGAGAACAACAGATATTATGAAATAGACATCTATCCGGAATGGGACAGACAGGCGATACTGGAGCTGGAACTGAAAAGCGAGGATGAGGAGATCGTACTTCCGGAAGGCATCAAGGTCATAAAAGAAGTGACCGGCGATGATGCTTACACCAACTATCAGATGGCAAAACATATGCCGGAGCAGAGTTTGTGAACATTTGGTCAAGATAGATTTCAGGCGATGGAATGTGTTATCATAGAAATGATAACACATTCTTCTTTTTGTATGATCATTACGTTGTTTTCGGTTAATGGAAGTAGGCAATCACTGGAAAGAATGGGAAGTTACAGAGCTTCTCGGCGCCGGCTCGTTCGGTAAGGTTTTTAAAATAAAAAGGACCGGCCTCAATAATTTCGTTGAAGAGTCTGCTCTTAAGGTCATAAGGATCCCGCAGAATCCGTCCGACTATGAGTCGGCGATCAGTGAGGGTATGGATGATGAGAGTGTCAGCGCTTATTTTGAGAGCATTGTATCTGAACTTTCCAATGAGTTTGCCCTGATGTCGCGCCTTAAGGGCAACACCAATATCGTCAGTTTTGAAGACTATGAAGTAGTCAAGATACAGGATGATTTCGGCTGGGAGATATTCATCAGGATGGAATATCTTACGCCCCTGACAGCTTATATAGCTCAGAATGATATTACAGTCAGGGATGTTGCCGCGATAGGAATAGATATATGCAAAGCGCTTGAAGTCTGCGAGAAAGAAAAGATCATACACAGAGACATCAAGCCCGAGAACATTTTCGTTTCATCCAGAGGAGATTACAAACTCGGCGATTTCGGTATCGCCAAGAGACTTGAAAACACATCTGTCAGCCTGACCAAAAAAGGAACCCTTTCCTACATGGCGCCTGAAGTCTATAAAGGTCAGCCATACACATCTTCTGTTGATATCTATTCGCTGGGAATCGTTCTGTACCGGCTTCTCAATTACAACAGAAATCCTTTTATGCCTCCATATCCGGAGCGGATCCAGTACCATCACAGAGAAGAGGCGAGAATAAGACGAATGAGCGGCGAGCCGCTGCCTGTGCCGGTCAGCGCGCCGGAGGATTTTGCGCGCGTCATTCTCAAGGCATGCGCGTATGATCCGGCCGACAGATTCCCTGATGCGAGAAGCATGAGGCTTGCCCTCGAGTCGATCATTTCGGGAGATGAAGAGGCGCTGAGGTTATATCTGGGACAGCAGTCGGAGCCTGACAAGGCAACCGTACAGCTGGCGGAGCCTGTACCGGAGAAGAGCAGGGAAAAGGCCGGATGGTCAGCAAAAAAGAAAATCGCTGTCTGGGGCACATTGCTGGCGGCGCTGCTGGCGGTCATCATTTATACCGGAACCCTGCCGCGCGATACAGAAGAAAACGTTGCAGTTACTGAAGAAACGGAGGCCGTCGCTCCTGAAGAAGAGGAGACAGCAGAGACGGCTGAAGAAGTACAGGAAGAAGAGCAGACATCAGAATCAGAAGGGGATATCAAATTCCCGAGATATGAAGGAACGGTCATTTCTGTTACTGATGAGAACGAGCTGAAAGATGCAGTAAGAAGTGCTTCGCCGGGATCCACGATCGAACTGGTCTCGGGAGACTACAATATGGAAGAAGCGCTGACAATAACGACAGACAATATCAGATTGCTGGGAGACTCTACCGAAAAACCCGTCCTTGACTGCATGATACAGATAGATTCTTCCGGGGTAATGCTGCAGAATCTCGATCTGAGGATAAAAACTGACGCGGCAACAGAAACAGCCGAAGAGATCGAGAGTACGGGAATCCTCTGCCAGTCCATGTCAGGGGGCGATATATATATCAAAGATACAGATGTTACGATGGCATATGATTCAGATCATATCCTGTATGGCGTAATGGTATATTGCCCTGTTACAATGACTGGCTGTAAAATAGATGTCAGAGATTCCGCGAATGGAAACGTAGCTGTCGGCGTCGGAGACAAGCTTACCGCAGTGGGGAACAATTTCATTTCCAATGATGTCGGACTCTCTGTATTCGGCGATGGTTCTGCCGGTAATACGGCGGATGAGCTGGAGGCGATCGCGGAAAGCAATTCCTTCACAGCGCCGACACGTATAATGGCTCAGACATCATTCTGACGGCAATGCCGCTGATTCGTACCGAAGGTAAGAGCAAAATATTGTTGAGAATAGCATATATAGTAATTAACAGAGTGAAAGGGGATATGGAATGTATTACATTGGTTTCCTGATAGGGTATTTCCTGATAATGGTAATACTGATGGGCATTGGTATAGCTGTAGCCAAAAAACACAGGACTGCTGCGTGGGTGCTTTTCGCCGCCGGTGCCGTGATCGAGCTGCTTGGCATCATTGGCGCGAGCAGCGGTTATGGAAGCTCTATGTATAACGCGCCGATCATATGGATCATCTATGCGGCTATTGCCGCAGTTTCAGCGCGTCTCATCTATTCACGCAGTTCCGGTGTTTCCGGCAAAAAGGGCGGAAACAAAGTGGACAACATGCAGCCGCAGACTGCACAGAGTGATGTGAGTGCTGCTATATCTTCGCAGATCGAATCAGGACGGCCGGCTCAGTTTGATGCCGGCAGATCAGCTGTACAGCCGGAAAGGATCCTGATACCTGAAGTCGATGAAGACTTTTATGAAGAAAAAACCGTTGCCTCATTCGATGACTGGACGGTACCTGTTGAAGAAGAGGAAGAAGATGAGAAAACACTTCCGTTCTTCATGGAAGAAAAACCGCGGCCTAAAGCTGTTCTGACAAGATGTGCCGACGGACAGAGGATCGAGTGCACAGGAGACATGTTCACTGTAGGCAAGAGTCAGACGAGCGCTGACTACAAGATCGCTGACAGCCAGAAGATAAGCCGTCTGCATGCTACTTTCTATGAAAGAGACGGGAACTACTATATAGTGGACAATTCCAAAAACGGAACAAGCATCAACGGTGCTGTCATACCGGCCAATCAGCAGGTGCCGGTCGGAGATGGTGACAGGATCAGGTTTGCCGATGTAGATTTCATTTTCAATGTAAAATAAAAGGAGTAACGCATATGCTCGATTGGTTCAAGAAGGAAGACAGCACATCCGAACCTACCGGCGAAACGACCAGCAATACATCCGGCGGTAATACGGAAGAAGTGCTTGCGACCATTTTCAATAAAAAGATCCGGAGAGGGATCACCAAGGTGCCTGCGACGATCGGCAAGAATCCGAATGCGGCAGATGTTTCTTTTTTCCACAACAGCGTTGATAATATACACTGCACCATCGACTGTAAAAACAGACAGTTTACCATAACGGACAACGGCTCCAGGGAAGGCACGCAGGTCAACGGAGAGAGGCTTGAATCCGGGGTTCCTTATAATGTGGATGACGGTGACAGCCTTGTTATCGGCAAAGTAAAATTCCAGTTAAGTATCAATTACAACGAGCTGGCAAAAAGGGAGAGAGAGGCTGCGCTTGCCGCGAAAGTATTCGAAAAGCCTAAGGAAAAGACCTATACCGTTCAGGCAAGACCGGTAGCGCCGATTGAATATGATGAGGCGGAAGTCGTATATGTATCCTGCGGGCTTGAGCCGGTAAAGAAAAAGGCCCGGTATACTCAGGAAATCAATGCGGAACAGCTCAGGGAAGCCATAAAGGCAGAAGAGGAGAAAAAAGCTGCAGAGATGTCAATGCGTGACGCGGGTCCCGGCAGGTTTTCATCTTTCAGAAGTTCTGCGCAGGAAACACCGGCCCCTGCCCCGGTGCGGGAAAAGCCGCCGGTCTTCGTTCCGGAGCCGGACAGCGTTTTCTCTGATCCGGACATAACAGCGCCTATGCCGGAAGATCCGGCAGGACAGGAGCCTGCCGTTGCTTTGAGTCTGACATGTATCAGCGGCATGGGAGTAGGAGAAGAGATCCCGGTCGATCATTTTCCTTTCACGATGGGCCGCAGCAAGTCCAATGATTACACCCTTAAGATAGATAAAGTCAGCCGTCATCATGCCTGCCTGACAGAAAAGGGCGGTATGTACTATATAACCGATACTAATTCCACCAACGGAATCAGGGTGAACGGGATCCGGATAGATAAGGATTCTGAGTACCGTATCGCTGAGGGAGATACCATCAAAATGTCTGATAATGTTTACAGAGTAGGGTTCCCGGAGAAACGGTAAGATGCTGACGGAACCGCAGGAGGTATAGAGATGCGGCAGAAATTTTGTATAAATTGCGGAGAAAAGATAATAGAGGGCGCCAGGTTCTGCGCATTCTGCGGAGCGAAGCTCATCATTCCGGAACCACAGTCGGAGGAGACGCCGGTCATTGAGGAGCCGGCAGCTGCTGTTGAGCTTGAACCAAAGCCAGCCATCAGGGAACCGGAACCTGTAGCGATTCCGGAACCTGAGCCGGAACCGGAACCTGTAGCGATCCCGGAATCTGAGCCGGAACCGGAACCTGTAGCGATCCCGGAACCTGAGCCGGAACCGGAACCTGTAGCGATCCCGGAGCCTGAGCCGGAACCGGAACCTGTAGCGATCCCGGAGCCTGAGCCGGAACTGGAACCTGTAGCGATCCCGGAGCCTGAGCCGGAACCGGAACCTGCAGTAATCCCTGAGCCGAAGCCTGCAGTGATCCCGCAGCCTGAACCTGAACCGAAGCCTGCTCCGGGAGGCGCAGTCTACTTCGACAATATAGGTCAGAAAGTTGACATTAACGATGCCATGTTCGACATGTATAATGATATGGGAGAAGGCACCGTTATACTTGTCGGTCAGGACCGGGCCCGTCCGGGAGAAAAAATAGAAAAGAACGGCAAGCTTCCTCTGAATGATCACGAGATGAAGAAGGGCATCGTCAAGATTCTGGACTTCGGTACCGGACAGAGATTTGAAGTCGCGGTTCCTGCCGGAGTGCGGGAGGGAGACAGCCTGCTTATCACAGACACCGGTCTGAAAGATCAGAGAACCGGAGCTGAATGCAATATAAGAGTCAGGATCATCAGAGGCTGACAGAACAAACGGAAACAGGTACAGCATATGGAAGAACAACTCAAAGAAATATTCACTTCATACTATTTCTGGCTTGCAGTTGAAATCATCGTCGCGGCAGTGCTTATTGTGTTTACCACTAAGTATTCCCGCCTCAAGAACGCCAGAGCTGCTGAGATCAGCAGCAAGCAGGAGCTTAGCAGATACAGTCAGCTCGATGAACAGATAACCAATAAGAAGGGAGACAACAGATGAGTCTTATTCTGTCGATCTACTCCAAGGAAGCATTCAAGGAATTCAATCTTCCGTCAATCAATAACTCAGACTGTGAGATCACGATCCTCAAGGATCAGTTCAAACTGTCTGATGACCTTGTGCTGTCGCTCGAGGTAATGAACAATATATGGAAGATCAAGGAAAGGCCGGAATACAGCCTTACGGTGCTCAAGGACCGTTACAGCGAGGTCGAACTGTCCGACAGACTGATGGTCGGGATCTCCACGATCAAGGGAGATCTGCTGTCGCTTATCGTATCGGATACCGACAGTCCGTTCCATTCAATGAGCAAATACAGGATCAGTAACATAGACCAGATAACCATAGGAAAAGACCCGTCGAATGACATCGTTTATAATTTCGGCGGAATGGTATCGCGTCACCATGCGGAGATCATTTCAAGCGGAGGCGAGACATATATCAGGAACATGAGTGACAACGGTATCTATGTCAACTCCGTCAAGATCCAGGACCGCGTCAGACTGCAATTCGGTGATTACATCAATATTATCGGTCTCCATATGGTTTATCTTGGCTCGCTTATGGCGATCGATACCAAAAAATACAAGGTGACGGTCAACGAATCCAAGCTGAAGAGACTTTCGACAGCCTCGGCTGCCGCCAGAAAAGCAACCAGAACCAACAAGGTTTTGTCACCGGGCAAAACAACTTACCGCCGGGCGCCTCGTTATGTGGAAAGTATCCGCAGGGAGAAGATCGAGATCGAAGGACCACCGCCGCTTCCGCAGGAGAAGAATCAGTCGCTGTTCCTGACGATAGGACCGGCTATCACCATGGCGCTGCCTATGCTGCTGGGATGCTCACTTATGATCATGTCCTACAGTCAGCAGGGAACAATGGGCGGATCGGGAAGTCTGTTCATGTACTCCGGACTTGTCATGGCTGTTTCTTCAGCCCTCATCGGAGTTATGTGGACACTTATCAACCGCAAGCAGTCCAAGAAAGAACTCGCGGCGCTCAAAGAGCTCAGACTCAGCAAGTATGGTGAGTATCTGATCAAAAAGAGTGAAGACATCAAGAAGATATATGAGGAAACGTCGCAGAGTCTGCATGAGAATTATCCGGATGTAAACAGGTGTCTCCAGTATGATGAGAACTCCGGAGAACTGTGGAGCAGAAATGTATCACACAGAGACTTCCTCGTACACAGGCTCGGAATGGGTGACACTCCATTCAATATGGAGATCGCGATACCTTCCAGCAGATTTTCCCTGTATGAGGATGACCTTGCGGAAAGACCGGAGATGATCAAATCATCATACGCTACTCTCAGCAATGTTCCGATAACAGTCGATCTGTGCGAGCATCACATCATCGGTATCGTCGGAGGCGACATGAAGAAAGGCGCCATCGATATAGCCCGTGTACTCAGCGCCCAGATCGCAACCAATAACTGCTATACCGACGTCAAGCTTGCATATATATATGATGAAAGCAAGTCGGCAGACCACGGAGAATGGGATTTTGCGAGATGGCTGCCACACGTCTGGTCGGAAGACAGAAAGACCAGATATGTTGCTTCCAACAGAGACGAAGTCGGAGACATCCTGTATGAAATGGGTAATGTCATGCGTGCCAGAGCGGAAGAGACCGGCAGCAACAGCAACAAGGTAACTTTCCCGAAGCCGTACTTTGTACTCTTTATCTCTGACCAGTCACTGATCGAAGGCGAGATGTTCTCCAAATACATTTTCGAGGACAACCCGCTGTTCGGACTTACCACGATCATGCTGGCTGAGAGGTATGAGGAACTTCCTAACAACTGCGAGTTCATCATCGAGAACACAAATTCCTTCAGAGGATATTACGAGACAACTTATGACTCGGGTCAGGATGTATCGATCGTCTTCGACCGGGTCGATAAGAATGAACTCGAACATTTTGCAAGACGTGTATCCAAGCTCAAAGTGCTTGAGATCGAAGCAGGAGGAGAGATCCCTAACTCTTTGACATTCTTCGATATGATGGGCATCAAGAAACCTGAAGACCTGCCGGTCGCGGAGCTGTGGGCTAAGAGCAGGGTATATGAGAATATCAAGGGCCTTGTAGGACAGAAAGCCGGCGGAGTGCCGTGCTATCTGGATGTACATGAGAAGTATCACGGTCCGCACGGTCTCGTTGCAGGTACTACCGGTTCCGGTAAGAGTGAAACGCTGCAGACATATATTCTCTCGCTTGCCATCAACTACAGCCCGGATGATGTCGCTTTCTTCATCATAGACTACAAGGGCGGCGGAATGGCCAATCTGTTTGACGGAATGCCTCACATGGCCGGATCCATATCCAACCTGTCAGGCAACCAGGTCAAGCGTGCCATGATCTCCATCAAGAGTGAGAACAGGCGCAGGCAGAGGATCTTCACAGAGAACGGCGTCAATAATATAAACGCCTATACCAAGCTGTACAAAGGCGGAGAAGTAACAACTCCTGTTCCGCACCTCTTCATCATCATAGACGAGTTCGCCGAACTGAAGCGCGAGGAGCCTGAGTTCATGAGAGAGCTCATCAGCGTAGCTCAGGTCGGCCGAAGCCTTGGAGTGCATCTGATACTTGCTACACAGAAGCCTAGCGGTACGGTAGATGACAACATCTGGAGTAACTCAAAATTCAGGCTGTGCCTGAGAGTACAGGACAAGCAGGACAGTAATGACATGCTGCACAAACCTGACGCTGCCTATATCACACAGGCAGGCCGGTGCTATCTCCAGGTTGGTAATGATGAGCTGTACGAGCTGTTCCAGTCAGGCTACAGCGGGGCAGCTTATGATGAAAACACATATGAAGGCAATGCGGAGGTAGCCAAGCTGATCAGTCTGACCGGCAAGGTGGATATGACCGGCAACTCGATCAAGCAGGCCAGAAAGAAGACCGCGGAAATCAGATGGGCGGAAAAGCTGATTGATATGCTCGAGCAGACCGCGTCATCTGTACTTGCTGAGTCAGACGGCGGGCTCGGAGATCCGGATAACGTCCAGGCGATCGTTGCGGGGATGTATGACATCATGTCGAGAAGCAATATCGACTATCAGGAGAGCAAGTATAATACTGCGCGTCTCCAGGATCTCATCCGCATGTACTCAGAACTCAGCGCGGACGGAGATATCCCGGACGCGGCGGGGCTGGTTTCCTATTCCGCACAGACAGGAAGGAAGCTGCCTCAGCAGAAAGAGCACACAGAGCTCGATGCTGTCAAGGAGCACCTTGCAGTCATAGCCAAGGAGAACGGATACACATCCAAACACCAGCTGTGGCTCCCTGTTCTCAGAGAAAGGATCTTCCTCGAGGAGTTCCCTGCATACAGAGAGAATGCTTTTACAACAAACGGCACCTGGAAGCCTGCTGACAGCAACTGGAATCTCTCAGTTACGATCGGACAGATGGATGACCCTGAGAATCAGGCACAGATGCCATTCGATGTGGATTTTGCGGAGGAAGGCAACATGGCCATCTGCGGATCCATTGTCAGCGGTAAGAGTACAACGATGCAGACGATCGCGTTTTCGTTGATACAGAGATACTCGCCGGAAGTAGTGAATATCTACGCGCTTGATTTCAGCAGCAAGATGATGTCGGCATTCGAGACAGCGCCTCAGTTCGGCGGTGTCATGTATGAGAATGACAAAGAGAAGATCGGGAAATTCTTCAATATGATCAACGGCATACTTGAAGAGAGAAAGAAGGTCTTCCGCGGCGGCAGCTACAAGCAGTACGTCCGCGTCAACGGAGTCACGATGCCTGCCATCTTCATCATGATAGATAACTATGGCGCATTCAAACAGAAGACCAACGAAGCCTATGAAGAGGATATGATCAGGCTGTCCAAGGAAGGTATCAGTAATGGAATCTACCTGCTGGTTTCCGGAGGCGGATACAGCGCTGCAGAGATCACATCCCGCGTAGGAGAAAACATGAGCACTGTTCTGACGCTGGCGCTCAAGGACAAATTCGAGTACGGAGATCTGCTCCATACCACTCAGATCAGCGTACTGCCTGAGAGCGGCGTCAAGGGAAGAGGACTTGCGTACTACGGCAACAGGATCCTTGAATACCAGACAGCACTGGCCGTTACTGCGGACAACGACTATGAGCGTATGGAAGGCATCAGAGCTATCTGCGACAAAATGGCAGAAACATGGACGGGCAGACTTGCGAGACCTGTACCTGAGATTCCGGAGAAGCCTCTGTGGCAGGCATTCTCAAGACTCGAAGAGTACGAGAATATGGTCGCCCGCAAGGATCTGCTGCCGATAGGATATGACGCGGCTAATGCTTCAGTATACGGAATACCTCTGAATGAGACATTCTGCTACGGCATATACGGCGCTATGCAGACAGGCAAGACCAATCTGCTTAAGATGTGTGTGCTTGCGGCCATTAAGAAAGAGGCGGAGATCTGCATAGTGGATACTGCTGAAAACGATCTTGGAATGTTCAGAGACAGCCCTGGAGTCAGCTATGTCCTCAACGAGAAGGAACTCGAGAATTACCTCGGCAAGCTGATACCTGACTTCATCAAACGCAGAGAACGCAAGGATGCGCTGATCAGCGAGGGCAAAGAGGCTGATGAGATCTTCGAGGTGATGAGTACGGAATTCAAGCCGGTATTCTTCTTCCTGCCGCAGATCGATCAGTTCATCAACATGATATACAAGTCAACTATCAACCTTGCACCGGTGTTCGAGAACATCATTGCCAAGGGCGGCGGCAACAACATTTTCTTCATCGGAGACCTTACTCTTAAGAACAAGGCAAATGCGAGCGGCTATGCTGCATTCGAAACTTTCACAGGATACAAGAAGGGTATCCACATGGGAGGAAATGTCGCAGCCAATTCAATACTCAACTTTGAATATATGCCGTATTCCGAACAGAACAAGAACGGCAAGGTCGGAGTCGGACAGCTGCCTGACGTATATGATGAAAACGCGACACGCAAGGTCGTAGTACCACTGGTTAAGAAAATAGAACAGGAAGATAAAAGCAAATGATAGATCTGCTGATCTATGACAGAGACAAGAAAGAACAGGAGCGTGTCGGCAGTCATGCAAGGGATATGGTAGCATTCATGTCTGACGACAGGCTTTCCTGTGCAGGCTATATGGATGCCGGCAGTGTGGATATGCATCTGAGCAAAGACAAGCCGTATGATCTTTCTGTGCTCGAAATCAAAAACGACGAGGACATAAGCCTCAGCAGAAGAGTGAGATCCGGAAGGTCGGATGCTGATATCATGCTGGTGGCTGACGGAACGGTTTCGCCGATGAAGTATCTCACGCCGGATATTCGTGCGTGCTCTCTTCTTCTCAGACCATATGAAGAGGATACGATGAAATCAGTCATGCGCGAATTCCTTTCATCCTATTTCCGCAAGAGAGAGATCCCTGAAGAGGGAAATTCAATCGTCATAGAAAACAGGGACGGCAAGACAGTCGTTCCGTACAATCAGATATATTATGTAGAGGCGCGTAACAAGAAGGTATATTTCAGACTTCGTGACAGGGAATACAGCAAATATGATACGCTTGAGAATGTACGCAGGGATCTGCCGCAGACCTTCGTTCAGAGCCACAGGAGTTTCATGTTCAACTCCGGCTATCTCGAGAGAATCAAACTGTCAGACAATGCGGTATATCTGGAACATAACATTATCGTGCCTCTGTCAAGATCATACAAAGCATCAGTAAAGGAGTACCTGCGTGGAATTTCGGGCAGCAGAAACATTGATACTGAATAGTGAAGAGTTCATGCTGATGCTGTCCGCGGCAGGGATCAGCGGATGGTACGGGATAGAACTCAGCGGAGATCCGGGCTTTGTTAACGATGAGGCGAAACTCAACGGATGTATCGCCGGCCTGTATCGCAAAGGCCTCGTTGAATGGGGAGAGCGCAAGGCAAGGGTGTCGGACAAGGCAAGGCCGGTCTTTGATGTACTGAGAAAAGCCCCCGTGTGTATCATAAGCTCAAATACAGAGAGTCAGAGTCTTGAGCTATGCAGCTACTGTTATGATGGCAGAGCAGTTGTTACCGAGCGGGGGATGATGGGAGATGACGAGATCAAACTGACTCTGATGGACACTGAGGAGTGGATCTCGATGTTCGGCAAAGGCGGATATTTCCCCAAAGTCCTGGAGGCGCCTCCGGAAATAGATGCCGGACACGTATTCCCGGAGAACGGAGATCTGATCTCATGGTTTGAAGTCCGCAGTATACCGGAGGGAAAGCTGCTAGAGAAGCTGATGCTTTTCGACTGCGGCACATACGGAATGACCATACAGAACAGCCAGACCGTTTCCATGAGAGAGATGTTCGATCCGGAAAGCATAAGAAGAATAATGCACAGCTGGGCAGGAGGTAACGCACAATGATAATGGTAGATATTTATATGCCTGCGATAGATGAGAGTTTTGATTTCATGCTCGATGAGAATGCCGATCTTGATGTTGTCATTCTTGAGGTAACAGAGATGATTGCCAGAAAGACCAGGAGCGAGCTCAGACCGAGTGATGATGGATTTGTACTGTACTATACAGACAGAAAGATACCACTTTCTCCTGACAGAACGCTGTATGAAAGCGGCGTGAGAGATGCCGACAGACTCATTCTGGTATAGAAATGTGCATTTCAGGATGTTAAATCTGCATTTTGTGCTGATTGCGTTTAATGATCCTGAAGCGTGCTATACTACAGACAGAAAGGATGAGACAGACAAATGATAGACATTAATCCAACCAGATGCATACGATCTGCGGAGGAGCTGTCAGGGACAAGGAGAGTACTTCTTCAGCAGGCAGACATAATCGCAGGGGTCTGCGGCAACCTCCGAAGCAGTCCGGATCAGTCGATGCAGACGATCGCAGAAAAGCTTGAGCGGTACATGTCAGATATCGAAAGGGAGAGCCGGATATCCGATACATTAAGCCTCATGCTTGAGAAGATCGCAGAGACATATATAAGGACGGAAAAAGACGCTGTAGAATACGGCGATCAGATATACATAGCCCCGGTCACATACGGAACAGTGTTCTTCGGAGATGTGACGGTGAAAGCAAGAGAACACTTCGAGGAATACTAGGAGGGAGATATGGCAGACTTAATTAAGGTCAATACGAACAGACTTGATACAGATCTGAAGGAATTAGGAGATCACATCAAGGCAATTCAGAAAGCGATAGCCGATCTGAGAGATCACAACAGAGTGCTCGACGGAATGTGGGACGGCCCTGCCAGCGAGACATTCAAAGCAAATTTTGAATCAGACATCAAAGCGATGGAAGAAGTCGTCAAGACCCTCGAAGGCATCAACCGCTACGAGGACAACGCAAGGACAAAATACAACAAATGTGAGCAGAAGGTCGGCGACCTGGTCAATCAGATACACGTGAGATAGGGAGAGGGAAGACATGAACATCAATCTTAGAGTCGATACCAACGTCATGAAAGACCAGTCCAATCTGGTAAGAAATGACGTCAAGAACATAGAAAGACACTGGAAAGGTATATGCAGGCTGATCCAGAACACCAGAAGCTACTGGGAAGGCGAGGCAAGCGACACACACTTCAAGATCTTCCACGACATAGAGCCGGATGTGGAAAAGGTCCTCAAGAGACTCAACGAAAATCCTGTCAAGCTCCAGATGGAAGCAGGCGTATACGAAGCAGCTGAGAACGAGGTAACTGCAGTAGGCAACAGTTTACCGGATGAGATATTCTGACAGGAGGAGATATGGCTAAGAGTACTTTTCAGATAAGCATGGACTTTCAGAAAGCGAAGAATCAGGCCAACAGACTTGATGACGCTGCAAGGTCCATAAGAAGAGAAAGCAACCGGTTCACAAATTGCAGGAACGATGTTGCATCCGCCTGGACCGGCGACAACGCTTCGAAGTTCACCAACAAAATGGGAATGGTCTCCGAGGATCTCAACAAGATCGCAAGCAATCTCGAGAAAACGGCAGACGTCATCAGAAAGAACGCCAAGACGATCTATGACGCTGAAATGGAAGCCAAGAGGATCGCTGATCAGAGAACCTACGGCGGAGGCGGCCGATAGACACGATAATAATTAAAACTATAATAATAAATTTTTAAACACAGGAGGAAAAACAAATGGCACTTATTCAGGTAACATCACAGCAGCTCAGAGACAAAGCAGCAGAACTGAGAAATCAGAACAACACTGTAAGAAATCATATCGAGAGTCTGAGATCCCAGGAGGGTTCACTCAGCGGAATGTGGGAAGGCGAAGCACGTGAGTCCTTCAGAAGCGCGTTCCAGACAGATATAGCAAAGATGACCGAGTTCTGCTCAGCTATCGAGCAGTATGCAGCAGCACTTGAAACGATCGCAGCAAAGTACGATGAGGCAGAGGCTAAGAACACAAGCACAGCAGCTTCAAGGAACAGCTGATAAAAACAAGCGGTCCGGATCAGTAACCGCTGTAACGTACAGATAATATTACGAAAATACAGAAATAATCATTCAGATATAGAAAAGGAGACAGAACAATGACAGGCACACTCAAGGTTGAAACCACTAAACTTAAATCCACAGCAAGTGAATTCGCAAGCACAAGCTCACAGATCAAGAACGCTACCTCCAATATGGTACAGACAATCGGACAGCTTTCAGGCTCCGTATGGTCAGGCGAGGCAGCATCCGCATACGTCAACAAGTTCAACGGACTCAGCGATGAGATCCAGAAGATCGACAGAATGATCCAGGAGCACGTACAGGATCTTCAGGACATGGCAAACCAGTACGAGAGAGCTGAGAACGAAGCAACCCAGACAGCTTCCGGACTGAACGCAGAGATCTTCGCATAAACCGGAAATAAAAACAGATATATACCCGATATATACCGATATAGTACTCAGTACTTAAAACCGCAAATTATGATTGATATGAACATTATCAGAAAAAGAATAACGGGCAGCCTTGTCTGCATGATCGCAGTCATCATGATGATCATGCCGCAGGCTGCCCTTGCGGCGTCTTCCCACCCTGAAATGAGCGGACTTGCAGAGCCGCAGGGTGTATCTGACGTAGATGCCGCATCCGGGATAGTACGTATAGAGACCGGAACCAACGATGAAGACGGAGACTTTGAAGCGAAGCATGTGTTCAGCGGATTTGTCGTAAGCCAGACAGGCAATGGCGGTGTATACATAGTCACGACATGGCACCATGTCAATATGGGACAGAATACCGTTATCCATGTAATAGTCAAGAATGACACGGCGGTAGAGGCAAGCGTCGAGGCATACAGTGAAGAGCAGGACTTCTGCATACTCAGTGCAGGCAGTCTGAACAACAAGGACCCGCTTCCGCTGAGGATAGCAGCATATGATGAAGAAGGCGATACTCTGTCAGAGGGAGCAACAGTAAAAGCGCTTGGTTTTAACTCCAAGGCTGCTTCGGGAACAGAATTCAGCGCCTCAGATGTAACAGTGAATTCAGGGACGATCAAGTCCATGGCGCAGAGCAAGAATAGCGCTACATATATAGGCCATACGGCAGACATAAGCGGAGGGCTCGACGGAGGACCTCTGGTGGATGAGCATGGATATGTTATCGGGATCAACAACTCAAAGGCATCGGGAGATGACGGCAGCAGCGCTCTCCTGATACAGGAGGCGGACAAACTTCTTGACAGCGACGGAATACCTCACCGCACCAAGGACAAGGACGCGCTCTACGGAACCCTTTATAAAACGTGTGATCAGTGCCTCAGCTCTTATAAAAAGGTCAAAAAGAGTTCCAGAAATGATCTGAAAGAGGCTATTCAGAATGCCATCAAGGTGATGGGCGAGACACCATATGACCGCAGCGCGCTGAACAGCGCGATAAGCAGTCTTCAGACAACAATGGATAATGCGGAGCTCAAAACATCCAAGCTGGTATATCTGATCATCGCTCTGGGAGCTCTCATAGCCTACCTGCTGATCAGACTGATCACGCTTATTCTGTGGAACCGCAGATATGAGGCGGACAACCCGGGAGCAGCCCCGCCAAAGAAGGAGCCAAAGCAGAAATCCGGCAAGAACAAGCAGCACAAGGCCGCTAAGGCTAAGCCGGAGAAGGCAATACCGGCAGGCGTTCCTCAATCCGCGCCGGTATCAGCCGGCCAGGCCAAGGCGTCAAAGATAGTAATCAGACGCACGGGAGCCGAATATGAAATCCGCAAGAACATTGTAACTATCGGCAGAAGCCGCGAAGCGGATGTCTGCCTTGAAGATAATGAATACATCGCAAGAATGCATGCCATGATCGAGAACCGCAAGGGAACCTGCTTCATCCATGATATGGGATCGACCAACGGTACTTTCCTCAACGGACAGCCGGTAACAGACAGCGGGATCAGGCTGATCTCAGGCGATGTAATCAATGTAGCAAACGAAGAGATAGACTTTATCTGAGCAAATTAAAAGGTCGGGAATTATGGAATTCAAGGTCAGAACGAAAAAACTGAAAGGATCAACAGGAGCTATCCGCGCAACCGGGAGCGGTCTCAGATCAGCAAGAGCCACAATTGATAATGTTATAAAGTCTGTCAATATCGGCAGCAGCACCGATGAGGTGAGGAGCGCTCTCAGAAAGAGCACCAACAGTCTCAATACGATCGAAACTGCCGCGGGCAAGATGCGGACCAATCTGCAGGCTATCGCGTCACAGTACGAGGTTACGGAACTTGCGATCAAAAACCAGCAGAAGAAGAAACTGAATCTCGGAGCGGCTACTACCAGTATTGCAGCTCTTCCGGGTATCGGATCTCATATCAGAAATATATGGGGAAAAGGTAAGAAATGGTGGAATAAGCACGTTGGCGATCCTGTTGCAGTAGATTCAGGAAACTTCATACTGGAAATAAATGATCTTGAATTTGATCCGGATGACTTGTTCAAACTGACCAGATTCTACAATTCAAACAGTGACTCAGCCGGAGCTCTGGGCAACGGATGGATACATAATTTTGAGATGAGTATCCGTGTAAACGAGGGGGGTGCTGTTGTCACTCTCGGAGATGGCTCAGAGGAGGGTTTCAGAGCGGACTCTGACAGATACATTCCTGTCAGTGGAACAGCAGAACTTGAATACAAGGACGGTATCTACAGATACATCACTCTTGAGAATGATGTCTACTGTTTTGATGCGCAGGGGCAGCTTATCCGCAGTGAAGACGCAAATGGCTATGGATATACGCTTGAATACAGCACCGGCAGCCTGACAAAAGTCACCAAGGACAGCGGCGAATTTTTTGAGTTCGCGTATGCGCAGGATAACAGCGGACATGTTGAAACGATAACAGATCACACAGGAAGGTCTGTAGTTTATAAATACAACGGCAGGAATCTGGTTTCCGTTCAGAATGGCGACAGGGTTGTCAAGTATGAATATGACAGGGCAGGCAATCTTACTGATGTGACAGATCCGAGAGGCGTTGTTATCGTTCATAATGAGTATGACGATGAGGGCCGTGTAGTCAGACAGTTCTTCCCGGACGGCTCAGAAATGAGATATTCATATGATGAAGAAAATGACGTTTCTGTCGTAACGGAAAAGGATGGATCGGAGAGCTATCATTTCCATGATGAACTGCTCAGGAATACAGATAACGTATATCGTGACGGAACACAGTCATTTGAGTATAACGAAAAGAATCTGATCACTTCAGATACAGACCGTAATGGCAATGAAACAAAGTATCAGTATGATAACCGCGGCAACGTCAGCAAAATTTCGCTGCCTAACGGCGCGGTCATCAATATGACTTATGAAAAGCACAACAAACCGGTCTCAGTATCAGTGAACGGAGTGCGCAGACTGAAGAATGTATATGACAGCAAAGGAAATCTGCTTGAATCTACAGACGCGCTCAGAAGGAGAACAACATATAGATACAATGACATGGGGCTGCCGGTAGAGATAACACTGCCGGGAGACAAAGTCATCAGTATGGCATATGATGACAGAGGAAACATCATCAATGTTCTGGATGAACATGGCGTCAGATACGCTTATGAGTATGATGACCTCAACCGCCTTATACTGAGCAGGGATGGTATGAACAATACAACTGTCCTGGAATATGACAGATATGGCAAGCTGACATGCGTTACCGATGCTGCCGGTAATTCACGTGTGTATAAATACAACGAAATCAATAAGATTTCGGAAATGAAAGACTTCAACGGCGCAGTTACACATTTGTCATATAACAAGCTTGGACTGCCATGTGAAATGACGGACCCGCTTGGCCGGGTAACAGAACTTGAGTACGACTGCATGTGGAATGCAGCGGTTGAAAAACTGCCTAACGGCGGCGTCCGCCGGATTGATTATGACGAGTATGGCAGACCGCTGAAGGAGACAGATCCGGTTGGGAATGAGACTCTGTTTGACTATGATGGCAACGGAAATATGATCTCAAGAACAGATCCGGAAGGCGCTGTTACGGAGTTTAAGTATAACTCGATCAATAAGCTGATCTATGTCAGGGATCCTGAGGGCAACGAGACCAGATATGATTACGATAAGAACGGAAATCTGACATATATCCGCAATGCCAACGGCGGCGAAGTCCGCATGGAATACGATGACGCGGATCAGCTGATCAGGGAGATCGATCCTTTTGGCCAGACAAGAGAATATATGTATACTCCGGATGGAGATATTGCAAGAGTCATTGATGAAGCGGGGCGCATCGCAACATTCGAATATGCATCTCCGGGCAAACCATCCAGAGTAGTTCTTCCGGATGGGCAGGAGGAACTGCTGACATATGACAGGAACGGAAACGTCAGGACCCGTGCGAATAAGCAAGGGCTGGTAATGACATATGAATACGATGCTTTCGGCAATATTACAGAGGCTGCCGGAAACAATGGCGAGCGTTTTACTTATACATATGACGCTGTAGGGAACCTTACATCGGCAGCAGACGGGAAAGGCAATACGACAAGATACGAATATACTCTGACAGGACAGCTGAGCAAAGCGGTTGATGAACTCGGCAACCTGACAGAATATGTTTACGATGCCATGGATGAGCTGGTCGGTATCCGCAGACACGGTGAGGGAGAGGTTCACCAGACTGAATACGTAAGAGATCTCAACGGAAGAGTCACCGAAGTAATAGATCCTCTTGGGTTTACAGAAAAATATATGTACAACGGAAGAGGTGAACTGACCCAGGCGATCGATAAAGACGGGTATCTTACAAAATACGGTTATGATGGCAACGGAGAACTGGCATCTGTCAGGTACGACGATGGCAGAGAGATCCTGATGAAGCATGATGCCCTGCTGAAACTACAGGAGATCATCGACTGGACCGGAACGACAAGCGTAGAAAGTGATATCCTCGGAAGGGTAACTAAAGTTACATATCCTGACAACAGGACAGCTGAATATACATACGGAAAGACCGGCGAAAGGACTTCTATAAAGCATCCTGACGGGCGGACTGTTCATTATGGGTATGATAAAGCCTTAAGACTGACATCTCTGACTGAGGGAGAAACGGATATCAGATATGGATACGATGAAGCCGGTCAGATTATCAGCAAGACTTTTGCAAGCGGCCTTGCCGTCAAATATGCGTATGACACCAGCGGGCGAGTCACAGAGCTGATCAATACACATAAAGGCAGGACTCTTGATACCATCAGAGTCGCATATGATATCACAGGAAACAAAGAATCCGTTGAACGGATGAGAGACGGGCTGCCGGATGAGTGTGGTGTATTCAGATACGGATATGACCCTGCAGGCAGACTCACATCTGTAAGCCGTGACGGGACCGTTCAGAGGCAGTACGAATATGATGCTTTCGGGAACAGAACAGCTCTGGTATCGGATGGAATAAGGACAGAGTATTCCTATGATGCTATGGATCGCCTTATAGAATCCAGAGGCGCGCAGCATGAGGCGTTCAGATATGATAAACGAGGCAATCTGACAGAAAGAATCATTGACGGCGCGGTTGCCAATGCCTATTCATATAATCCTATGAACAGGCTGGCCAAAGCCGTAAAAGGTCCGGATGTTGCAACATATGAGTACAGTGGTCTGGGACAGAGAATAGAAGACAGAATCCTAAGCGGTACCGGTTCAGAACAAATCATCAGATATACATCTGATCTGACCAAATACAGCAATAATCTGCTGGAAAGGAATGTTAACGGAGCATCCGACGCATTCCTGTGGGATGGCATTGCCGCAGCAGTCAAAGGACAGAAGACCTTTGAGTTCGCTTCTGATGAAATGGGAAGTCCTATCAGACTTCTTGGCATGGATGGCAGCAATGCTGAGGTCTATGGCTACGATGAATTCGGAACATCTCTGTATGAGGAAGACAGCCTGCAGCCAATAAGGTATATGGGCTACCGGAATGATCCGGTAGCAGATATGTACTTCGTACAGGCAAGAGAGTATATGCCTGAGAACGGCCGATTCGCCGCACAGGACTCTCTCAAGGGAAATACAGCAAATCCGGCGACACTGAATCCGTATATATACTGCGGAGACATGCCGCTTATGTACTACGATCCGGACGGATTGTTCTGGAATGTAGTAATAGGCGCTGCAATCGGCGGTGTTGTCAGCGGAGGATTTGAACTTGGCTCGCAGCTCGTTGGACAGGTCAAATCAGGCGGACTCAAAAATGTCAGTCTCAAGAAAGTCAACTGGGGCAAGGTAGGCACTTCGGCACTCGGAGGAGCCGTTGAAGGAGGTCTGGTCAGCGCGGGATGTCCGCCTGCAGCTGCAGCCGGAATAAGCGGCTTTGTTGAAGGATTTACTGAGGCGAAGCTGGTCGACGGCAAAGGCTGGGGAGAATCTCTGGCGAATGGTGCCGTCAGCGGAGCTACAGGATTTGCCTTTGCAAAAGGCGGTGAGTTATTCGAAGAAAGCAAGCTGGGCAAGAAGCTGGCAGACTGCAAGCTGAATAACAATAAATTAACAAAATACTTTGACAAGTTTGGAGATAATTTCGAGAGACAGATGACCCGGGCGAGGAATAAAGGGATTCATCTTGGATGGCGGACTGTAAGAAATGGGCTTGTAAGCGGCATCTATGACGGGCTCACAGATTTTCTCAAACCGAAGAAATGGTTAGACAAGGGTATAGAAGGAGCAATTAACTGTGCGCTTGGACTTGCTTAAGGAGAAAAAAATGTTTTATTTATCACTTGTGCTTATTGCATTCATTGTTCCTGCAGCACTGAACATCATAACCACCAGAGCAGCGAAGAACAATACCGCGTCTCTCACCCACTTTATTATGAGACCGTCCGGAGATATAGCGATGGTGGGGTGGATCTGCGCGATATTCTTCATGTTCTGTATTATCGGATCCATCTATGCAGGACAGTTCAGCAATTTTCTCAAGGTCGTGTTTATCACCTTGTTCATTGCCGGTCTGCTGCTCATCATGGCTCCGGTCAAGGGGTTCTGGGATGTAGAGGTTGACGGAAACAAGGTCACTTCATCGAGAGTCTGGGTGTTGAAAAAGACCATAGACATTCAGGATATTGATTATTGTGTTCTGAAAAAAGGCGGTTATGAAATATACCTTAAGAGTACAGGCCGGAAAGCGATGAGCATAGACAGCATGAGCACCAATCTGTCCAACTGGAAAAAGCGGATGGCCAAGGAAGGCATAGAGATAAGGGAAAAGTAAGAGTAACGGTAGGCTGATATGGATAATCTGAGACTCAAATGGGACAATATATTTCTGAAAAGCGGCAGATATGAGATCATTATGAAGATCATCTGCGCTCTGATGATAGGCGCCAGTGTATACAGAATGCTGACCTTCTACAGCAAGCTTGAACTCGTCCCGATGCACGCCATTGTACAGGGACAGATGATAGCTCTGATTTCGATCGGGAGCGTAGTGCTTTCAATGCTATCACCGAGGATAGGCATCATCATGGTCGGACTGGCCGCATTCCTGTCGATGAGCGGGACCGCGCCGATCCTGGTGCTGCTTGCGGTGATCATTATGACCATTGAAGGTATTACAACGTCTACTGTGCACTGCATGATCATCGCGCTGATGCCTCTGTGCATGATGACTTCAGCCAAAAGCGGTCTGCCTGTGGCCGCGTATTTCATCTTTGCGCTGGCTGTTTTCTGCGGACACAAGATGAGCAGCACACCGAAATACGCATCTATAGTCTCGTTCTCCCTGCTGGCCTTCGTTTCCGGTATATATATCGCAAACGGGGCTGCTTTGGATATGCGGCATCCGCTGGCGCTGACTGACGCGGCATCTACCAACTATAACAGCGTCATAATGGGTATCGACTTCGACATGGGGTTCGAGCAGGCAACCGGCATGGCACTCCAGCTTATTGTTGTAATAGTGGTAAATATAATCATTGCCGTCATTGCAGGAAAGCTGCTGGTATCTGATAATCCGAAGATAAGTAAAATCAACCTCGACATAAGAGAAGCCGGGATCTTCGGCCTGATGGCGGTATTGCTGATCGTATCCGGCCTGCTGATGAAACTCGTAAACGGTCTGACGCTGAACATGTCCGTTGTGCAGGTGGTGATCCAGATCCTGCTTGCGTATATCATCACCAGACCTTTCACTTCATACAAGATAACTCAGGCCCTGTCTCAGGAGCAGCATGATAATCAGCTGGGACAGACGGTGATTTCCACCGGAGATGTCATCAGGAGCACATCTGAAGAAGTTTCCGCAATATCGGAGGTTCTCTCCAGCGAGAAGAATTACAACAAAGTCATTTTCACCGGGCAGAAGCCTGTTAAGACGCTTCTGATGTACAGCACTCCGGAGCTGAACAAGCAGTACGTGGTGGAAAACATCGCATCATCCATGGATCAGAAAGTTGAATATCTGGATTCATCCGATCTGCTCAGGCAGATGGCAGACAGCGGTGAACTGGACCTGAAGAAGGATGAGGGCACACCGACCTGTTTCTTCATCAATCATTTTGATAAACTGTTCGGGACGGATGCCGGGAAAAAAGCGGCACAGAAGCTGATGGAATACATCGGAGGTACGGCTGATGACAGGAATGCGATGTTCATTCTTGCTGCTGACGAGCCTTCGGTGATCCCGGATGAATGCTATGATGAAAACAAGATCGGAAGAGTCATCCACGCCAAAGTCGGAGACAGTATCACATTTAACGATACTTATGCTGTTCTCGACGCGATAGGCAAGGGCGGTTTCGGAGAAGTATTCTCGGCATGGCATTCCAGACTGAATGAGAAGGTAGTTCTCAAGAAGGTCGCAGTGGATCAGAAATCATCGGTATCCGGCAAGCGCGAGGTTGAACTGCTCAAGCGTGTCAAACATATGTATCTGCCTAAGATCTATGACGTATTCGATGCCGATCAGGCCCTTTATCTTGTCACGGATTTCATACCGGGCAGGAGTTTTGCCGATTATCTCAGGGAAGGCCGTAAATTCGAGCAGAAGTATGTCCTCATATGGGCAAAACAGCTGGCCGAGGCCGTCAGTTACCTGCACGGCATGCAGCCGCCTATCGTTCACAGCGATATCAAGCCGGGCAACATAATGCTGACTCCTGACGGAGACATTTGTCTCATAGACTTCAACATTTCCGCTATTCTTGACAAGGGCACGGCGAAGTCTGTCGGCACGACTCCGGGATACTCTCCTATCGAGCAGTACGGATATGTCAAAAACTATCTGGAACTTCTCAGAAAGAGAGGTGTTGACGTAGACGCTTTCAGCAGAGCCCGCGTCGGATCGGAATATCTCAGCAAAAAACTGTCTGAGGAGCTCAGCCGCAGCCTGATGAACAGCATTCCGTCTCCCGCGCAGGGAGAGGGTGTATCCTCCATACCGCTTCCGGGACAGAACAGTCTGGACAAAGTTGTCAATATCAGGGACACAGACGGTGAAGAGGCTACTGTTGCGGCAGACTGGGAAGACGCTACCGTAGCGGCAGACTGGGAAGACGAAACCGCGGCTGCTGACTGGGAAGATGGTGTTTCCACTGCGCCGAACAGAGACGTATTGCAGGCTGGAAGCCGGGACGTATCTGCATCCTCCGGGGCCTCAGCTCAGGAACAGATGGAGCTTGTGGTGGACAATAAGTCCTTCCTCATAGACTGCATACAGAAGGGATACGGTCCGCGCTCAGATATATACGCGATCGGAGCAACACTGTATCATTTGCTGACAGGAGTCAGACCGAGCATCAATTTCTTTGCAATCAGACCGGCTCACGAATATACTGGTGACATAGCGCCTGACTTTGCAGCAGTTATCGAGACCTGCATGAGAATAGATCCGGATGAGAGATATCAGGATATAGAGGAACTCCGCAGGGCACTTGATTCAGTCAGACTCTAGGACCAGACATAATTAAGGAGAATGATATGAGTCTTTTTAACTCATCTGACAAATACATAATCACGGCTGCATGCGGATGCAACAGAGGATTACGCAGATCCAATAATGAAGACAATTTTTATTTTGACGGCCAGTTCCTGGATGTCGATAACAATGGTCTTGACTATATGCTGACATGCACGCGTACCATCTCTGCCGATGGCGGGGATGACGGGTGCTTCTTTGCCGTTTACGATGGAATGGGCGGAGGACAGTTCGGAGAGGTCGCATCCTATACAGCTTCTGTGAAAACATACTCGTTTTTTGATGAGCATGTGCCTGAAGACTACACTGATCCGGCCGAAATGCTCATAGAGATGAGCCGCGGGCTTAATGATGCCGTTTTCGCGGAGAGTAATGAGAGACTCGTCAACCAGATGGGATCCACTCTGGTAGGCTGCTACTTCTATGAGGGAAAAGTGTGGTGCTGCAATGTCGGAGACAGCAAATGCGTCAGACTCAGAGACGGAGCGCTGGAGCAGCTGTCTGTTGACCATACGGATGCAGAGGCAATGAAGCTCAATGGCATCACAGGCAGAAAACCATATGTGACACAGTATCTTGGTATCGACAGCACCGAGATGACGATCTGCCCGGCTGTTTACATGGATGATCTGCAGAACGGGGATGTATACGTCATATGCAGCGACGGCCTGACAGATATGGTGACATCTGAGAGAATCACTGAGATCCTGCAGGAAGACGGCGACGAAGAGGAGAGAACACAGGCGCTGCTTGTCGATGCTCTGAAACACGGCGGCAGAGACAATGTCACAATAATAATCTGCAGAGTAACAGAGGAATAGAGAAACAACGGCATACGTCCTCTTCCGGAGGACGTTTTGCGCTGTAAGAGAATGATCAATAATTAAAAAGTGTATTTCAAGGCGGCAGATGTGTCTTTCGCACCTGCAGAAGCATTTTCCTGAATCAAGGTGGTATATTAGAATTGCAAACAGATAGTGATACAGCTAACAGAAAGACAGGGGAAGGACATGAAGACTATTTCCGCACGATTCAACTCTATGAAAAGAGCATCTGATGATATCGACAATATATGCAGAAAAGTAGCCTCAAATGATTCAGATATATCAAGAGTACTCCGCGAGCTTAACTATAACATGCCGTCTTTCGACATAATCAGGAAGAGCTTGATAAACAGCGCCAGAGATATCGACAGGGTATGTTCTGATACAGCACGTATGGCAACCGTTCTGCGAACCATTACAAATCAGTATATCTCTACAGAGAAGAGCATAATGGCCGGTAGATTTTCGGTCCATCTGGGTGAAGCGATAAATGCCATAAATCAGGAAGCTGTCGCATGGACCACAAACTGGATCGGCATGATCATTCCGTGGCTGATTCCCGGACCATGGGGAACATACCGGAGAACGCAAATCATATCGGACTGGATCAGCAAATGGTGGAAGCACCGTCATGATGACAAGATCCGTTACAAGGTAGACAGTATAGTCTTTGATGATGAAGGTTCATACGGCGGGAACCAGGGCAGTCCAAAAGGGACATGGTGGAATCCATGGAGAAGAAAGGAGCTGTTTGAAGTAATAGAAAGGAATACCGGAAGAACGTTTACCGCCGCAGAAAGAGATGCCTATCTGAAGAAACTCAATTCCGAGGGCTGCGGATATGTTGCGATTGTCAATACGATATTCGCAGAATATGAGGGAAGACCTGGAGACTTCGAAAAGACATTCGGATATCCTATGTATCACAACGGTGATCTGAATTACGATATGCTGATCGCGGATATTTATTCATCGATGGATAACACCGATGGACACGGACATTATGATGCATATCATGACTATGACTCGAGCACCGATGGCAACAGAAGTGATTACAGCGTCTGGAAAGATAAAAGCGGATTCGGAATCTATCCTTCCGAACAGGCAACTTACGTCACTGAATTCATGAAAGACCATGGAGTAACAGCAAACGCACACACGAACGTCAATGTAACCGCTGAAAACTTTGAGCAGCTCTCAAGGAGCGGAAAGCATGTCATCGTTAACTTCTATTATGGAAATCTTCTTAACATGGATGGTTCTGTCGGGCAGTACATAGATGGCGGACATGCGATGACAGTAACCGGTGTGACTAACGACGGACACCTGATAGTATCATCCTGGGGCAAGGAATATATGATTGATCCGAATGTTGCCGGTACAGGGGCATCACTCAATTTTACAACGATCGAATACCCTTGATGAGACAGTCAATATAGTCAGATAACAGAAGAATCCCCTCGAAGCAGATAAGGACGTGAATTACTATGGAAGACAATATGAGAAACGAATTCAATGCAGCATACAGAAAGGTTGCAGAGGCATATCTTGCAGGTAAATACGGTGTAGATATTCTGGATAACAAATTCGCCGAGTGCAGCCCTGTATTTATCCCTGCTCCATGGAGAGACGAACTCCTGCAGGATCCGTCTTCGATGAGATATATCTCTCTTCTCAATGAAGCACATACCGAAAGGCTGTCTGATGAGGACTCAGAGAAACTGCAGAAGATACTCAGAACAGAGGAAGATCAGGAGTCTGTAATAGAGCTGATCGAGAAGACATATCGTACCGTTCTTGCAGGAACACTGGAGCCGGGCGCAAATCATGAGTATTTTCCTGATATACATCAGGAAGGAACTTTCCCGGGAGATGCGATAGTATTCATGTTTTCCGATATCCCGGATTATGATGAAAAAGGAAACAGCGATGATGAGATCGAATGGTCCAAGACATGCCTCTTCTTCAACGTAAAGGAGCAGTTTGAAAAGATGATGAAAGAAGAGGCTGATGAGAAGGTATATCTGATCAGATACTGATTTATATAATACAGGTACAATAATGGATGACAAAAAGAAGGACATGCTGAAAGAGTTATTGTTCAAAGGAATCAAGGCGATCGCTGTGCTGATCGCCGTTTCGTTTGTAATGAGGTGGTTAAAGGGCTGATAAGTGAACACTGCAGAAACAGCAAATAGCACATTTTGCAAGGGGTTCAGCCAATATGGCAGCTATTTCTGATATAATAAATACGATTGCAAACAACACAAGGAAGGAAGAAGAAAATGGCGGGCCAGGATATTTATATTCCCTGGGACGGATGGAGTCTGGTAAGGCCTATCGGTTACGGAAGCTTCGGCAGAGTATATGAAATCGAGAGGCGTAATGGAAATAATATAGAGAAAGCTGCTATGAAAGTCATATCTGTAAGCGCGGATATGATGGATGACTTGTACGGTTCGCAGTATGATGAGAAGTCTATGCGGGATATGTGCCTTAAGAAGGTGCAGGGTATCTGCAGAGAATACGTAATAATGCGTGAGCTCCGGGGTAATCCGAATATAGTCCGCTGTGATGACATTAAGGAGATCGAGCATCAGGATGGCATAGGTTATGATGTATACATCATGATGGAGCTGCTTATCCCTCTGCAGCAGGTCTGGAGATCCAGAGAAATAACGGAAGACGATGCCTTCAGGCTGGGGGAGGATATCTGCCGTGCTCTTATGGTCTGCGAAGAGCATAATATTATACACAGGGACATCAAGCCGCAGAATATTCTTGTATCAGACAACGGTACTTATAAGCTCGGAGATTTCGGAACAGCCAGGACCTTTGAACATACAGCCAGCGCGACGATGGCCGGTACTGAGACATACATGGCGCCGGAGATCATCCGCAGAGAAAAGTATGGCAGGGATGTTGATACATACTCTCTGGGGCTCGTCATGTACAGAATGCTCAACAGAGGGCAGCTGCCGTTCATAGAGACAGAAGGGATCGCTACAGCTGCTGACAGAAACAGATCTCTGCAGAGAAGGCTTTCCGGAGAAGCTCTGCCTCCGCCGGCCGACGGATCCGACATGCTTAAAGCGATCGTTCTGAAAGCATGCTCATATGACAGAGCAGACAGATACAGATCTGCGTCGGAAATGCTCGACGACCTGATGGAGATCACGGAACAGACGATGGCACTGTTCGAGCAGGAACAGAGCTATGATGAAGATCTCACTGGCGTGCGGGAATTCATACAAAGCTATGGAACACACAACACCGTAGAAAACCTTAGCCAGCCTGCAGAAGATGATGCAGAGCTGACGATGGTGAATGAGCCGGCAGCAGACCATAATAATATAACAGCCGGCGCGACCGGCAACGTTTTAGATGTTCTGAAGAGCTGGAACGGAGTATTGAGCAAATTATGTATTGTTCTGTTTGCAGCAACTGCTGCAGTCTCTGTTGTGCTTAGCGTTCGCGATATAATTAACGGGGAGGTCTATATTGACATCTCTAAACAGTTAATGTTTTTGCCTGCGGTCATGACCGGATATGGCATTATAAGAAAAAGCAGAAACATTATGTTTGCAGGTATAAGTGTATTTGCCGCAAAACTGATAATACTCGATATAGGACTTTTTGTATATGGTCCTGAAGAGATTATCGTGTATCTGATTCTGCTGATCAGCGCGGGCTTCGTATTGTGGATGATAGATCCGGATACGAAAAAACATGTAATAGTCCCCGTACTTGCTGTTGCCCTTAATTTTGCAACTTACTGTGTAGCATGTGGAGAATTGGTTTTCATGGATGAGATGGTTGCGGTATATGCGCTGTTTTTGTCGGGAGAGTCTCTGCTTGCGATTGTTCTGGCTCTGGATGAAAATAAGATTTATTCCGTTAGCAGGATCACTGCAGATAGTAACAGACGTAATAGGGAACGAATAACTACAGGGATAATACTTGCCGCTTACGGCATAATAGCCGTAATTATCAGCTATATGTGTGCATCTGAGTACGATACGGAACTGGCCGGGACATCCTTCTTGCCTGCCGCTTTCTGCATCATATCTGCCATCGGCATATTTATGGAAAACCGTAAAGTCCTTATTGCAGGGCTGGGAGTTGAGGTAATTTCCGGTATCTATATGGTGATATTTACTACAAGGGTTTTACTGGAAACAGGTATTAAATACGGCACAGTGTTCTTAATAGGTATTATAATCTCTGCGTTATCTGTTCCCGCGATGCTGATACTCATCGGTTTGATGACAGGGAAAATACCTTATCGCTTGCAGGCATTCCGGCTGCCGGTAATTGCAGTTTTGAGTTGCGTTTCTGTATTCACATCGTTTATGTTGGATAATAACCTGTCATCGTTATTTGGCTCCTTTGCGATAAAATCAACTACGGCATGGCTTGGGTTATTCCCGCTGCTGTACATAGGAATGATTCTGCTGGTTGATTATATTTTCAGCAGATATGCAGACGGTAATTCCCGGAGTAACGATTCAGGAAAAGAGCTGCTTGCTGATCAATAAGTTGGAGAAGTCAGAATGAAGAATTCAGATATCTATATCCCCTGGGACGGATGGAGTCTGGTGAAGCCTATCGGGCACGGCAGCTTCGGAAAAGTATATGAAATAGAGAAAAGGCTGCCCGGCATGAATGGTGCCCGGGTCCTTAAAGCTGCGATGAAAGTCATCTCCATCGATACGGACATGCTTGATGACATGTATGGTTCGCAGTATGGCGAAGATTCTGCCCGCAAGCTGTGTGAGGACAGCCTCAGAAGCATACGCCGGGAATTTGATCTGATGTATGAGCTGAGGAATAATCCCAATATAGTCAGATGTGATGACATGCAGGTTGTCGGCCACAGCGATGGTATTGGCTGTGATGTATACATCATGATGGAACTTCTCACACCTCTGCAGAAGATCTGGAAGTCGGACAGCATCTCGGAGCAAGACGTTATGAGACTCGGTGAGGATATCTGCCGTGCGCTTATGGTCTGTGAAGAGCATAGTATAATACACAGGGACATCAAGCCGCAGAACATTCTGGTCACTGACAACGGCACGTACAAGCTCGGAGATTTCGGCACGGCAAGAACGTTCGAGCACACCGCAAGCGCGACGATGGCCGGAACAGAGACATATATGGCTCCGGAGGTGATCCGGAGAGAAAAATACGGCAGGGATGTGGATACATATTCTCTGGGTCTTGTTATGTACAGAATGCTTAACAGGGGTCAGCTTCCTTTCATTGATGACGGCAGACTGCCGACGGCCGCCGACCGGAACAGATCATTCCAGAGGAGGATCTCCGGCGAGCAGATACCTGCTCCGGCAACAGGAAACAGAGCCCTGCAGGCAGTTGTGCTCAAGGCCTGTTCATACTACAGGAAAGACAGATACAGCTCGGCGGCAGAAATGCTCGAAGACATCATTCTCGCAGGCGAAGGCACCATGCCGATGTTCCGGAATGACGACAGCAGGATCAAAACCGTCCTCGATTCCGGCGAAACAGGGCGAATCGGGAAGAAAACTGCAACAGGCACCGGGACCGGAACCACAGGTACCGGAGGAACAGCAGGCAGCGGGGCAAAGATCAAGTCAAACAATGACACTGCTGAGCCGGGAGGAAAGAATTTCAAAAAGATTCTGGCTGCGGTGTTGGGACTGATAATCTGCATCGCCGGAATAGCGGCGCTCTCTGACCAGGGTTCCGATACGGGTGGCGGAACTGACGGCGGTACCGGAACGGAGGAGTCAGCGGCAGACACTGATACAGATACTGACACTGACACGGAACCGGCAGCAGGGACCACTGAACAGGATTCTTCCAAAAACGTTCCGTATACAGACGGCGTGGATGAGATGGCCTGGATCGAATACGAGATGGTGGATCATCCGTCCAAAGGCAGCGGTCAGGATAACAGTGACGAATACCATTCCAATTACTGGACAGTATATTATGATAAAGATACCGGCGTGTTTCATAAACTTGTCGAAGAGCAATGGTTCGACTATGACGGATACACGGAGGAAAAGGTGCAGGAGTATGTTGACCGGATCACGGAGGAATACAGCAGCAGTGACTACGATTTTGTCGTTGTCGATTACAAAGGGCCTGCTACTGGAGACTTCGGCACACAGTATGTATTGCAGGTAGAATATAACAATATCGATGATCCCGGTAACCGGATCCTGGCAGATCATATATTCATGGCCGTAGACTGGGGAACTACGATCACCGAAGCAGAAAAGACGATCAAAGCTGTCGGCGGAGAGAGATATCTCGGAAGCATCACCAGCGAAGAGGATGCTTTAAGCTGGGCAGAGTATTTCGCCAATATCAATGACCTGATCCCGAGCGGAGTGGATGTCGGATACACAGTGCTTGATACAACAACTGATGAAGCCGGACATACAGTATACCAGGTCAAAGGCTTCGAAGATCATCCTGACAATATAGCGACTATCTTCAACTGGGAGATAAACGAATACGGGGTCATCAGGGACATGGCATTTGGGGATGAGATCAATAAGCCAAAGTATTCAAGATTTAACTGACGGATAAAACAGCGGGGACAAGTGCGCAATGGGTAAAACAGAATCGGGCTATGATTTTGTAGCGTTATTCGACTGAACAGGAGGTATATATGAGCAATCAGGATTCGGCAATGAACAGATTTATTATTGAAGAAAACGGTCTGAATGAGATGCATAACAGCGGTCTTGTTTCCCGGGCATACATGTCGGGAAGGACAAAACTGCACGATGAGGATCCGGTTGTCAGGAGACAAGAAAAAGTCGCACTGGCAACAGAGGCAGGAGAGAGTTTTATCGATTCGGCTGAAGAGATCCGCAGCGGTAACGGAAAAAGCTGGATCAAGATGGTCATCAGCTATGAACCGTCGTTCAACTCATCAATAGCTCTTGGGATCATGAAGAAGATCGATGATATAGTCGCGATGAGCCGCACCGGAGATACCATCACAGATTGTGTTATCAGGGTGGCCGGAAGAGCAGATGTGCCTGCAGCATTTGAAGATACTGTCGGTCAGATCGATGAGCTGTACGATAAAATAACGGTGACCACGAAAGATATCGTGAAGCCGGCAGCAGCACCAGCGCCTGTAAAAACGCCAAGATCTGTTGACTTTGCCAGAACACTGACGTCACAGCTTGCTGCTTTATGGCTCGACAGCGGTGACAATCAGTTCAGAGACGAGTATCTGAGAAGGCTCAGGATATGCGGTCTTGATGACAGGACAGCCAGAGAGACCTTCGATTATGAGGCAGGAATCCTCAGGGCAAATCCGCGTCCGGAGATGCTGGATCCGGGATTTATCTCCCTGCCGCTTTTCAATCTGAGAGATACATTCCTGCCGCATTTCTATGATTACTATAAGGATCATTTTGAATATCCGCTGTCCTATATCGTGAAAGCAAGCGACGAAGCGGAATGGCATTTCTGGAACAGCCATGAGAAGAACCTCAGTGACAAGGTGTGGACGGAAATCTACTACCTGTCCGATAAGAACAGGAAACTTTTCGAGCCATATGCGATGAATCTCATCAATAACCACGGCTGGACTTTCAACAATGTCAATCAGTTCTCATATAATGAGCAGGCAATGCTTGACTATCACCGCTGGAAGAGAGACCGGACGGCTGCCGCAAAAGATCCTTGGAATATAGGAGGGCTCGGTATTCGATACATCCCTAAGGCGGCCGCGCCTGCACCTGAGCCGTTCGTTGCACCAGCACCGAAACCGGCACCTGCACCAGTACCGAAGCCGGCACCTGCGACGGTATCCTATGCGGAATTCATTTCCGGAGAAGCACCGGTAACACCGGCACCAGAGCCGGCAGCATCTGCGCCAGTACCAGAGCCAGCACCGAAACCGGCACCTGCGCCGGTACCAGCACCGGAACCAGTACTTGAGCCGGTACCGGTATTCGAGGAGGATCCTGATATGACACTGGATCTGTCCGCGGCACCGGAACCGACCATCAAACTGTCAACGGCACCTAAGCCTGAACCTGAACCGGAGCCAGTACCAGAGCCGGTCATTGAACTAACCCCAGAACCTGAACCGGAGCCGGAACCAGTTCCGGTCATCGAACTGACACCTGAACCTGAACCGGAGCCGGAACCAGTTCCGGTCATCGAACTGACACCGGAACCTGAGCCAGAGCCGGAACCAGTTCCGGTCATGGAACTGACACCGGAACCTGAGTCAGAGCCGGAGCCGATTCCATCCCTGGAACCGGTTATCGAAGAGGCACAGGAAGAGCCGGAGGTGCCGGAAGCAGAACCTGTAGTACTGGAGGAAGAATCTGTAATACCGGAGGAAGAACCTGTAGTAGTCTCCTATTCTGCTGAGGCAGTCGACAGCTTCAGAGAAGCAGGCGCGCGTGTCTGTGGTGAGAAGGGCGGAGAAGGCTGCCGTGTCAGGATCCTTCTGGATGAAGAAGGAGTGTGGACCCTCTCGGTGTTCTTTGACGGAACCGGAAGTGCCGGAAAGTATTCTCTCGACTGCGACGGTTATGCGGATGAGAGATATGTTTTCACCGATGAAGAAGCGGTACGCTCAGCACTGTACAGATCAGGAGATGAAGAGCTCTATCTGCACGATATCATGAAACGTTATATTTCTGAAAATGGTGCCGACGGGCTCGCGGGTCTGATCCCGGTAACAGCACAGCTCATTTTCAAATAAGGAGAAACAATGCAGAAATTCACAAAATGGCATGACTGGGAAGTAACGGAATTTCTGGGAAAGGGATCTTACGGGGAGGTTTACCAGATAGAGAGGACTGCCTATGGGCATACTTACAAGTCTGCGCTTAAGGTTATCAGTATACCGTCAGATCCGCAGGAGTATGACAATATCCTCAGCACAGGAATGTCCGAAGAAGATGCCAAAGAGTATTTTCACGGCATGGCAGAGGCGATCTCCCGGGAGTTTGCCTTAATGTCAGAGTTCCGCGGCAACAGCAATATAGTAAGTTTTGAGGATTTCGAGGTAATACCGGGTGATGACGGTTACAGCGCTGTTATCTATATACGTATGGAACTCCTCGAGCCGCTGCTCAGATATATGAAGAACAACGCGATGACCAGTGATGATGTCATCGATCTTGCCTGTGACATCCTCAAGGCGCTCGAACTGTGCGAACAGCGCAATATCATTCATCGTGATATCAAGCCGGAGAATATTTTCCGCTCAGACCAGGGCGCTTTCAAGCTCGGTGATTTTGGCATTGCAAGGGAACTTGAAAACAGCACAACAGGAATGTCCAAAAAAGGCACGGTGTCATATATGGCTCCTGAAGTGTACGGCGGCAGAAAGTACGGCTCGAATGTCGATATCTATTCGCTCGGAATCATGCTGTACCGGCTGATGAACAACAACAGGCTCCCTTTCCTGCCTCCATATCCTGAGAAGATCAGATACGCGGATACAGAGAAGGCCAACCTGAGGAGGATCACAGGTGAAGAACTCCCGCTCCCGTGCAATGCGCAGGATGAGCTGGGAGAAATCATTCTCAAGGCATGCAGATTTGATCCGAAGGACCGCTATCAGCATGCGTCAGAAATGAGAAGAGCTCTGGAAAACTATAAGGCAGGCAAAACAGGGTTCATCCCTGACAGCAGCTTCGATGATGACTATGCGGACGAAGGCACCGTCAGTTATCCGGAAAGCGGATTCACATCTGTGTCCGCAGAGCCGGAATACAGCAGTGTCTATGTACCGGCAGCAGAAGAAGAGCCTGCAAAGAATGCCGCATTTGTACTGCCTGCAGATGAAACAGCTTCAAAGGATGCAGGATCTCCTGTCTCTCCTGGAGCAGAGATCAGACCGGAACAAAAGGAAGAGAAAAAAACTAAGCCTGATAAACCGGGCAAGGGAAAGCTGATAGGAATCCTCGCGGCAGCTGCTGTTGCAGTTCTGGTACTGGTTATAGCAGTCGGTGCTCTGGGCAACACGGGTAAAGTCGAGATCGCGGGCTATGAGTACCAGAAAGATACTACATTTGTGCTGCTCATGGATGAAGAGGAACTGACAGTAGATGATTTCAGGAAAATGGATCAGCTGCCGAAACTCGAAGAGATCGAAATCACCGGATGCACACTCGACAATGACATGATACAGGCTATGGGCGATCTCAAGGTAGGGGTCACCAAGCTGATCATGCATAACTGCAACGGATTTGATGATGTCACGCCGCTCACGAATATGAAGTTTCTTGTATTCCTCAATATGAGTAACTGCGGGGTCAACGATGATATGCTGGCAGCAGCTGATTTCGGCAAAATGGAGAATCTGGCGGCGCTCAGGCTGCAGAGCAATCCGGACATTACTACGCTGGACAGCATAGCGTCAGCCATTCCTAAGCTGCAGGGGCTTTCCATCAGTAAGACATCGATATCCGACATCAGCAGGCTAAGTGAAGCAGGCGAACTCAGGATGTTCCTTGCGGCAGACTGCGGCATTACAGATATCTCACCTCTCAAGTGCAGCAAGATGATGTACATCAACCTTGAGAGGAATAACATCAGCGATATCAGCATCATGAAGAACATGCAGGGGCTGCTTGTACTCAAGATAGCTGACAATAATATCAGCGACCTGTCACCGCTGACAGCACTTCCGGATCTGGATACGCTGAGTATCAACGGAAACCATGTCAAAGACCTCGCTCCTGTCGCAAAGTGCCCTAAACTCAAGACACTGCAGGCCTGCGGCAACGGACTGGAGTCTCTCGAGAGCCTTTCCGGACACAGCAGTCTGATCGACCTCTATGTCAACAACAATAAGCTGACATCTCTGAAGGGAATTGAAAATGAACTTGAACTGATCTGCCTGTCTGCATCGGACAATGAGCTGACAGATATGAGCGGCGCGGAGAATTTTACACAGCTGGAAGATGTCAATCTCGAAGGCAACAAGATAGAAGACATACAGGTCCTGAAAAAGAGCACTGAGAGCCTCAAATGGGTCGATATTTCCGGCAATCCTGTCGGAAGTCTCGACACATTCAGCGGAACACAGCATCTCAAGGGGATCTACTGTGATAATACGGGAATCAGCACACTTGAGCCTGTCAGGAATAACACTGAACTTGAAGAGGTCTCAGCCCAGAACAACGAGCTGAGTTCAGCAGATGTGCTTGCGGGGAAGCCGGCCCTCAAGGCCGTTGATCTCAGCGGCAACAAGATCAGTGACATGTCACCTTTTACACAGGCAAAATATGATAATGGCGGCTATCTGTATCTGGATCTGCAGGATAATGAGATAGCAGCGATCTCATTCCCTGAAGGTGAAAGCTGGCTGTCATCAGAAATGGCAGTCGCGGGCAACCCTGTCAGGAACGCATCGGTCACGACCAGCCAGCAGACAGAAGAGATCGGATGCGATTTCCTCGGGATAACATACTATGACGGTATGGAAGGACAGGAGTGGATCCAGTCTCTGAAGGCAGGAACACATCTGAATATAACAGACTGCCCGCTGGATAAACAGGTTCCGCTCAAGACGGCCCTTTCGGGTATCGTACTGGAAGACTATATCAACTACACCGGGAAGGATGAAACTGAGAAGTATATTGCTGAGAAACTCTACAGCGTCAAGAGGAACAACGGCACTGTAGTGATCAACGAAAAATACGGTGAAAACGCTAATATCACCGATGAAGACGAGAACAGAGAATTACAGGCTATGGAGGGTCAGTTATAACTGACTGCTGACTATGCATATGAACCTTAAACTGGAGATTGAAAATAATGGCGTTCTTCTGACGGAAAAACTGACAGAGAAGAAGACGATAGGACGTGCTGTCCGGCAGCCGTCGGCAGATATCCTGCTGGCAGGGGACTATATATCCCGTATGCACGGGACTTTTACCCCGACAGCCCGCGGATGCATGTACACAGACTGCAACAGTACCAATGGCACCTGGCTTAACGGCAGGCTCATGGACCGCGGCGCGACTGTCACACTGCACAATGGTGATGTTCTGCAGATATGCGGAAGAAACCCTCATAATTCATCAGAAGTTACGAACATCTATTATATCGTTCCTTCGGAAACTCTGGGAGCGCTGACTTCATGGAAGAAAGAGGGCCTGCATTCGCTTGGCTCGATCGACGAGCTGGACAATATGCCGGTAGTCATAAAGGATGCACCGGTAAAACCACCGGTAAAACGGCCGGAGAGACCGGCAGCTTCAGTCACTAAGACACCCCGGAAGGCAGTCCCGGCAGGCCACAGGAATCCAGCCGGAGGATATGCAAACAGCAGCGACTCGCTCAACATCAATATCCGGGAGCGCACAGTCTCCTCGCTGGGACGCAAGACCACATTGCTGAGGGATGTCAGAATGACGATCCCTGCAGGCAATATGGTACTGATCCTCGGAGGCTCGGGCGCCGGCAAGACGACATTCATGAATGCCGTAATGGGTTATGAGAAAGCCGATGCCAATATCATGTACGGCAGCAGGGATATCTATAAAGAGTTTGACACCATGAAGTTTGAGATCGGATATGTTCCTCAGCAGGATCTCATGAGGGGCAGCGACTCGGTGTATGAAACTCTGAGGAACGCGGCAGAGATGAAACTGCCTCCGGCAGTGCGCGGAGACAGGAGAGAGGCAAGAATACAGTATGTCCTCGAGATGCTCGGACTCAGCAGAGAAAAAGACACTGCTGTGTCCCGGCTCAGCGGCGGGCAGAGAAAGCGCCTCAGTATAGCCCTCGAGTATGTTTCCAATCCATCACTGTTTTTCCTGGATGAACCGGATTCCGGGCTGGATGGTGTTATGGCAAGATCCCTGATGAACAGCCTGCGGTCAATAGCGGACGAAGGCAAGATAATCATGGTCATCTCTCATGGTCCGGACCGCGCCAGAGAGCTTTTCGACAAAGTCATCGTACTTGCCAAGAGCCAGGAAGACAACTGCGGAAGACTTGCTTTCTACGGGACTGTGGAAGAAGCTCTGGCTTTCTTCAATGTTGATTCCCTTGAGGGGGTCGTGATGCGCATCAACAGGCCGGACGAAGGCGGCGAGGGACTTGCGGATATGTACATCAGCAGATTTGCGGCGATACACGGTGAAAGGAACAGGAAATGACATCCAGACTGCGCCAGATAGTTATATATGTAGGAAAATGCCAAAGAGCATTCATCAATGAGAAGGGCTGGAAAAATCTCATCAGCACATTGCTTATTATGCTCCTCATAACCAGCGTTTTGCCTGACGACATGTTCTATGCTTACGGTTCTACACGAAACGGCTGCTTTGCCCTGATCTGCGCGGGCGTGTGGATCGGAGTTTTTAACTCCATTCAGTCTATCTGCAGGGAGCGGGATATCATCAAGCGTGAGCACAGATCGGGTCTTCATATGAGCGCGTACATCACAGCGCATATGGCATATGAACTCATGCTCTGCCTGGCGGAAGCGATGATCATGACTGTTGTGATCTGTATTCACTGCTCGTCCAATATACCTTATGAGGGAGTGTTCCTGCCGCCGCGGCTGGAACTGTATATCACTTTTCTGCTGCTGATCTACAGCTCAGATGTTCTCGGGATCATGATCTCCAGCATAGTCAGGACCCCTAATACAGCTATGACTGTGATGCCTTTTGTTCTGATCATTGAACTGATCATGTGCGGATATATCTTTCCGCTGGAGGGATTCTCGGAAAAGCTTTCATTCTGGACTGTCAGCAAATGGACACTGAATGCATTGTGCACCATTGCCAATGTCAACAATATGGAGGATTATATACCTATTTATGCCAGCGATTATCTGTATACGCAGGAACATCTGCTGCGTATGTGGGGAATGCTGCTGGCATTCACTCTGCTGTATGGCGTCATTGCGACTATCAGCCTTGAATTCGTAGACCGTGATAAGAGAAGCTAAAGGGGGAAGTTATGAATAAAGACAGATCGATGCATAAGACGTTGTCCTCTCTCCTGATCATGCTGACAGTAACATTCCTGCTGCTGTCCGGGGCTCTGCAGGTTTCCGCGTATTCCTCAACCTATACTGACGATGAATTCACATTAGAGATTCCGGATACATGGCATCAGGTAGTTGAGATGACGTGGTCCGATCCTAACGGTACCGGAGTTAATATAACTATCAATCCCTACACAGAAAATTTATCTTATGATGACATTTATTCTCAGGACATGCTGGATGAGATTGAGGATATGATGATAAACGACTTTGACTCGGGCAAGGAAGATATTAAGGAGCAGATGATCAGCCAGTATGGGGATCTCCTGTCAGAGGAAGAAATCAGCAATTACGTGGACTCCTTACATGTTGAGGGTTTCCTGGACAAAGATATAACTACTTTCACTAAAAACAGCTATCCTTGCCTGCATGCCAGAATGATAATGAAAGGTACCTTTAAGGGTGAAGAAATTACTATGGTTGAAGAACAGTATGAGACTGTTTCCAACCATAAAGCATATATAGTAACGTCAAACGGAGATCTGTCCGATCAGAATCTTCAGGATACTATAGATTCTTTTACAATCAATGACTATGATCCTCCTGCTTCCTCCGGATTTGGTCTGGGAGATTCCGGCAGCTCCGGCAGCTATGACACGGGGTCAGGCTCGAGTGACGATGTTTTTGGCAACGCCATCAAGAAGGGCGCTGCGACCGGAGTTATGTACGCGTTAGTGTTCGGGGGAATAGGTCTCATAATAAATAAGATCAGAAGTGGAAAAGACGGTAAGAAGAAATCCGGGGAGACACCGGCCGCGTCAATCTCGGAACCTTCATATCAGGCAAGACCGGCGGACAGGGTCGCGGAACCGGTTTCCAAGGTGAGGCCTGCAGCACCGGCTGACAGACCTGCATCACAGGAATCGCCTGCGGCAGCACAGTTCCCGAGGATGAAGATGTGTCCGAACTGCGGGAAGATATCCAACAGCAGATTCTGTCCTGCATGCGGAACCGAGATCCCTGATCCGGATGTGAGATAAAAGCATTCTTCGGAAAGGGTCCGGATGCGGAAACATCCGGACCTTTTTCAACATTGATACACAGAATTATTTACAAGGACGATCCAGACAGAAAAGAAAAGCGACATGAATAAGGGCAGACCGGAGAATTACAGGGATATCAATATAGAAGACACGGCGAAACTTCTGACACAAGCCGGATCGGCGGCAAGGAAGAAGCGGACAGTATTGCTCATAGCGGCACTGGCTGCAGTGCTGATCATAGCAGTAGCAGCCGGATATTTTGCGATGGGCAATAAGAAATATAACGATCAGATCAGTATAGCTGAAAAGTCTCTGACGGAGGGTAATTATGAGCAGGCTGAGGCGGACTATCTGGCAGCCATGGATATGAAGCCGAGGAAACCTCAGGCACGTGAAGGACTGGCTTATGTATATGCTGCTGAAGGCAGATATGATGAATCCGCCGAGATCTATACCGCGCTGTATGAAGACACCAAAGAAGACAAATACCTCGCAGCGGCTGACTGGGTTGCCGGAGGCAGACTCCCTTATGATCCGGATATTGTGCCTGCGCATGGAATATGGAGATCGGTCGGTGTCAGCAATATCCCATATGACACAGTGCTGAAAGACCTTATGTATCCTCTGTGGTATCATAGCTATGAATGGTATGATAACGACAGAAAATTCGATTGTAAGGATCTTGCCGGTGACCATATCATGAGCTTCCTGATGACAGGGTACGGACCTTTTGGAATTGCTGTGGAAGACGTACAGGAAGATCAGGATCTGTTTGACAGAGAGTGGGAGCATCAGATGGACGGAATGGATCCCCGCGGATGGGGTGAATATGACGATGCCTATGATCTGTATGGCGGATATGTGATATATGACAAAGACAAAGTAGACTGGATCATCACGAACATCTTCAACCTGACAGAGGATGATATAACTGCTATGCTGGAGCAGGGCAGCGCAGATCATCAGATATACAGTCAGGATGGTGATTACTACTGTGTAAACGGATGGTGGACCGGTGCGCCGGAGGGTCTGTCGATCGAATTCACAGATGTCCTGACAGACGGGCAGAAATACTGCATACAGTTTGACGCGGGATATGCTCTGATCGATGATGATGAGTACTATTACGATGAAGATCCTGAGCTGGACAGGAGTCAGGAATACGATACTCTGTATATTATGGCGGAACTGAAACCGATAGACGGCAAGCATTACTGGTCGATCTATTATATAGGTCCGGATAAGCCGGAAGAGATCTCTGCAGATACGGTTGCTGCAGATGATACGGAAAGTGATAACAGCGGGAATGCCGGTGATACGGAGATCTTCAGAGAGCTGGAAGGAGTTGAGTTTATATTCGCCAGCGGCGCAGGCGCCTGGGATACCGAGATGAGTATCGGTGCTGACGGGAGCTTTGCAGGAGAATATCATGACTCAGATATGGGTGATACAGGTGACGGCTATCCCGATGGAACCGTGTACCACTGCACTTTCCACGGGAAGTTCGGCGAAGCCCGGAAGGTCAGTGATCATGAATACAGATTCAAACTTCTTACGATCGAGACAGAAGATGCCGTTGATACGGAGAGTATCGAAAACGGAGTAAGATACATTGCGAAAGGACCGTACGGTCTGGAGAATGCGGAGGAGATAGCGCTGTATCTCCCGGGAACTCCGGCATCTGAGCTTCCGGAGGAGTTTCTGAACTGGATGTACGGCGTAGCCTCAGAAGAGGAATATAAACCAACGCTGACGCTCTACGGACTGTATAATATAAACGAAGAGCAGGGTTTTGCCGGACGATGAAGCACAGCAGCATGCAGCGTTCAGCAGGCTCAGGAAAGAATATGAGAGACAGAATAAGGTATTGATTCCCGGAAATGACGCGGAAGTAACAGGGGGAGGTTTGACCTATGTTTGATGACCTTTTTGATATCAAGAAACAGCAGGCAGCCGCTAAGGCGGCAGGCGCAAAGTCTGCAGCATCAAAGCCTGCAGGCACAGAAAAAGCGGAGATGTATCTGGTATCAGAGCACGGCAAGGCAAGATATCAGATAGAGCACATTGCTTTGCGTGACAATTTCTTCAGGATACCGAAGGCAACTATGGGAACTGTACTTGAGGAAAATGGACTGCACAATCTCTACAGACACGCATTCAATAATTTAGGTATAAGGTTCCCGTACAGCCCGGCAGATTTTGAAGTGAGCGGGCTGAAGTTTGACGGGGACAGTCTTCTTGTGCTGATGGAACTGCCGGCTCCTGAATATTCGCATCTGTGCTACAGGATCTATATGGTAAGCGATTCAAAATGCGAGCATCTTGAATACTATACGATAGAGAGAGGCATGACAGGAGGTTTCCTGTGCAAATGGGACCATGACAAGCATACTCTTCTGAATGAACTCGCGTCGCCTGCGTGGACAGAAAATGAGGGTGTCATGAGGGCGATAGAAGCCAAGATCATTATGGATATGTACAACGGTGTCTCGAGCACCGGAAAGAAAGCTCCTGCGGCGTCCGCACCGGCAAATGCTCCTGCAGCGCCCGCACCGGCTAAGACCGCTCCTGCTAAAGCGGCCGGCGCCGTGACGGATATCAAGGCGGCAATCAGAGAATGCAGCGAGAATCCCGGAGACCTCAGCAGAGTAATGACATTGTGTAAACTGTTCAGGGAGAAATCCTTATGGGTGCCGATGTCCCTGTCAATGTCACAGGAGGATCAGGCTCAGTTCCGCAATGCCAGAGAAGGGGATCAGATCTCTCTGAAAGATCAGGCAAGGATGAAACCGGATCTGCTCAAAGACGGCAGCGGCAATCTGTTCTTCCCTGCGTTTACGGAGCAGGAGGAAACGAATGAACAGTACCGCACCCGTTTTTCCTGGGTCAGTCTCCCGGGAGAACAGATCATATCTGCGGCGCTGAGCAATGAATCGCTCAAAGGAATCGTAATAAACGGTTTCTCAAAAGCTTTTGTTCTGACAAGAGAGATGCTGAACCTCAGCAATGAAGAGCTGGTTCAGGCTCATACTATTGAAAAAGGCAGTACAGTCACATTCAAGCGTATAGAGCATGACCATGACGATCTGAAGAAGACGGCGGCGGCAGTACTCAAAAGACTGTCAGCCGTGAAGAAAGCATTCTTTGGCAGAATGTTTGTCGACGGCAAAGAGGAAAGCTATTGCCTGATCATAGACGGAGACCTGCCTGATCCGGAGAGCACTTTTGCATCCCTCAATGTTCTGCTTGCAGGAAAAGCCGGAGGCCGTCCTCTGGACTTCGTGATGTATCCTGCGATGGCAGAGCAGCTCCGGGCATGCGGCATGGCACCTTTCTACGCAGACGGCAAATATAAAAACAAAAAGGACAGGGTTCCGCTCGAGGACACCAGATTATTCTTCATGACTACATATACGGACAGCGAAGGCTGGGATCTTGGGGCAAGCTTTGACTTTGAGAAGGCGGAAGACAGCCATTACATGATCAGCGGCGACGAGGCTGTCAGACTGGCAGACCGGCTGAAGGAGCGCCTCGGAGTCAGGGAAAACCGGCTGATCGTACTTGTGCATGAATATCTGGGTGCTGCGCTGAAAGATCCTGCCGGACTCGAGAGCAAGGTGACCGGAATGCTGAATGCTTTCGATGTGAAATATGAACAGATCCATTTCTATTAATATCAAAGAGGTAAGTACAGGTGGCAGTATCTAATATCTATGTCCCGTGGGAAGGATGGCATGTGGTCCGGCCTCTGGGGCACGGAAGCTTCGGAAAAGTATATCAAATAGAGAGAACGATCGGCGGTACTACGGAAAAAGCCGCAATGAAGGTCATATCCATCGATCCCGAAATGTATGACGATGCGTATGGCTCTCAGTATAGTCCGGAGAGCGTACGTAAAGTCTTTGAAGAATCCCTGAGCAGCATATCCAGAGAGTACCAATTGATGTACGAGCTGAGAGGCAATCCTAACATCGTCAGATGTGATGACATGAAGGTAGTCCGGAACAGTGACGGTGAAAGTTTCGATGCTTACATCATGATGGAACTGCTGACCCCGCTCCACAAAAAATGGAAGACAGCGCAGATGTCAGTCAAGGATGTCATGAGACTCGGTGAAGACATCTGCAGAGCACTGACAGCATGTGAGAAACATAATATCATTCACAGGGACATCAAGCCGCAGAATATACTGATTTCAGACAACGGAACATACAAGTTGGGAGACTTCGGTACTGCGAGAGCTTTTGAACATACAGCCAGCGCGACCAAAGCCGGCACGGAGACATACATGGCGCCTGAGATCACCCGGCGCGAAAAATATGGCCGGGATGTGGACACTTATTCACTGGGACTCGTCATGTACCGGATGCTCAACCGAGGCAGACTTCCTTTTATCGAGACAGAAGAGATCCCAACTGCAAACGAGAGAGAAAGAGCTCTGCAGAGGAGACTGTCGGGAGAAGCTCTCCCGGAACCTGCCGAGGGCAGTCCGGCACTAAAAGCCATCGTTCTAAAGGCATGCTCATTTGACAGAAGGGACAGATACAGCTCAGCTGAAGATATGCTCGAAGATCTTGCCATGACAGACGAGGCAACTTTCGCGATGTTCCCGGGCGAGGAAAGCACTGTCCCTACGGTTCTGGAAAAACCAGTTCCAAAACCGCAAGTACCATCAACACTGCCAAAGAATACAGAGCCCGGATCACAGAAGCCGGCGCCACAAACTAAGAAACCGGCAGCCAGATCGACGAAGCCTGCAGCAAAGCCGGAAAAAAGTGCCGGCCGGCACACGGCTATCTGGATCCTTCTTGTAGCTGCAGCACTTGTAATAGTGTACTTTGCGGGCAACAAGAACCTCTCAGCTCCTTCATACACTGCAGAGACTTACAGCTATGCCGGCATCAGCTTTGATCTCCCGTCAGACTGGGAAAAAGTAGAAAACAAGCCGAATTATCAGGATCTTATCTGGGAAGAATGGTCTGCGCCGACATCGGATACTGAAGGATTTGTCGGTATTTCGGTAGAAAAAGTTAACAGCAGCAGTAATTCCTGGGACTATGAAAAATACTGCGAGAAAGGTCTGCAGGGACTGGTGAATGACAAGGTATCCTCTATGGCTGATGAACCTGATTATGAAGTTGTCGATGAGGGGCAGATAGAAATAGGCGGAACGGAATGCCGGTATTGTGAATACAAGATGACTTTAGAACTTGAAGACTACGATACGACTGAGTATCAGAAGTATGAGTTATACATACCGGTATTAGGCGGCGATGAACTTACGCTTTTCGATTATACATATACGACTAGCGACTCGGACAGGGAGAACCGCAATCTGGGCAAAAAGATTATAGGGAGCATCAGGATAGAATAATTCAGATAACTTATTACTGATATATATATTAATCATTTTATAAAAGTTGGATCAAACGGAAAGGATTGTAATGAACATTGGCGATAAGTGGAACGGATGGACTGTAGAATCCATGATCGGGAGCGGCTCGTTCGGAAGTGTGTACAGGATAGTAAGGGAAGAATTCGGATACACATATGAGTCAGCTCTTAAAGTGATCCGGATCCCGCAGAATCCATCAGATATTACACCTCTGAAATATTCAGGTATGGATGAAGAGGATATAACTGAATATTTCAAAAATATAGTCCAGAGCATTATTTATGAATTTACGATCATGTCGCAGATGCGTGGACACAGCAACATCGTCAGCTACGAGGACCATTCGGTACGCGAGCTGGAAAATGATTTTGGCTGGGAGATCTGCATACGGATGGAACTTCTGACACCGCTGTATACATACATCAAAGATCACAGCATGAGCGGTGATGACGTTGTCCGCCTAGGCATAGATATGTGTCACGCTCTTGAGATGTGTGAAAAGCAGAATATCGTGCACAGGGACATCAAGCCGGGAAATATTTTCGTTTCCAGACAGGGAACGTTCAAGCTGGGTGATTTCGGTGTGGCCAGGCAGATGGAGAAAACTACATCAGGCATGTCGAAAAAAGGCACCTACTCATACATGGCGCCTGAAGTGTATATGGAGCAGCCGTATGATTCGACGGTCGACATTTATTCCCTCGGTCTGGTTCTGTACAGATTCATGAATGACAACAGAGCTCCATTCTTCCCTCCATACCCTCAGAAAATAAGATATGAGGATACCGAAAAAGCCAACCGCAGAAGGCTGAGGGGCGATGCACTGCCGCCACCGGCAAATGCGAGTGATGAATTCGCGGAAGTCATTTTGAAAGCATGCTCTTTTGACCCTGCAGACAGATACAGGACTGCCCGTGAGATGAGAGAAGCTCTGGAGGCAGTGACCTGCGCGTTTTCAGATGAAAAGAAGAACTCCGCAGCTGATCAGCCTTTCGCAGCTGCTATAGAGCCATCCGCGTCATCAGCATATCGTCCTGCTCCGGCACCTTCTGAACCTTCCGCACCGGCATTTGTCAGTTATGCTGCTGAAAATACCGACAATACAGATGAGGATGAAACCGTCGGTATGCCGGTAGGAACCATCCAGGCAGATCAGGTGCAGGCAAAAGTACCTGAAACAGTTCCGGAAGCACCTGCGGCAGTGGCAGCAACTCCGGAACCGGCATTTGTCAGCTATGCTGCTGAAGATAATACCGACAATACAGATGATGAAGAAACAGTCGGCATGCCGATAGGAAATCTCCAGCCGGAACCGGCGCAGGCAAATGCACCGAAAACAGTTCCGGAAACACCTGCAGCAGCAGATAGAAACAAAGGCAAGAAGAAAATCCCGGTCGCTGCGATTGTGATGGCAGTTCTGGTCCTGCTATGTGTGATAGTTTCTCTGATAGGAGGCGGTAAGACTGACAAAACACCGGATACAGCTGCTGAAACAACAACCGAGGAAGCAGCTACAGAGGAAGATATCACTGCTTATGATGATCTTGAATCGCTGGATGATATTACGATTGGCGAGATGGAAGAATTTGCGCTCAGAATGAATAAGGCTGTTGCAGAGGGGGACATTGATACGATCATCAGCAATATCGATCCTGCCTGCATGGAGTATCTTTCTGCGAAAGGGGTAACAGAATCCGACCTGAGAGCGGCATTTGAAGAATCATATGAAAATTACCGGAAAGAAACGGCTGAAGAGTGTGGCGAAGATAACGCAACAGAATATACAGTTGACTATTCCAAAGGAGTAGTTGTCGATGATTCCAACAAGGATGCTGTAAAAGCAGATTTCATGGATTGGGACTGGGCGGCTGGATTTAACTATGCTGATTTTATTGACTCGGAGGACTATGAATCCGACTTGACAGGGTACGATGCCTATGGCGAAGTGGACGTTATATGTTCAGTTACAGGAAGTAAAAGCAACAAAGAGGTTAATAACTACTGGAAATTTGTTCGGAAGGATGATACCTGGTACTTAGAAAAACCAAATGATATGAGTCTGCCGAGCTCCGGAGATTAAAGCAGAATCATCCATCGCAAAATAAAAAAGCATGTGCATTCCGGCTGGAGGACAGGTACGGGTGCGCATCAGAAATGAAAAAGGATCTTCAGTGTATTATGTTTGACGAGAGCAAAAGAAATACTTATCCGGATGTATATATGGAGCAGGAGACGATGTGTCCGGTTTGCGGCGCAAGGATTTCTGCGGACAACATGTATTGCCCTTACTGCGGGTCGCGTCTGCGAAACGCTTCAGTTGATGATGTCGTTCTGATCCCGCCGGATGATCCGGATGATCCGTCAATGCGTACGGTGTATGACTCCCCAAATGTTATGAATGATGTCTATGCATCACCGGATGCCATGACCATTCTGTATGCATCCCCGGAACCGATGGATGATACAGAGTATGCGTTCGATCAGGATGACAGGAGTGAAATGGCTATCGTATACGCGTCCCCAAGCCCGGGAGGAGTGATTCTGTCAGGTCTGGCCGGCTTGTTCAGAAAAAAATAGAGCAGCAAATGAATTACAGACTGAGAAGCTGTGTATGGGAAATCACTCTGGCATGCTGTTTTTCCTGCCGTCACTGCGGTTCACGCGCGGGTCATGCAAGGGAAAACGAGCTTTCAACAGAGGAGTGCCTGGATGTCGCAAGGCAGCTGGCTGAGCTTGGCTGCCGGCGGGTGTCGCTGATCGGCGGCGAGGTTTTCATGCGCCATGACTGGGCAGAGATAACCCGCGCGCTGACAGACCGGGGCATAGCCGCATCGATCATCACGAATGGATTTGCATTTGGTCCGGAAATGATCAGGACCCTCAAAGACGTCCGCATCGAATCCATAGCGGTCTCCATCGACGGCACGCTGGAGATACATGACGCGCTGCGGCAGCAGGGCAGTTTTGACAGAGCGGTAAAAGCCGTGGATGATCTGTGCGCCGCGGGCATACCGGTATCGGTGATCACTACGCTGAACAGCGAAAATATAAACTGTCTGGATGATATGTATACGATCCTTTCGGAAAAAAGTATCTTTGCGTGGCAGCTTCAGGCGTGTTCTCCGATGGGAAACGCAGCGGATACGGGGATAGACTACAGATTCGATCACAGGAAAGCCATAGAATTTGTCGAAAAACACCTGAATGACAAGGGGTTTGTGACCGGAGTCGCTGACAATATCGGGTACTTTACCGCCTCGGAAGGATATATACGCGGCAACAAGTCAGGAGCCGCCATTTACAGGGGGTGCAGAGCAGGCCTGCGCTCAATAGGGATCGACAGCACCGGAAATGTCAGAGGCTGCGAATCCATGTATGATGAAAGGTTCAATGAAGGCAATCTCCGCAGCAGATCGCTGAAGGAGATATGGGAGGATCCGGAAGCTTTCGCATATAACCGCAGATTTACGACGGACCTGCTGCAGGGAAAATGCAGAGGCTGCCGGCATGCGAGTCTTTGCGCGGGCGGATGCCGCTCCTATAACTACTTTACCTGCGGTGATATGTATTGCCATGAAGACTGTGCTATAATGTCTGCATACGTTGAAGAACGCTGATTATAACGAAAGGTAATATGGAAGGAAAATGGAAATCATTAATAATTTTGTAGATGTGATCACAAAGCACTACGTGGATTTTGAAGGCAGAGCAACCAGATCACAGTACTGGTACTTCGTTCTGGTGAACGTTGTTCTCGGCTGGGTGATCGGGTTTCTGGCAGGTGCAATGGGAATTCCGGGGCTGGCCTATATCTATTCACTGGCGCTGCTGCTGCCGGGAATAGGGGTCGGTGTCAGAAGACTGCATGATACAGGGAGAAGCGGATGGTGGATGCTGCTTGCACTGACCGGTATCGGAGCGATCGTTGTAATCGTTTTCTATTGTCTGGACAGCGAGCCGGGAACGAACAAATACGGCCCGAATCCTAAGGGCGTAAATGCTCCATATGGCGGGGGTTATCCGCAGCCGCAGACATCAAGGCCGGTCCAGACTCAGGCACCAAGGCCGGCACAGCCGCAGACATCAAGACCTGTACAGGTTCAGGCGCCAAGGCCGGTACAACCGGTGCAGCAGGTCCAGCAGGTACCGCCTCAGCCACAGGCTTCATCACAGTTCGTTTCAACATCCATGCACGCGAGCGAGGCTTCATCCGGCTTCGTATCGGCATCATCCCATCATCCTGCACCATCAGCACCGGCACCTGCTCCTGAACGACGGGTACAGGCCAGTGCGCAGGGAGCAGTTCCACGCACCTTGGTGCCGGTGGACGCATTTGATGAAGAAGATGAAGAAATGACTATTGCGGAATACTGACCGGAACAACTGCGACCGACTCCCGTCACTTGATGGAGGCGGGCAGACTGTGCTAATATGGACAAAGCGGCGCTTTCAGGACTTTGCTCCGCTATATCACAGTAAAGGAAGGGAAATTTTATATGGCAAAACAGGAAATTAATATCAATCAGCTGCCGACAGGCCTGGCAAAAGAAGATTTTATCAATCTTCCGGAACTCAAATCAGTTAGAAGCTGGTATACATGGGCAGGCGTTGTTGGAATCGTCAGTGGTTTACTCGGGTTCGCGTCTTTAGGGCAGGCTGCAGAACTGCAGGCGCAGGGATACTCGGTCAACATGGGATTTGTCGTATTCTTCGCAGCTCTTTCCGTTGTATCGATCGTGCTCGGAATCATGCTGCTTAAGAAGAAAAGCTCTACAGTTGCTTATGCGCTTGGAGGCCTCGGACTGCTCATGGCAGTGATCGCGCTCGCAAGCGGCGGTACTGTCGGAGCAGGCATCATCGCAACTGTTCTGGCAATAATTGGTGCCCGCAAGATCGACAAGCTGTGGGCAGAGTATCAGGCTGCCGGACTTCATCAGTAAGATCCCGCGAAAACAGGCAGCTAATACAGCATACAGGCAATAAATCAAACAGCAGCGGATACCGTAAAGGCGTCCGCTGCTGTTATTCTAACCTGCGATCATGCAGGCAATTCCTCTCCGGGAACAGGGATGTAATCTATTGCTCTACGTAATTAGTGTACAGCGACCAGTACCCCTTTCCGTTCTCGGTTTTGTACTGGAGGGTTGCGGTCCTCTGATCATCCCATGTGGTATCACCTTCAAAGAACCAGCTTCCCGGGGTATATTTTACAATATAGTATTCCTCACCGTCCTGATCCTCAATGGAAATATCATCAATTCTGATTTCGTAACCCGGTCCGCCACGCTGTCCCGGACAGTAGTAATACTTCCCGCCGCTCTCATAGAGAGGGTAGAAGGACAACATCGGTTCAGTGAGTTTGGAAGAAAAATCAAGCTCCTTCTGAAGCAGCTCATCGTCTACGTTAAATACATTCTTTGCGATCCAGTTGACTGCATCTGCATTCGCCTCAAGATAGGATGTGGAAAACGCAGCGGCTTTTCCTTCCGGATCCGGTCTTTCATCGGTTGGGACCCATTGAAAATCCAGCTCCAGAGGGCAGATATCATTATAGGTGTCGAGATCCATCACCAGAAAATGATACATGATGGCCTGAAGGACTCCGAATTCAGCTGAAGAGGTGTAATAATATTTATTGCTGCCGCCTTCACTCTCCTTAAAGTCAAAACAGTCGTGCAAAGTCTTCAGGAATGCAATAAGTTCTTCTTCCTGCTTACTGTCTATGCTTCCACTGGCAGAAGAAGATGTGTCAGTGGTTTCTTCGGATTTCTCTTCGGCGGCCTCGTCAGATTCTTCGCCGGCGGTCGTAACTTCCGGTGGCGGAGGAGCAGGCTTCTGCTCGTAAAATAGCGCATACAGTACCGCGGCTGAAAGGACGATAATAACAGCTAAAACTGCATATTTCCACTTTGCTATGCTCCGCTTACCGCCGGACGATCCTGCTTTCGCCGGCTGCTTGCTGCCGGTATCTGTCATAACGGCAGGGCTGTCATCGCCTTCATATTTTTCCGGAGCAGGATAAGTTCTGTCCGGAACAGACGTCGCGGTCTTTTTCGCGGCCGGGAACATCGGCATGGTCCCTTCGGCAGCCAGCATGAGGTCTCCCAGCATGTCCGATGCTGAACTGTATCTGTCCTCCCTGTTAAAGGAACATGCCTTGAGAATAACTGCCTGCAGAGGTCTTCTGCCGGTGGCAGGCGGAGGAAGAGGTTCTCCCCGGAGTCGTCTCTGCAGAGCCGCTGCGCGGTCTTCCGCGGTCGGTATTGTATCAGCGCGCAGAAACGGCATTTGCCCATTGTTAAGCATGCGGTACATGACGAGACCAAGAGAGTAAGTGTCTACATCTCTGCCGTACTTTTGCTGCATTATGATCTCGGGAGCCATGTACATCTCTGTACCGGCTTTGGTCGCGCTGGCTGTACGCTCAAATTTTCTGGCCGTGCCGAAATCACCCAGCTTGTAAGTCCCGTCATCACTGACCAGGATGTTCTGAGGCTTGATATCCCTGTGGATCAGGCTGTGCTGCTCACATACTATCAGTGCATTGCAGATATCTTCACCCAGTCTGAGAACATCGGCTTCCCTGAAGCCGCTTTCTTTCCAGAACTGCTGCAGAGGATGCAGAAGTTCCATCATGATGTATACGCAGCAGCTGATACCATCCTTTTGATACGTGACTTTAAAATCATCACATCGCACGATATTGCGATGACCTCTCAGCTCATACATGATATCGAATTCCCTGCGGATGCTGAGAATCTCTTGCTCGCACATTTTACGCGCGGTATCTTCATCATATCCGGAACCATACATGTCATAGAGCGACTCCGCATTGATCGGAATGACCTTCATAGCGGCCCTCATGATCTTGCCGGCAGTCCGCTTCTCTATTTCAAATACTGTGCCGAAATTGCCGTGACCGATTGGTTTTACCAGGGTCCATCCGCTCCAGGGAATAGTTATATCTTCATATGCCATAGCAGTTACCTTACTTTCCGAATGACCTGAACGTCATGAATGGACTGACCGATCCTGAATCGATAAAATCATCTATCAGCCTTTCAAAATCCTGTGTTTCGCGTTGTGCCGGGAAAAGCTTGATGTTCTCCTTCAGAGTGCGAAGTTCGTAGAAATGCAGTCTTCCATCCGGTTTTGTCTCCTTCGTAATGGAAGAAAAGTCTGACCTTTTATATACTCCGGATGTTAATCCGCTGGTGCTGGCTGCATCGTAAATCGCTCCGCCAAGCAAACCGAACATTCCTACAGCTACGGAGTGTCCAATAGATTTTTTCTGCTCATCCCTGAGAAAATAGAGTTTACCGTCGTCGATCACAAACTGCCCTTCTGAGGTTTTTGCCTTATGACTCACAAGATCTGTGATCAGATAAGAGCATTTCGTTCCGGGAAGGTCCGTTCCGCATTTCGGACAATTGCGTGTGGTCTCTGATATTTCAAATTCAGTTCCGCATCTCCAGCATTTCATTGTTTATACTCCTTTGTGCATCTATCATACATGCGCATCTATTACAAGAATGGTTATATTATCTGATCCGCCGTGGTCAAGCGCGAGATCAAGCAGATTCTCTCTCTTTTCCTGCAGTGAAGCGGAAGAAGCCAGCACTGCGCGGACCTCGTCATCACCCGCCAGATGTGACAGGCCATCGCTGCAGAGAAGGAGAAAGTCTCCCGGCTCGATTGTCAGCCATTCTGACACATATGGCTCGATGATGAACTCATCATCAGGGATCCCGAGATGCTGGGTGAGGAGATTCTCGCTTCCCGGGCGGCCGCCACCTTCTTTGATAAGACCCTGAAGAGAAGTTGCTTCCGTGTGGTCTTCGCTCAGCTGTGTCAGATTACCGTCATGGAAGTGATAAGATCTGCTGTCACCGATGTTCCAGCTGCGGCATCTGCTGTCTTCAAACTCCAGAAAAACGCAGGTGCTGCCCATGTTGCACATGCGTTCTTCCATCTCGCGGCAGACTTCCCTGTTGATGTATTCAATAAGGCGGGCTATATCATAAGACGGAGATGGTTTTGCGCAGACTGCTTTGGTTATCCTTGCGGCCAGCAGGGAGGCAATTTCGCCGTCCTTTTCCCCGCCCATACCATCAAAAACTGCGGCGATCCAGGCTCTGCCGTCACGCACTTTGCCTTCAACGCCAAGCTCTTCATGCTCAAGACCGCGGTAGCAGCCCTCGCAGTAGAAATTATCCTGATTGATGCTCCGGACTTTTCCGGGGTGGGACACTCCTGATACTGTATATTTCACAATCTGATCCTCCAATGCCGGCAAACCGGCGCTGAAAATTACCTGTGTTCAATAATTATAACATCAATCAGGGTAACATAAAATATTAGCAGAAGATGTCAAAGGCTCCCGCCGGGCGCGTGACAATCAGAGTAAAGTTGACTGTAGGACCAAGAAATGATTGAATTATAAACAGCGCCTGAGCTCATTATCCAGGTTCAGGTCAGATTGAAGAAAGCTATGGAGGACTAATGGCTGTTACAGGAATCAAGGTGCCATGGGACGGATGGAAACTGGTAAGACCACTGGGGCATGGCAGCTACGGAAAAGTTTATGAAATAGAAAAGACTGGTCAGGGCGGTGAGCCTGACGGGAAAGCCGCGATGAAGGTCATCACGATCGAGAGCGAAATGCTCGATGATATCTTCGGCTCACAGTATGATGAGGAAACTGCCCGCAAACTCTGCGGTGAGAGTCTCAGAAACATACGCAGAGAATATGATCTGATGTATGAACTGAGAAATAATCCGAATATCGTAAGATGCGATGACATGCAGGTGCTCAGTCATGATAACGGCATAGGCTATGATGTGTACATCATGATGGAGCTGCTGACGCCATTGCAGAAGGTCTGGAAGACAGGCGAATCTGCCGAGGAAGAAGTACTGAGACTGGGTGAGGATATATGCAGAGCTCTGTGTGTCTGCGAACAGCACAAAATTATCCACAGAGACATCAAACCGCAGAATATTCTGGTGACAGATAACGGAACCTATAAATTAGGAGATTTCGGAACTGCGAGATCTTTCGAGCATACTGCCAGCGCGACGATGGCCGGGACCGAGACGTACATGGCTCCTGAGGTAGTCCGCAGAGAGAAATATGGCAGGGATGTAGATACGTATTCGCTGGGTCTTGTCATGTACAGAATGCTGAATAACGGTCAGCTGCCGTTCATGGGAGCGGGCGGGATACCTACAGCCGGAGAACGTGCGAGATCCTTTCAGAGGAGGATCTCAGGGGAGCCTCTCCCGGAGCCGGCAACGGGCAGCCGGGCGATCAAAGAGGTAGTTCTCAAAGCCTGCGCCTATGACAGAAATGACAGATATTCATCTGCCTATGAAATGCTGGATGATATCATAATGGCCGGGGAAACAACCCTGCCGTTCTTCATGCATGATGACAGTGATGAGAAGACTGTGATCGACACACCCGAAACCGGTGAACATGATCCGGGCCTTCCGCCCGGCAGCAGCGGATCCGGTTTTGCCGCTGAAGAACAGGAACAGAAGAAACAGCAGGACATCCGTGATAAGAAGAGATCCTTTGATAAAAGGGTTTTAGCGGCTGCCGCTGCCGCCATACTGGTAATCATCGCCGGAATAATTATGATCCTGAGCAGACAGGTTAAGATAAGTGATTATTCATACGCGGGAATCAGTTTTAATCTTCCGGAGGGCTGGGAAGAAACCAGCTGGCATGAAGATCATCTTGAATTCTCAAGCCCGTCACAGGAATGGATGTGGCGCGCACCTAACGATGCAAAAAGTGAAGCCTCGGTCATGGTAGCATGCATCAGCAGAGAAAGTAACAAAAGCGACTTTGAGGAGTTTTACAAGGAGGGCATACAGGCACTGGCTGAGGATCATCATGACTGGATGGAAGATGACCCTGACTATGAGATCCTTGACAAAGGCAGCATCGAGATAGACGGAGTGGACTGCAGTTACGTTGAATTCTCAAGCCATAATGACGATGAATCCGGTATCTGGGATTATGTGAACTATGATCTCTACATACCTCTGGCAGACGGACAGCAGGCTGTAGCGTTTTCGTTTGATTATAGAACCGGTTCCGGATCAGCAGGAAAGGACGACTATCAGGAGAGTGAATTCATCGAGCAGGACAGAAAACTCCGTGACAAAGTGATAGGGAGTATCCGTCTCGAGGATGTCAGCATAGATCCGGCTGCGCTCCCTGACTATGAGGAATCAGTGTACTCGCGGGAAGGAATCACTCTGACGCTGCCGGATGAATGGACAGAGGACAGGGATTATCACGCGTGGCTGCAGCCGGACTGGAGCGATCTTTATGTCCGGATAAAAAGCCATGATGAAGACAGTCTGGAGTATGAAAGGGGAGCAAAGGGAGAGGCAGAAAGCACTTACGAATACCGCATAGAAGATGGGGACTATACAGATGTCAAAAAAGGCAGCATGGATATCGATGGCGTGACCTGCTGGTATGTGGAATGGGTCGATCCCGAAGATTATAGAGACACTGGCTGGTATAAGCTGTACATTCCTCTTGACAGGGACAAAAAGCTGGTGGAGTTATCATTCCAGCTTGAAGAAGGGGGAATTTTTACAGACAGAGATAAAGAACTGCGAAGCAGGATACTGAACAGCATACATATAGACTGAGCACAGTCCCGTCTGTCACGTGAAAGCAGTTTCCGTATTGTGAAAACCTCAGATGCAGAGAGCATTTCAGGCCAATAAATGTGCATTTCAGCGCACTTCGGTCAGCTGAAAGCAGATCAGGTATAGTATCACTATAGGATAACTGTAAGATAAGGGCATTATTGACTGAAGGGACAAGAAATGATTGAATTATGGATAGAGCCCGTGCTCATTATTCAGGGGCATTATTCATGAGCAGATCAAATTGGAGAAAATAATGGAAGAGTACAGAAAATATGAGCCCATATTCGGATCGTGGTATCTGAGCAAACTTATCGGCAAAGGGAGCTTCGGGAAGGTCTACGAGATCAGGAGAGAAGAATTCGGAAAGACCTACAGATCGGCCCTCAAGATCATA
>JBGUJM010000131.1:0-10063 GCA_045113935.1 Anaerovoracaceae bacterium
GGGTATGGCCTGAACTGCTCGATGAGTATTCCGTCTCTGATCCTGTCTGCGGGAAACCAGTCGTAGTCCAGCTGCATGCTCGGCTCCATAAGACCGGAAAGGCCTGCTACGGCCCGGGCCAGTCCGGGATCCTCGATATCCCTGTCCTGCGCGCCCTGAAGATCTCCTGCCTGCTTGTCTTTGTTATCCTTCTGATGTGAGAGAATGACAGCAACCTCAAGCTCTTCTTCTGACTTCTCATCTTCCGCAGGGTCAGGATCGTCTCTTTCGGCCTTTTCAAAGAGAATATCATACATTTCCTCTGCGCTCAGACCCCCGGCATCCTTACGCCGGAATACATTGACCGGCGGCTCAAGACCATCAGCGATGAGCATTTCATTGACAACAGCTGCGCACGCGAGATCCCAGATCCTCCTGTCCCGCGTTTTTCTCCGGTGTCTGTGGGCAAGCTGGATATGCATAAGCTGCTGGGCGATCAGATAGGTGTGAACAACCTGCGGAAACTGTCTCATCCTGCGGCTGTTGTAGTAAACGATATTGTCTGAGTATCCGGCAGGATCTACATCAGGAACATTTTTGAATTTGACGACTTTCATCAGATCGTCCCATTCCGGATACTTCCCGAGAATATTCTGTTGTGTCTCATGCAGATCAAATTTGACTTCCATAAAATTTTGTTTCAGGCAGAATTCCGCCTGTCATATGTGACCCTTATTCATATTGTATTCTATCACAACAGGGGTGAAAGTATACACCTGCTGACTGCACTATCCATGAGGGAGGAACGCTCGTGAAAAAATCGTCAGAGGATTGTTCAAAGGAAATGACGAAGAGCCTTTAGTGTGTTAAACTGTATGTCATAAAAAGGGGAATAAAATGCACTTTTGCAGCTTTCCTGAAAGCCTTGCCTGTATGATGGACAGAACCATCCGGGCAAAGCTGAAACTTGAAAAGGAGACCGGAATGAAGAAGCTCATTTCATTGCTGCTCATTATTTCTATGATGATGCTTGCAGCCGGGTGCGCCAACCGGGGCAAAACGGAGACTGACGCGAAGACTGACGCGAAGACTGACACGGAGACTGACGCGAAGACTGACACGGAGTCTTATACCGATCTTATTTTTGATACCACTTTTGTTCATACGATAGATGTCACTATGTCTGAAGAGGACCGGGCAGATCAACTTGCGCATCCGACGGAGAAGACCAAGTACAAGGCGGAAGCAGTGATCGATGGGGAAAAGGTAGAAAACATCGCTTTCCACACCAAGGGCAATTCAAGTCTCTTCTTTCCGGCAGAAGCCGGCAAAGATAAGTTCAGCTATGGGCTGAATTTCAGAAAGTACACGGACGGACAGACTTTCCACGGTCTCGACAAGCTGGATCTGCAGAACAATTTCACCGATGCTGCCCTCATTAAGGAGTACATGTCCTTCTGGCTGTTTCGCAGGATGGGAGTAGATGCTCCGCTGGCTTCGTATGTATGGCTGACAGTGAATGGAGAGGATCAGGGCATCTATACAGCGCTCGAGGATATCGGCGGCAGTTTCCATAAGAGGACTGCTGGTGGAGCAGGGACACTCTATAAACCTGAACCCGGTGATATGGACCTGAATGATGAGGAAATGGACAGGATAATGTCCGGAAACAGCGCGGCACATGATACTGTCGGCGGAGCTGATCTGGTGTACAGGGGCGATGATGAAACGAGCTATCCTGACATATTCGAGAATGCGGAAACTGATGAAGATGCAGAGACGCATGTACGGATCATTGCGGCGCTGAAGGCTCTTTCAGACAGAAAAGACCTGGATGAGTATCTGGAGACAGAAGAGATCATAAAGTATTTTGCAGTCCATGATTATCTGGTGAGCTTTGACAGCTATACAGGAGTGATGCTGCACAACTACTGCCTGCGAGAGAAGGACGGCAGACTCGCGATGCTTCCATGGGATTACGATACTGCGTGCGGCACTTTCCCTGCGGATGCCACAATAGGTTCTGCCGTAGACAGCACGATCGTCATTAATACGGGTATCGACTCCCCGCTCGGAGGTGCCGCGGATGAGGCGCGCCCGATGTGGAACTGGATCCTGACAGATGAAAACTACCTTAAGGAGTATCACGACAATCTTTCGGAAGTGACGGATATTATTGAATCGGGAGAGTTTGAAGAGGAAGCGGGCAGAGTGTATGATCTCATATTCCCGTATATAGAGAAAGACCCGAAGGCTTACTTTACGCCGGACAGATCAAAGAAAGCCCGCGAGACGCTTATAAAGTTCTCTGAACTCAGAGCTGAGAGCGTACGCAGGCAGCTGAGCGGCCTGCTTGCAGCAAAAACAGAGCTGCAGAATGAAGAGGACAGGGTGGATGCATCCGGAATTACTATTACAGATATGGGAACTATAGAAGATCTGAAGTGAGCGTTTACCGGGTCTCGGGAAGAAAGGAAACAGTAACTGTATGAAACAGGCTCTTGTGGGAATGAGCGGCGGTGTAGATTCGAGTGTGGCCGCGTACCTGGTGCGCGAGGCAGGCTTTGAAACGACCGGCGCCACTATGAGACTTTTTGATAATGAAACAATCGGTATCGACAGCAAGACGTGCTGCAGTCTGAGCAGCATCGAGGATGCCTGCGCGGTAGCAAACAAGCTTGGCATAGGCTATGTCGTATATGACATGAGATCTGATTTCAGAGATGAAGTCATAGACCGTTTTGTCAGGGCATATGAGCATGGCTCGACGCCCAATCCTTGTGTTGCCTGCAACAAGTATCTGAAGTTCGACAGACTCTATGAACTGGCTGCCCGTGATCTGCTTGAGAACGGAGAATCAGAGCTGTATGTCGCGACCGGGCATTATGCAGTGATAGAAAAGTCCGCAGGCGGCAGATATATGCTGCGCAAAGGGCGTGACATGTCAAAAGATCAGAGCTATTTCCTGTATGACCTGACACAGGAACAGCTCTCCCGGACGCTTTTTCCTCTCGGAAGCCTGACAAAAGCTGAAGTCAGGGAGATCGCCGAGTCTCAGGGTCTGGTCACTGCGAAAAAACGTGAAAGCCAGGATATCTGTTTTGTACCCGGCGGCGACTATGCCTCATTCATATGCGGATATACCGGACATGAGTATCCACAGGGTGATTTTGTCAGCATCGACGGTAATGTGATGGGCACACACAAAGGCATCATTCATTACACGATTGGCCAGCGTAAAGGCCTCGGGCTTGCGCTGAAGAAGCCTGCCTATGTCCTGGATATCGACACGGAGCGCAACAGGGTCGTGCTCGGAGATAATGAAGAACTGTTTACCTGTGAGCTTACGGCAGGGGATTTCAACTGGGTATCGACGGCTGCGCCGCACGGAGATATCAAGGCTATGGCCCGCATCAGATACCGGCATCATGAGGCTCCTGCCAGAGTAGTTCCGCTTTCAGAGGATACAGTCAGAATCGTCTTTGACGAGCCGCAGCGCGCGATTACACGCGGACAGTCTGTAGTCGTGTACGATGATGACTATGTGCTCGGCGGCGGGATCATTTTATAGAGATCATAATGTATATAAGGGAGACTGAAAGAAATGGCTGAACTCAGACCTTTGATAGAAAAATTAAAAGAGGAACGCATTCTGACACATGACGAATTCGTGCGCATGTTTACCTGCCGCAATCCTGAAGACAGTGAGTACCTGAGATCGCTGGCTCAGGAAACTGCTGTGGCAAACTACGGCCATGATATTTATCTGCGCGGTCTTATTGAATTCACCAATTACTGCAGGAAAGACTGTCTGTACTGCGGCATCAGGCGATCCAACGCCAAGGCGGACAGATACCGCCTGACTGCCGAAGAGATCCTCGAGTGCTGTGATATCGGATACGGACTAGACCTCAGGACCTTCGTCCTGCAGGGCGGGGAAGATATGACGTATTCCGATGATGCTTTCTGTGAAATTATCAGGGAGATAAAACGGAGGCACCCTGACTGTGCTGTCACGCTTTCCGTCGGAGAGCGTTCCCGCGAGACTTATGAGGCGTATTATGAGGCGGGTGCTGACAGATATCTTCTGAGGCACGAGACTTCTTCCCCTGAGCATTATGCGATGCTCCACCCGGCTGAACTGACGATCGAAAACCGCAAGAGATGTCTTCGCGACCTTAAGGATATAGGATTCCAGATCGGCGCGGGATTCATGGTAGGTTCACCGTACCAGACCTACGATTATCTGGCAGAAGATTTCGAATACCTGAAAGAGCTGGAACCGCATATGATCGGCATCGGGCCTTTTATCCATCACGCGGACACACCTTTTGCGGATATGCCTGACGGAAGCTATGAAGAAACGCTTTACTGCCTCGCGATACTGAGGCTGATGTTTCCGCGCGTGCTGCTTCCGGCAACTACCGCGCTCGGCACTATCCATCCGCTTGGCAGGGAAGAAGGCATCAGGCATGGGGCGAATGTCATAATGCCGAGCCTGTCACCAAAAGATGTCCGTCAGAAATACCTTCTCTATGACGGCAAGATCTGCACAGGCGAGGAAGCGGCTGAATGCCACCATTGTCTGGAAGCACGCGTGTCACGTATCGGATACCGGGTCGTCTCCGCCCGCGGTGATCACGCAGACTGGGTGAGAAAATAGCAGCAGAATAATCACATCAAAATTGCTCCGGTTTTCCGGAGCAATCATTGTTATAGATACAGGGAACCAGTCATTTATACGATGGATTCTCTGTGATAATCAGTAATGTCTGAACCGAGTTTTTCATAAATATCCATGACAGAGCCAACAGTGGATAAAGTCTTCAGCTCCGCATCAGTCATGCCAATGAGCTCCAGAAACTCGACCTGACCATTCGGGGTATCGATTGCATTTACTGCCGGATCGGTTACTGTAATAAATCCTGTAAGATTTGACTTTTGACGGGCATCTATCCCGGCTGTCTGTCCTGTATAGATATACTCATTCGGCAAAAAGATTTCCCCTTTTGTAAAAGTGAGTCTGGCGATCATCTGCAATATGCCGCAGATGTTTCTGATCTCTGCCTCTTCGTCTTCATAATCATATTTTTTTAATTTTAAAGTCAGTTCATATCCATAGCCGCTGACCTCCGGGTCATCGGTTTCTTTATCATAGATCTCGGTCAATCCATACGAAACGAAATGCCAGAAATCTCCGCCGTCGTAAACCGAAATGCCATCAAGGGGATCATTTCCGCCCAGGATCCATTTTATGATGGTTCCGTAATGCTTTGGGTTAGTCTGCCCCGGATACACTCTTTCAAATTCATCCGTGATCGCATCCCAGCCAACCGTACAAACTTCATCCTCGGCCGGTGTGTTTACTTCTTCTGCCGGCACTTCTTTCTTCTTAAGCTTATCAAATAATCCCATAAAGCCTCTCTCCGTTATTCCCGGTACAATGAAACTCTTGCAATAATTCTATCACAATGTTCTGAATAGTTTATTGACAACGTCTGCAAAAAATGTATAATAATGTACTCAGCGGTAAGCATGTCCGCTGTATCTATGGGGACGTACTGGTTTCGACAGGTATGTGGAACGAGGATAAGCGAGCCGTGGCGGTGATCCACGATAAAAGTACCCGTTTACAAAGAAACGCTAAAACAAACAACAATTTCGCACTGGCTGCATAGCTCAGCCCCGCGCGTCGGCCTGAGCTCACCTGCAGGCTCAGATACCGGCGTCATGCATGCAGGAAACCACTTACGCGACCTCCCGTTAACGTAAGCGGAACCAACGGGATAGTCTGCAGCGAGTCTGCCGTGTGACGCTCTGCAGGTAAAATCAAAAACCCGGCTGCGCTCGGAGAAAATCGTCCGGAAATGTTCTTGGACGTGGGTTCGATTCCCACCGTCTCCACCATTGTTTAGGCTCCAGAGAGAAATCTCTGGAGTTCTTTATTTGCAACGGATCGCAGTGATTTCAGGCTGTCCGGCGATTTTGCCGATTTTGATGAAAACGCACGCAAACCCAGTCATACCTACTCAGATATAGGTTTTTGAGGCGGAAAAGTCCGAAAAATGGTCCGGAGCGAAGTGCCTGATTTTGCCAAAAAATGCGGTCATACTTGACAGGGAAGGTGCGATGACTTCAGGATAAATTAGTTAGAAAAGTGTTAACACTTTTCTAACCTTAGAGAGATCACTCAATCGCACATTTGCAGACCTGATTATTCTCTATTACACTTAAATCAAAAAAAGGAAAGACGAGGTGAAACATCATGTTCAGACCTAAGATAAGATTCACGCATGACGAGATAAGAGTGCTCGTCTTTGCTCTCAACGAATTAAGAAATTCCCTTATAGCAGAAGGCCGCTACACCGATGCTGTAGACGAGCTCCTCGTTAAACTTCTCGACTGACAGATCCATTTCTGCCGGCGATACATTTCCCTGCTCAATACCGGGCGGGGAATTTTTATACCCAAATCCGGAAGACCGGTAGAAAGGAACAAATAATGGAAGAAAGAAAAAACAGAGAAGAGTCGGAAATCAGGGAGCTGAAGATCATCAAGCACTATGGAAGGCCTGAGTATGCATCATATGTGAAGGTCGGTGGACTGAACTTCAGGGATGCAGCTGAATTATTTTTCTCATCTGAGCCGGAGGGAATGCTTGTCTACAGGATGTGCTGGTGGCTGTCGGGATTCATCGTGGGAAGAGTTTCGGAACTGCTTGACAACTACGAAGAGGAAGAAGTCGGGATGATGCTGCAGCAGATAATCCGTAAGGAGCCACCGATAATGGCTGTTGGATTCCTCCAGGGCATGCTGGTGACGCATTGCAGTGAGGAGACTGCAGAGCTGCTGGAAATGCTCAGGCTCTGTGAATCCTTCGATGACAGAGTGTATGACTGCTTTATGGCGTGCCTTTTGAATCGTGTCAAAAAGAATGATCAGCTGAAGCATTTCCTCGAATACCCGGAGGCCCGAAAGGGGGTGAAGGATATAAGTGGCAAAGACGATAGCGATATGTAATCAGAAGGGTGGAGTCGGCAAGACAACGACTGCCCTGAACCTCGGAGCAGGCCTGGCAAAAGAGGGCAGAAAAGTGCTCCTGGTCGATTCAGATCCGCAAAGTGATCTCACGACCTCAGCAGGAATAGAGGGAGATTCTGTAGAGAAGTCTCTCGGCATGCTGATGTATATGGCGACTGAGAACCATAAACCGGATGTGCGGGATGCGATAATCCATCACGAAGAAGGCTTTGACCTCATACCTTCTAATCTGGATCTTTCATCTATGGAGACCAGACTGGTCAACGCGATGAGCCGCGAGAAAGTTCTCTCGAATCTCTTGAAGGATGTGAAAAAGGATTATGACTATATCCTGATAGACTGCATGCCTTCGCTTGGTATGCTGACAATCAATGCTCTTACAGCGGCTGACAGCGTGCTGATCCCGGTGCAGGCCCAGTACCTGCCAGCTAAAGGGATGACTCAGCTTCTCAGGAGCATCGATATGGTGCGGAGCCATACGAATGAAGACCTGAAGATCGACGGGATCGTGATGACTCTGGTCGATGGCAGGACGAACCTTGCCAGAGATGTGATCAATGCCATAAGGACTAACTATGGGATGCACATCCGCATCTTCGATGCTCAGATCCCGTTAGGCGTTAAGGCAGCCGAGGCAAGCAAGACAGGAAAGAGTATTTTCGCCTATGATGGTGAAAGCAAACCAGCTAAAGCATATGAGGCGCTGACGAAGGAGGTGATAGCGGATGCCGAGCGGAAGAGACAACGAGATAAAGCTGCCATCGCTCGATGAGCTGTTTTCAAGCCAGCAGGAGAGGGATGAGGCAAAGCTCAAGCATATCTACGAGATCCCGATAGACCAGATAGATCCCTTCCCTAATCACCCTTTCAAGGTGAGAGATGACGAAGACATGATGAATCTCATAGAAAGCATAAGAGCGCAGGGTGTCCTAACTCCTTGCATGGTCAGAAAGAAGAAAGATGGCAGATATGAGCTGATATCCGGGCACAGGCGAAAACGTGCGTGTGAGCTCTTGGGAATGGATACACTTCGGTGCGAGATCGTTGAGCTTTCAAAGGAGCAAGCTACTATAATAATGACGGAGTCAAATTTCCAGAGATCCACAATCCTGCCGTCCGAGAAGGCATTCGCTTACAAGATGAGGCTCGATGCGATGAAGCTCCTTGTATCCAGAATGGTGGAGAACCAGAAGAAGGGACGGAACTTCGGCGGTGCGCCGGTAGAGCCTCAGCTTGAGAAGGCGAGAGAGCATCTTGTCAACTCATATGGAGTATCGGAGGAGTATGCTGGGAATCTTGGAAGTGTGGATTCGAGAAAGCACGACCACGGTGTCCCGGTGGGACACCGAGAAAAATCGCGGGACTTGCTCGCAAAAGAAACAGGTGAAAGTGCAACTCAGATACAGAGATATCTAAGGCTTACTGAGCTCATCCCTGAACTACTCGACCTGGTAGATGAGGGGCGAATAGGTTTAAGGCCTGCTGTCGAGTTATCGTATATAGGTCACAGGCAGCATGATGTCTATGACATGATAGAGCAGGAACAGGCGACCCCGACTCATGAACAGGCAAAACGCATGAGGAGGATGTTTGATGAAGGTAAGCTCACTCGTGAAGCCATTGAAGCTATCATGATGGAGCCTAAGAGCAATCAGCAGGAGAGGATAGTCCTGAGTTCAAGCCGCTTCAAGAAGCTGTTCCCGCCTGATCTGCCGGTATCCAGGCGCGAAGATTATATAGCCGCAGCGATGGAGTTCTACGGCAGACACAGACAGAAACAGAGAGAACGGGATGATGCGAGATGACAGATGCGACCTGACCTGATCGCAGCAGGAGCATGTTTTTTCATCCCCTCCCCTGTAACCCCTTCCTCTACTACTACCAGTTACTTACCGAAGAGAAGAAATATAATATATTAATAATAATCGCAATATCATGACATCGGCGTTCAAGTCAGAAATGACCTGAGCGCCTTTTTTGGTGCCATGATTTTGCGGGAAAGGAAGATGTATGACGAAAACCAAAGAAAACAAACCGGGCGATGACGTGATCATGTGTGCTGATGAGACAGGTATGCAGCTTTACCTCAGCGAGAGGGCAGCAAACAGGCTCAGCTGGATCCTGACAGGGATCTGTGCAGTTCTCAGCCTGCCGGTGATCATACTCGCATTCATGGTGATTTAGTTTATGTCCGGAATTAATCTAAAACGTCCGATTTTGAAGAGATTTGGACGAAAAACAAACATACCCAAGAAAGGAGAAACCGCTAATATGTGTAATGAACGAATAAAGATAAGAATTATGGCCATCTTTCTCGTGTTCTGCATGCTGGCTTCATCCATGCCGCTGCTTGCCTACGCGGCAGAAGGCACTGAAGCAGATCAGGCTCAGCAGGTCACAGAAGAAAAGCAGGAAGGGACAGAACTTTTCGCTTCATTACGACTTCGGGGATGACTGGATGTTTACGATCCACGTGCAGAAGATAGAAAAAGAAGAGCGCAAAGGCGAGCCCGTTGTACTCAAGGCGAAGGGAGAGATAGAGCAATATCCATCGCTGGATGACTGGGATGATGAAGACGAGGAATGGTTCTGAAAAGGCTTAAATCCAGGGAACGGAATGGTAACGAGAGTTAAAAACTTGGGAAGTTAAGAATGAATGTGCCGGTTGCAATCCGTGAGCTCGAGAAGATCGAGATGGTGAGACAGTCAGACAGAGAGTACCGGCTGGCTTATGCGGTCACTGCCACGCAGAAAGAGATACTAAAGGCATTCGGCATGACAGCGACAAACGTCAAAGAGCAGGCGATCGGGATCAATGAGGATCTGCTGAGATCAGGAATGCAGGAGGCACAGGGATGGCAGAGATACGAGGTGACACATATGCGGAAGACAAGAAAACTGGAGATTGACGAGTATGAGCAGGGGATCCTGAGTATGAACGTCACGGAAGCCTTGGCCGGCTTTTCCTTCCCTGCGAATCTGGTATTTCATGCCATTTATTCGTGTTTCACCGAGAAGATCACAGGGGATATTGAATTCATCA
>JBGUJM010000132.1:0-7276 GCA_045113935.1 Anaerovoracaceae bacterium
CGAAGTTATGGGCAGGCACTGCGGAGACATCGCTCTCTATGCGGGTATTGCCGGTGGAGCAGAAGTCGTTCTCCTGCCTGAAGTCGAGATGCCTCTGGATGAAGTCGTTGACAAGATGAACGAAGGTATCGCCAGTGGCAAGCTCCACAATATTATCATCAGAGCGGAAGGTTATCCGGTCAGTTCCGCTGACCTGGTCGCCGCCCTGAAAGAAAAGACCGGGCAGGATGTCAAGCTGGTCGTGCTCTCATATCTTCAGAGAGGCGGATCACCTACCTTCCGCGACAGAATGCTTGCGACTGACTGCGGTATGATGGCTGTTGAGCTGCTCTCGCAGGGCATCACCAACAGAGCGATCGGTGAAGTCAATGGACAGATTGTACATCTGGATCTAGCAAAAGCGCTGAGCGCAAGAAGAACTCTTCGCGACGAGCTGTTCAGAGAGATTTCCATCCTGAGCAAATAATGTGTTTATTCACAAACATTATAAATGGCGCCGGTCCGGCGCCATTTTTCATGTCTATGATTGCTGATCTCTACAGCACTCCCTTTCTGCGGGACTCGAGATCAGCTCTGATCGCGTCGCCTGTAGCTGCAGCCTTGCGGCCTTCACTGCTGGTTTCCTTAGTCAGACAAGGATCGACTTCTGTCTCAACATGGACCTCCCCGCCCTTATCTACCGGCATGGAGTCCCCTATCCCAAGCGACTCCGAGACAATTCCGAGTGTCGAAACGACTTTGCTGATATCTGTCGGCATGTAGATCTTGGTTGCTCTGCCGTCGGCAACATCTCTGAGGGCTTCGAGACCCTTAAGTCTCAGCACGCTTTCATCGATATGCGCTTCTCTGAGTTTCTCAAGACCGTCAGCCTGCGCCTCATATACCAGCCTGATCGATTCCGCTTCACCCTGAGCAAGGGCTATCTTGGCTTCTCTTTCTGCCTCAGCCGCAAGCACTTTAGCTCTCTTATCACCCTCCGCTCTGGAAACAACGGATTCCTGATGTGCCTGAGCTTCGAGTACTGTCTGACGTCTTTCACGCTCAGCTCTCATCTGCTTGGTCATGACTTCCTCGATCTCCCGAGGCGGATCAATATTCTTGAGCTCGACTCTGTTGACCTTGATGCCCCATGGATCGGTCGCTTCATCGAGGATCGCTTCCATCTGGGCATTGATGGTCTCACGGCTTGAAAGAGTAGTATCGAGTTCCATTCCGCCGATGATGCTCCTGAGAGTTGTCGCCGAGAGATTCTGAAGACCTGCGATAGGGTTTTCAACGCCATAGGTATATTTCTGCGGATCGAATACCTTGGAGAAAACTACTGAGTCGACTTTGACCGACACATTATCCTTAGTGATGACCGGCTGCGGCGGGAAATCAAACACCTGCTCTTTGAGTGAGATCTTGTTGACGATCCTGTCGATGAACGGGATCTTAAGATGCAGGCCCGCATACCATACAGTCTTGAACTTACCGAGTCTCTCTATGATGTAGGCGTGCTCCTGCGGAACAATCCTGATATTGGAAAGCAGCAAGTAGATAATGAGTACAATGATTATTGCTGTTAAAATCTGGCCCATTTGATTCCCTCCTTAGTAAAATAAAGATTAACTATTTCAGATGCTTTCTGATCCATTCTGCTATCAGCGGCTCGGATGCTGCAGCGCCGGTGCCCTGTATAGGAAGGCCTTTCACTATTTTGGCGCCCCTGCAAATCTTTTTCAGATCCCGTTCCGACCTGCCCATGCCCGATCCCTCGTGGGTCATGACAGGAAAGACCTTTTTGCCGCGAAAATCCAGCTGTTCGAGCTGTGTATACATTGCCATCGGGTAGGTTCCCCACCAGCACGGTCCTACGACGAAGATATTATCATATCCCTTCAGGCCGGGCAGATACTCCTCAAGAGCAGGTCTCGCGTTTGCTTTCAGCTCTTTGCCGGCAGCGTCCGTACAATCATTGTAATCCTCGGGATAGTCCCTGACTGTTCTTATCTCGAACATGTCAGCTCCGGTGATCTGCCGGATAAATTCCGCGACCGTCTCCGAATTGCCTTTCTCTATGGATATGATCCTGCCTCCGGAATAATTCTGGCCTCTTCTTGAAAAATAAATAATAAGGTTTCTGGACATCTGTCCTTATCCTCCGCTGTCTGGTTTCTGTTCAGTGCCGAAGCTGTTTTTCTCATACGCCCGACAATATAATATTATATATTAAACAGATGGATTTGTTAAATTCTATCCCTGTGTAATACTGCCTGCAATTCTTCAGATATCAGTCCTCCAGCATCAGGCGGATGATTTCCTCATCTGTCTGCTTCATACCCTGACGCGCCAGCTTGCCGATCGTTTCTATAGTCTTCTCAACGCCGTCCTTGACGATACCGTCTCCGCCGAAAAACTGATTGCCTTCGTTGTACATGGCAACTCCCATCAGACCCGCGTCTACCGCAGATGCTATTTTGGCAGCGCAGCTTGCTTTGGCTCCGTCACAGACGATGCCGGAATCGATCGCGAGAGCATTGACTACAGAGTGAGCGATAGCTTCTGCTTTGTGCCCCTGCAGATAAGCTATGCCTGCTCCCGCCCCGCATCCCGCGCTGACAGCTCCGCAGTATGCGCTGAGTCTGCCTATGCCTGTCTTGAGATGTATGGTGACCAGATTGGATACCACCAGAGCTCTGAGCATTTCAGAGTGGCGTTTGTTGTTACATCTTGAGTAGATCGATACGGGAACGCTGCATGTGATACCCTGATTGCCGCTGCCGGAGTTGATGACAACAGGCAGCTCGCATCCGTTCATCCTCGCGTCGCTTGCGGCGGCAGCATAAGCTCTCATCCTGTATGTGATATCCTCAGGATGGCTTGCCAGCAGTACGGACCCTATATTTGCTCCGTAATTTCCGCGGAGACCTTCCTCGGCAATCGCCATGTTGTATTTGAGCTGCCTCTCGATTATCTCTTCTACATCATTAAGATTGACTGAATCCGCAAAGTCCACGATACCTTCTATCGTCAGGCAGGATCTGTCGGTCAAAGCTTCCTCCTGCTGCACTACCTTACTCTCATGAAGTACCTTGCCGTTTTTGCTTATATACACGATATTGGTGTGGAAGTCCACTATCCTTACCTTCGCCTCATCCGTTCCGGCTTTAACAGTGATGATGATATCGAATATATGGCCGTTGTCGACGTGTTTTACCTCGATGGCAGCCGTCTCAAGATATTCATTTATCTCTTTGATCTCCTTTGCTGTAACCTTCGATATGACCTCCAGTTCAGCGCCGGCATTGCCTGCGACCGCACCTGCTGCCGCGGCTGCCGGAATGCCTCTGAGCCCTCCTGTATGCGGAACGACTACGCTTTTGACATTTTTGATGATATTGCCGCTTACTTCTATGATCATGCTCTCAGGTCTTGTACCGAGAACTTCCACGGCTTTGGCTGCCGCGTAGGCAATCGCGATAGGCTCAGTACAGCCCATTGCAGGCAGCAGTTCCTCTTTAAGTATCTGCACATAATTCTTATATCTGATGTCTGTCTTTTCCACGATATTACTCCTTTACTTATCGGCTGCCCTTCCCTTTTCATTGTTATTCTAACATTTTTGGTATACAAGATACTGTAATTATATGTACACAATGTTACTCTTTATGTGTTAGAATTCAAGAAGCAATGAAAAAGAAAGCGAGGAAACCACATGCCTCTTATTGTGGACAGAGATAAAGTAAGACTGGATATCCTCATGGCATTCGAAAGATGCATGAAGGAAACACCTATGATGAATGTTTCGCTCAGAGATATCGCCAGAGAAGCCGGCATGTCCCATGCCAACCTTCTTAACTATTTCAGCAGCAAGGACGACCTTGTCGTCAGTTATGTCAGATATGTCCGTGATTTTGTATCCAGGATCTGGATCGACTGGTTTGAGACTCACAGCCGCAAGCGTTATAAGTCCAACATCAACTACATCAATGCGTTTATGTCATATGTCGTTGATAACAAGTTCGGAGAAAACAGACCGAGCGCGCTGGCGCAGATATACGTACTGACTCAGTACAATCCGGATATCGCAATGCTTGTCAAGCAGGAGTTCATCGAATGGCGGCAGGTCGTGGAGAAGACACTGGTTGAAGTATACGGAGAAGAAGTAGGCAAGAAAGAAGCCGAGGTCATGGTCATCCTCATCGTAGGCACTCTTATCTGCAACTACTGTGATGTTCATACAGGCCGTGCAAGCGATGCCATGGTAAGCCTGTTCGGCAACCTTATCGACTCATAATTATCAGGACCGCAGGTCTTTCAGGCACACTGTCACCGCACTATAACGGGGGTATCCATTCAGAATGGATACCCCCTTATTAATGCTGCAGCTGTTTATTTAACAGTAATATTCGTGACTTGTGTCCTGCCGTTCGGAGATCTGAAAATGATCCGGGTCTTTCCTTTCTTCACCGCTTTGATCGTGGCTGTACCGTCTATCATTCCGCCTGTGTATTTCGATCCGTCAGGTTTGGTTATAGACAGGATTGACTTATCTGCTACGTCATAAAGCATATGGTTCGGATAGAGTCTTGGTCTCTTATTGTAATCCCTGACCGGATACTCATAATCAGGTCTGACCCTGATCGTCTGTCCCTCTTTCAGTGTAAGTTCAGTTCCTATATGCTTATTTGTTGCTGTATTCAGGACATAGGTCGTCTTCATCGCCTGATACCTGCCGCCGGCAGGTGTTGTGATGATTCCGTTCGACCATGTTTTATCACCATCGGCCTGCGCGTGGATCTCGATGACATAGTTTACAGGGATGTCAATCCATGCCTCAAAGGTTTCGGATGAATATGTTTCATACGTCCATCCGGACCAGCTGTTGTTCCCGCCGATCCTGCGCATTCTGTATTTCAGGTTCCAGTCGGTGACCGTCACATCGTTTATCTGGGTCCACTTGAATTTTACCCTTCCCACATCGTGCTGCGAAGCCCATAAACTCCTGACGCACAGATCCGGCCTCAGTTTAGGGATCACTCTCTGCTCCCTGACACCGCAGACATTGCAGGTCCGCTCTTCTGTGCCGGTTGATTTAAGTGTAGCAGCCTTGATGCATTTCCACGCGGACCATTTGTGGCCGAGTGCCGCAACTGTCTCTGATTCTGTTTGATTGCAGCGCTCACATGTGCGCACCTTTGTACCGGATGCCGTGCATGTCGGCTTCTTGGTGATGGTCCACTCAGACCAGTTATGCCCAAGAGCCTTGGTAAAAGCTTCTGAATACTTTATCCGGCTCTGTTCAGAACAGTTTTCCTCCGAATAACAGTAACCCAGTCTGAGCCAGTGTTCATTACAGCCTCCGGATGTGCATGTAGCCGCTTTGGCCGGATAATGTCTGATCTCAGGCTCTCCTGTGTCGAAGTCAGTATCTGACAGAGTCAGTTCTTCTTCACTGAACAGGTCTTCAGTATCTTCATCATATACATATTTAAGCGTCAGGAACCTGTACCCTGCCGAAACATTTCCGCTGCTGTATCCCTTGAGGAAATAGGATTCTATCGCATATGTCCCCTCGTCGCAGTTTGTGAGATCCGCCATGTAGTTGCCGCCATTGCCCATATGAATGATATTCCACATATGCCCGCCGAGTTTTGAAGATCCGTTGTACAGATCTCCGGAGACTGTACGGCATTCTATTTCACTGTCGCTGAAATCAGTTCTGTCACACAGATACTGGAAAGCTTTCGAGTATCCTTCACAAACTACATTTGTCGAATCATCACCATCAAACACATATATGAGCTGCCATGGATCGCCGTAAAACGGTTCGCTGCTCATTTCTGAAATTATTACGGCATCGTAATCGTAAGTCGCATATTCACAGATCCTGTTTCTGTACCCATACAGCCTGTTGATATCGTCAGCATCCGCGTATTCATTGATTATTCCTGAAACAGTATCGACTGTTGTCTTCGCCCGTTTCACCATTTTCGTATCAAGGCCATATACAAGCCCGTACATACTGTTTATGACCGAACGGTTCCAATAGTCTTTCGATACCGCGAAATAGAAGATATGTCTGTTGCCGGAAACAGTTCCGTGAAGATAGCCTTCTACTTTATCATGCCAGTAGAATTCATACGGCATATCTGTCATCATCGCTGAAATGACTTTGGCATAGTTTGTTCCGTCCGCTTCAGCGACATAGAACTTAGCCGTGCTCATTTCTCCGGCAGCGATCTTCACTATATATGGTTTGATCAGATCATATGCCTTCTGGTCTGCCGCGGAAAGAGTTGATCGCCTTGTGGCAAGCTTTACCTTTTTTCTGACAACACCCCCATCACTCTGACCGGATGTTTTCAGTGAAGTACCTGTCTCTTCTGAGATCTGAGTGTCCAGATAGTTCTGCAGCAGAACATCAGAGTCCGGCAGATCGGATTCCGTGATAACAGATTCAAGAACCGGTATTTCTTCATCATCAGTGCCAGCGTCAGCTGCATCTTCTTCATCGGCGTCAGCTGCAGCGTCCACAGTGTTTTCCTCCGGAGCAGGATCGTCCACGGAAATATCTTCAGAAGGCTGCGGCTCACCATCAATATCTACATCTGTTATTACTTCTGCCCGGTCATCCGCTGCCTGCCCGGTCATCCCTGACTGATTCTCCGGCTGTTCTGTTTCCGCAAAAGCAAAAGCGGGCATCATGGTTACTGTCAAAATTATTGACAGCAGTATGATGCTGAGGCGTATTCCTGATTCTCTTCTCTTATTGCGGTTTCTCATCATTTATCTCTGTCTCTCCGTTCTACAGACACAACAGAAGAACTGTCCCCATGAAATATCTCACGGAGGACCGTCTCCATGACACATATTGTATTATCCCGAAACAGCGGCGTCAATAAAACTTTACATATATTGATGCTTCCGGTATGGTGCCGGCGCTGATGCCGGCGCATTTCTGTGATACAATTCTTACAGGAAAGAAGGTGTCAGCTATGATGCAGGACGGGCCGGCCGGAATACTGGAAATCACAGCATGGAGAATGGATACGCCTGAAATGTTCGGTGTGTTTCATTTTGTTATGCTCGCTGCATTATGCTTTCTTGCCGTGTTTGCTTCTGCCGGAATGAAGCGAGTCAACGCAGAGACCCGCATAAGAATACTCGCCGGATGCGGCTGGTTACTTGCCGCGATGGAAGTGTATAAGCAACTCTTTCTTTTTTACGTAGTCAGCAACGGGGTATATGACTGGTGGTACTTCCCATTCCAGTTATGCTCAGTACCTATGTA
>JBGUJM010000133.1:0-24352 GCA_045113935.1 Anaerovoracaceae bacterium
CACTTCCTGTAACTCTGGAATGTGCAGAGAAGATGGGCGGCCGCAAGGATGTTGCCAGCTTTACACTTCCGCTTGGTGCTACCATTAACATGGACGGTACTGCGATTTACCAGGGCGTCTGCGCTATCTTCATAGCGAGTTGCTACGGCATCAACCTGACACTCGGACAGATGGTAACCATCGTTCTGACAGCTACACTCGCTTCGGTCGGAACAGCCGGAACACCTGGTGCAGGCATGATCATGCTTGCAATGGTACTCCAGTCAGTAGGACTGCCTGTTGAAGGTATCGCTCTCGTTGCCGGTGTTGACCGTATCTTCGATATGGGACGTACAGGCGTCAACGTAGTAGGCGATATGTCAGCAGCAATGATCATCACAGACTACGAGAACAGAAGAGAAGCCAAAGAGGCTGCAGCCAAGGCTTAGTGAGCAGCACGAAGCAAGGCATAATCACAGTTGAATGTAAAACGGCAATGGGTTCAGCTCATTGCCGTTTTCATGTGCTGTTTTACAAAGAAAAAAGTATTAGTGGTGAAAGTGAGAAAAGAGCGGCGCTTTTGGTATATAATAACTATGTATAGCTTGAAACAGATGAAGGGGTGAAGCAGTATGAATGAAAATATCGTGAAGAGAAATGATCTGCTGGCACAGAAGGTGATCAAGGGTCTGGCATCCCGTAATATGACCGGATATTATGCCCATGATAAGGAAGAGGCACTCAGTCTGGCATTAGGCCTGATACCTGAAGGTAGCAGTGTCACTATGGGAGGCTGCATGAGTGCCTTCGAGATCGGTCTGGTGGATGCGCTCAAGGCAGGCGATTATAATTTTATCGACAGAGATGCTGCCGAAGACAAGCGCGCTGCCATGCTTGCCGCCTATGACGCGGATGTATTTCTGGCCAGCGCAAATGCGATGACGGAAGATGGTGTGATCATCAATATTGACGGCAATGCCAACAGAGTATCCGCGATTGCGCAGGGACCGCGCAAAGTGGTTTTTATCGTCGGCATGAACAAAATATGCAATGATGTTGACGGCGCGATGAAGAGGGCGCGTAATGTTGCCGCTCCGATCAACGCGCAGCGATTCGGCCTCAGTACGCCATGTGCCGTGACAGGTTCCTGCATGAACTGCAAGTCGCCGGACACGATCTGCTGCCAGTTCCTGATCACACGGTTCTCAAGGCACGCAGACAGGATCCACGTGATATTGGTGAATGACAATCTCGGATTCTGATAGTGGGAAGTGACAGGCGGCCGGTCCTTCAGCCGCAATAAGCGAAGTGCGTTTTTTTATAGGTGCTATAGATGGGTGAAATGATCCTTAAGATGTCTGCGTTGACAGGCGTCTACATTATCCTGACATACTTGCTGTGGAGAGAACTCAGGGACAGAGAGATGACAGCTGATCTCAAGATCGCTGTCGGATTCCTGTACGGACTGTGTTCGGTTTTTTCAACGCATTTCGGAGTTGATTACGTGCATATGCTGATCAATGTCCGGGATATGGGCCCGCTGGCGGCAGGCCTGTTCTTTGACCCTGTATCCGGCATCATCGCCGGACTGATCGGCGGCATAGAGCGTTACATCGCCGGAACCTTCTGGGGCGTAGGTTCTTATACGACAATAGCGTGCAGTGTTTCAACATGCCTCGCGGGTTTTGTTGCTGCTTTCATGCATATTTTCATATTCAAGAGACGCAAACCATCTGCGATCTATGCTTTCTTTATGGGCGCAGTGATGGAAGTTTTCCATATGTATGCTGTGTTCATTACCCACAGGGATGACATGAGCATGGCTTTCAATGTGGTCAGGATATGTTCGATACCGATGATCCTTTTCACCGGGATCGGTCTGGCTGTTATTGCAGGGATCATCCGGAAAAACACGGGAGAGCTGAGGAACCCTCTCAGACCGCTTCCGATCGAAGAGACCCCGGTATCACATAGATTTCAGGTGTGGCTGTTCGGGGTCGCGATGCTGGTTCTCATAGTGAATTTCGTTTTCAGTTTCATGATCCAGACGAATGCCGCTAAGCAGACAGCCAGAAATACTCTGAATATCGTAACCGAGGATATCGCGCAGACTTATTACAGTATCCGGCGTAACTCCGGCGGCAATGAAACAGAGGATTATGTCGATCTGAAGATCCATGTGGGGAAAACGGGATCATTCGTGATCTTTGACAGTTCAGGCAGTATCCTTGCATCTTCAGACTCAGACAAGGCATCAGAATCCGGGCTCTTTGAAACAGCGGAGTCTCAGATAGGAAAGAAATACTTTACCGCAAAAATAGCCGGTGAAGAATCACTGTGCAAATCTACAGAGCTGATTGGCGGTTCCGTCATGCTGGTGGAAATACCGGAGGAAGAGATCTACGCTACAAGAGACTCACAGGCATATGAGACAATACTAGCAGATATACTTGTATTTGCCGCTATATATGTACTGATATCCATGCTCGTACAGAAGATAGTTGTGGACAATCTCCAGCTTGTCAACGAATCTCTGCGTAAGATCACCGACGGCGATCTCGATGAAGAGGTCAGGGTGTACGGATCATCGGAGTTTGCTTCTCTGTCTGATGACATCAACCATACGGTATTTGTGCTTAAAAGCTATATCGATGCTGCAGAGAAGAGGTTCGAGCAGGAACTGCTTCTTGCCAAGACCATTCAGGATTCTTCTCTTCCGAGGAAATTTGATTTCAATCACAAGGGCTTTGAGGTATATGCCGCAATGGATCCGGCGAGGGAAGTCGGAGGGGATTTCTACGATGTCTTCTTCGTGGATACCGACAAGCTGGCATTGGTTATGGCAGATGTATCCGGCAAAGGCATCCCGGCGGCTCTCTTCATGATGCGTTGCAAAACAGCTTTGCGCGGCTACGCGGAGACCGGCCGAACAACGGAGGAGATCTGCCGGAGAGTGGGCAATGAGCTCTGTGCGGGCAATGAACTCAGTATGTTCGTAACAGTATGGATAGCCATTGTCGATCTCGCGAACGGAAATGTGTGCTACGTGAATGCCGGTCATGAATATCCTGCGATAAAGCGCAGGGACGGCAATTATAAAATATTCAAAGACAAGCATTTTCCTGCGCTCGGTGCCATGGAAGATATTCAGTACAGAGAATATGAGATGCATCTGGACCCGGGAGACTGTTTGTTCGTTTATACGGATGGCGTGCCTGAGGCACTTAACAGAGCCGGCGAGCAGTATGGCCTGAGTCGTATGATCAGTGCTCTTAACGACTGTGCGGACAGATCCATGCATGATCTGCTGCAAAGTATCAGAGAAGATGTCAGCAGATTTGCAGGCAATGCGGAGCAGTTTGATGATCTTACAATGATGGGCTTCAGATATCTGGGCCCGGAAGTTGATGAATAGGAGGTTCCCATGAAGAACAGAGATGAATCTCTCAAGCCTGAAATGCTTGACAAGGTCATGAGCGGCGGCGCATGGTTCAGTACAGGCAAAAATAAATATCTCAAAATAGGATACAGCAACACGGATGATTGTCTGATCGCCAGAGAGTGTACCGTTACCGGCGATGGTTCTCTTGAAGGCGGCGCGTATACATTCGGAACTGACTGGTTCGATATCTGTTTCCATGGGCGCTACATTGATATATACGTCGACCCGAAAACATTCCGCCGATGGGATGTGTGGTACGACCCGGAGAAAGGTACAAGGTTTAAGGCACCGGAAGACCGCGTCAAAAAGGCTGAGCGCGTTGCGAAGTTCTGCAGGCAGGCTGACGAAGAAGCTCTGGCCGGTGGAATTGAGCCGTATATGATCACCGGCGCGGATTTCTCCAATGTCATGGAACTGTCTGAATAGACGGGAAGGGAATGAAATGAGAAAAATTCTTGTAGTAGTGGATATGCAGAATGATTTTATTGACGGGTCTCTCGGGACACCCGAGGCTCTTGCCATTGTTGAGAACGTTAAGAAAAAGATCAGTCAGTATAAGCAGGAAGACATATTCGTAACGATGGATACCCATGAAGAGAACTATCTGGAAACTCAGGAGGGCAGAATGCTGCCTGTGGCGCACTGCATCAGAGGAACAGAAGGCTGGCAGGTCAGGAGCGATATAGCAGCACTGCTGCCGGAGGCTCATGTTTATGAGAAACCTTCCTTCGCAAGCCTGAGAGTTGCCAAGGAAATTGCAGACCTGGTAGTATGGCGCAAAGATATTGAGATAGAGATCATCGGGCTCTGCACAGATATCTGCGTTGTTTCCAATGCGCTTCTCCTCAAGTCGGTAATGCCGGAGGTCCCGATCACAGTAGACCCGTCATGCTGCGCAGGAGTGACACCTGAATCACACGAAGCAGCGCTGACTACTATGAGGATGTGCCAGATCAGGATACTGGGAGACTAAAAGGAGGAAAAAGCAGAATGTTCAGAAAGATGAGAAGGAGCCCGCAGGCCCTCACCCGGGAAGAGATAACAGAAGTTCTTAAGAAAGAGACCAGAGGAGTACTGTCGGTACAGGGAGATGACGGATATCCTTACGGAGTGCCTATCAACCACTACTATGATGAAGAGACCGGAAAACTTTATTTTCATGGCGCTGATTTTGGTCATAGAGTTGACGCGATCAGGAGAGATCCTAAGGTTTCGTATTGTGTATTCGGACAGGAATACTCCAGGGAAGGTGACTGGGCTAAGTATGTCAAGAGCGTCATCGTGTTCGGACGGGCGGAGCTGATCGAGGATGTCGACGAGATCGTAAAGTGGAGCCGTCTGCTCTGCAGCAAGTTTCCGTGCCCTGACGAATATGTTGAAAAGGAGATCGAAAAAGATGCGGCCAGAACATTGTGCTTTGCGATCAATATTGAAAATATAAACGGCAAGCTCGTTCACGAAGCTTAGTAAAGTCCGGCCGGAAATAACAGATGAAGAGGGAGGCTTTTACGTACTATGATCACCGGAAAACAGAGAAGTGAACTCAAGAAAATGGCTCAGGAACTGAAGCCTGCAGTAATGATAGGAAAAGAAGAAGTGACACCTTCAGTGATCGCATCCATAGATGAATATCTTGCTGCGCATGAGCTGATCAAAGTCCAGATCCAGGATGGAGCAATACTCGATCCCAAGGAAACCGCAAATGAGATAGCGGAGGAACTCGGCGCGGATTTCGTTCAGGCGATAGGAAAGAGGTTCGTGCTTTACAGACAGGCTGCAGATCCGGATAAGCGGAAGATAATACTGTAGTTTACATAATGCCGGGGATGGCGGCAGCCATCCTCTTTTTTTTGCCCGTTTTTCCATGTCCCGGAATCACTGCGTTCAATCTCAGTATTTGCAGCCCTCTGCGCAACCAATCGTAACATTATCGCCGGGAAATGCATGTTTTGGTTGGTAGACACTTGCGGACCGGAAAACTACAATTATGTTAAAAATAGTTGCAAAGGTAGGTTGTTTATGAGAAAACATTATTTAGATAACATCAGATGGGCAACGGTTGCAGTTGTTGTGATCTATCACGTCCTGTATTTATACAACGGGGAGGGCATCCTCGGCGTTGTCGGAAATATCACCGGGCTTGATGTGCAGTACTATGATATGTTTCAGTACATTGTATATCCGTGGATCATGATGGTACTGTTCATGGTTTCGGGTATCAGTTCCAGACTTTTCCTGGACCGGCATACTCATAAGGAATTTATCAGAAACAGGACACGCAGACTTCTGGTACCTTCGACGGCAGGCCTGTTCGCATTCCAGTTCATTCAGGGATATGTGAATGCCTCGATAAGCGGAGTCTTTGAAAGAAGCCCTGGACTGCCATTTATCGCAAAGGCAATGATCTGCATAGCTTCAGGCATCGGCACCCTGTGGTATATACAGCTGCTGTGGGTTTTCTGCATGCTGCTCGTGCTCATACGCAGAATAGAAAAAGACAGGCTGTGGAATGCCGGAAGGAAAGCAGGTCTTCCGGTCCTGATCGTTATGGCAGCAATGGCATTCGGCGCGGCACAGATACTGAACACACCGATCATAGTAGTATACCGGTTCGGCTTGTATTTCTTTGTGTTCCTGCTGGGGTACTTCATGCTGTCACATGATGAAGTGATCGAAGTGCTGAAGAAATGGTTCCCGCTGTTTGCAGCTGCCGCACTTGCCCTCTGCGCTGCCTTCTGCATCCGCTATTTCGGACAGAACTACGCAGACAAGCCGATCAACAGATCCATTCTGTTTATTACATATGGTTATTTTGCCTGTCTCGCTATCATTGGCGGTATGGCGCGTTATGGTGATATCAGCAACAGATTCACACAGTGGATGAACAAGAGGAGCTTTGGCCTGTATGTGTTCCACTATCTGGGAATCTCTGCGATAGGGCTGTACATAGGCAAGCCGGGGATCCTGCCGGCGCCCGCAGTGTATCTGCTCAGCCTGATCGCAGGCTTCGCGGGAGCATATATTCTGAATGCAGTCATATCCCGAATACCGGTTTACCGGTGGGCTGTACTGGGAATAAAAAAAGAGGAGAAGAAAAATGTTTAAGGATAATCTCACACAGATGCGCAGGATGAAACAGATGACTCAGGAGGAAGTCGCTGAACAAGTGGGTGTATCAAGGCAGGCTGTAGCGAAGTGGGAAGCCGGAGAAACGATTCCCGATCTCGACAAGTGCAAGATCCTGGCAGACCTTTTCGGGGTATCTCTGGATGACCTCGCGAATTATGAGCAGAAGGAGAATCTGGGGCTCGGGGTACCTCCCAAGGGCAAGCATCTCTTCGGCCTGGTAACCGTCGGTGAAAAAGGCCAGATCGTCATCCCCGCCAGAGCAAGAAAGCTGTTCAACATTTCTGCAGGTGACCAGCTTGTCGTGCTGGGTGATGAGACACAAGGTATGGCGGTGATCAAGGCAGAAATGTTTCTCAATATGGCTGACGCCATCAGGAAGCTCGAGTCAGAGAAATAGGCAGGAGGAAGACAATAAGTACCCGGAAATGATATACTGGTTCGCAGAGGTACAGAGCAGATGGCACACAGATCAGACTACTACACAAGAATACGCAAAGAACGCGGGCTGTCCAGAGAAAAGGCCAGTGAACTAATGACTACCATTTCTCCTGAAAAACTGGAGAAAATCGAGAACGGCAAGCAGGAGCCGACGCCCGCAGACATTATGGAACTGGCGGAAGGCTACGGAGAACCTGAAATAAGGAACTACTACTGCGCGCATGAATGCCCTATGGGACAGTATTTCATGCCGGAAGTTGAATTCAGGGATCTTGAGAAGACGGTCCTTCAGATGATCGCGTCGCTCAATTCGATGCATGCAATGCAGGAGCGACTAATAGCGATCTCTGCGGACGGCAGGATAGAAGACAGTGAGATCAGGGACTTTATCACGATCAGGAAAGAACTTGAACGCATATCTGCAGCGACTGCTTCAATGCAGCTTTGGGTAGATAAAATGCTCACGACCGGAGCAATCAACAGAGAAGAGTACGACAGGATCCTGCAGGAGCAGGAGAGTGAATAGCTGATTCGGAAATCACGGATTCAGATATCAGATGAAATATGCGGGCACTTCCGGCAGGAGGTGCTCATTTTGCGAAAATAGAAAAAAAGAGGGCTGAAAAATGCGGTTTTTGTCATGGAAACAGTGCCCGTACGGTATTACACTATAGACAAACAAAGACTTGATTACAGAAAAGGAGGACGGTCATGAATAACAGATCCAACGTAATTGCGGCCGTTTCATATATCACATGGATCGGCTTCGTCGCAGCACTTGTCATGCGCGACAGTAATGATAACTATGTTACATTCCATATGAACCAGGCACTTGTGCTCAATATTCTGGAGATGATAGGCGGAGTCCTCGCGGTATTCCCTCTCATCGGCGGAATAGCATCCGGCATCATTTCCTTTGCAGTGTTCGTACTGTGGATCGTCGGAGTATACCGTGCAGCTACATGGAGCACAGAGCCGCTCCCATTCGTAGGAGACATCCATATCATAGGATGACAGATGTTAGCTAAGGCTCATATCGCGGTCGGCATGGCTGCAGCATTTTCAATAGTGAGACCTGAAACGGTTCCGGAAGCTCTGCCTGTCATCGCAGGCGGAGCTTTGGGCTGTCTCATATGTGACATTGACTGCGACAGTCCAAGGGAGAAATCAGACTCCTCTCACTGGAGAGGCGTGATGGCTTTCGCAGCAGCGGCAGCTCTGATAGAGGATCATCTTCTTGATGCGGGTATGTGGAGGTCGCTCGGACAGAACGGACCGTATCTGTGGTTCGTCGGTCTGGCGGGATTCGTGCTGACATGTGCTTTTGCCAGTGTGTCAGGTCACAGAGGATTCTCGCACTCGCTGCCGGCACTCGCTCTTGAGACAGCCTCACTGTGGCTGATCTTTCCGTCAGCAGCAGTTCCGTTCGCAGCAGCTTTCACATCACATCTTATACTGGATGTGATGAATAAAAAGCCTGTGAGACTGTTTTATCCGGCTAAGAAAGGGCTGTGTTTGAGATGGTTTTATGCTGACAGGCTGGCAGACAAATTCTTTGCGGCAGCGGGGAGCGTATGGCTGATCGTGACGTTACTGGTTTTGCACAGACAGTGAAAAAGCATATACTTATATAAGTATAGCGGAAAATAATAAGGTGGTAGAGACATGACAGCAACAGAAGAATATACAGATGTACTGACGGAAGAGCTCACAGACGAACTTGTGCAGGCAGCTGCGGCTATTCCGATAGAACCGGAGCCTGAAGCTGCAGTCATTTCTTCAGAACCTGAGCCGGCATCAGAACCTGCTGCCCGGGAAGGATCTGACAATTCCATTGACGTAGAAATCGAAGACATGGTCTGGGAAGTCGAAGACGTACCGGGTGAACTGCCGGAAATCGCAGCGTCTGAATCATCCCGTAACGACTATTATGACAGCGATGAGGATTACTCCTATGGTGCCGGGGCGGCAAGAGCGATCAACAAACACATCTTTACATGGCTGTTCTCGTTCGTGTGCGGTATGTATGGTGTTGACAGATTCGTCAGAGGTCAGATCGGTCTTGGCGTGCTCAAACTCATGACCTTCGGAGGACTGGGATTCTGGTATCTCGGAGATCTTATAGCGGCTATCATCAAGTCATATGGCGGAGCTTTCTCCGATGAGGAGAACCTGCTTTTTGACAGATGGGGAAGGTATCTGTATTGAAAGGAACTTTAAATATGAGCAAAGCAGACAGAGCAGAAGAACTGTTCCGGAAGGGATATAACTGCAGCCAGTCAGTGTTTGCGGCATTCGCGGAAGAAGCCGGTATGACAACAGAGGAAGCAGCCGCGCTGGCCAGTCCGTTCGGCGCGGGCTTCGGCAAACTCAGAGAAGTTTGCGGCGCAGTCTCCGGCATGACAATGCTGGCAGGCAGACTCAGGGGATATGATGACCCATCCGACTATGAAGGCAAGAAAGAACTCTATGCACTGATACAGGAAATGTGCGCCGAGTTCAGAGAACGTGAAGGCACTATCATATGCCGCGAACTCCTTGGTCTCCGTGAAGGAGAGGATCTTGCGGAACCTTCTGTCAGGACGGAAGAGTATTACCGCAGCAGACCGTGCATCGGTGCATGCCGCGCAGCAGCGGAGATAGCAGAGAGATATCTGATCAATGACTAACCTTATTACCAGGACAACTGAACTCGCGATGTCCGTAACGCTCGCGTATGTCAGCGATGGAGACACCGTTGTTGACGCGACCTGCGGAAACGGACTGGATACCGTCGCACTCGCCAAAGCTGTGGGGCGTGAAGGAAAAGTATATGCTTTTGACATTCAGAAGAAAGCGCTGATCCTCACAGAAGCCCGGCTGCATTCACATGGTCTCGGCAATGTGCATCTGATAAAACAGTCATTTGAATCAATGAGTTCGCATATCGCAGAGAACAGTGCATCAGCAGTGGTGTTCAATCTCGGTTATCTGCCGGGCGGGGACCACAGTATCACGACGACAGCGAGGACCACGATGGCAGGTCTTGATGCAGCACTCAGGGTCATACGTCCCGGCGGCATAGTCACGGTCGTTTTGTATGACGGACATGCAGAGGGCGCCGAAGAGAAGAAGTCCATCGTAGAATGGGCAGAAACTCTTGATCCCGGACAATATCATGCCGCCTTCGTGAGCATGATCAATCAGAACAATCATCCGCCGGAGATCCTCTGGGTCACAAAAAAACGCAAATAAAAATACATCTTTTGCAATCAGAGCCTGGTCTTCAGGCTCTTTTTGATTTGTGAGATTCCCGGCCGGGTTTTATCCAAAAATGTACAAATTATTTCGCGATTAGTACTTTTAATCGCGAATCTGTTTGGTATAATATAAACAAATTATGAAAACGTTTTCGCTGCATACACCTGATATAAAGGGAGGAATGGAAGATGTCCGAAGAAATGAAAGCAAAGATGGAAGCATTAAGCGAGGAAGTAAAGGAATCTGCTAAGCAGGGCGCAAAAGATTTTATCGATGATGCAGTCCGTGTCAAGGCCGGTATCGATGAAGTATCAGCTGACAGAGCTGCTGAAAAAGAAGCAAGGAAAGCTGAACGCAAGGAGAAATTTGACAGCACGATCGATGCTCTCAGGGAATCCTTTGAACAGGGCGCTGAAAAATCCGCAGAAGACGGAGCGGTTCTTATTGAAAGCCTTAAAGAGATAGCAGAGGATGCCGGAATCAGCATTAAAGAAGATAATGCGGTTGCAGAAGTATTTAAGACTCTCAGAGAATCCTTTGAGCAGGGCATTGAAGCGTTCAAGTCTGATATGGAGATCACTAAGAACAGCATCGAAGAAGTCGCTGATGACAGCAAAGCCGGTAAGGCTGCCAGGAAAGAAGCCAGAAACAAGAGCTTTGACGAAGCCATCGAAGCCTTGAGGAACCTCTTCGATTAAGTCTCAAAGATATAGACCCGGTAGTGATTCCGGCTTCACAATAAGAGCAATAATCTTCATAACATCCTGATAAAAGACCTCCTCAGACCGAAGAAACGGTCCGGGGAGGTCACTTGTTTACTCATTTCTGCATTTACTTTCGGCCATGTGCTACATGGAATGCTTCTTCTCCATGATCTTATCAATTGCGTAGATCAGTGAATGTCTGAAACCGGTCTCTTCCAGTGCGCTGATTCCTACAATGGTAGTTCCGCCCGGTGTGCAGACAGCATCTTTGAGTTCGCCCGGATGTTTCCCGCTCTGCATCATATATGCGGCAGTACCGATGAGCATCTGCGGAATGATGCTGTAAGCCTGTTGCCTTGTCATCCCGTTCTTGACAAGACCGTCCGCCATAGCCTCGATGAAGACGTCGACGAATGCAGGCGCACATCCGGCGCCTGTACCTCCGAGAGACAGCAGATCTGAACTGAAATACTCTATTTTTGCGATCTGACTGAAGATCCCCTCGAACAATGCCAATTGATCAGGTGTCAGAGAATGCCGGGCTTCAGCGACAATGATCCCTTCTCCTACTGCGACAGGGGTATTGGGGATCGTGCTGATATGATGAAATCCTTCACCAAGATAACTGACAAACCGGGCATAATCGATGCCGGCAGCGATCGAGAAAACCGGTTTGTCTCCGAGTGCTTCGGCATTCTCTTTCACAACACTTTCAACCTGCTGAGGCAGCACGCCGAGAACGATGATATCGCAGGACGCTGCAGTTTCAGCCGCATTGCTGCAGGCATTGATCCCGCGCGCATCACACTTCGCTCTTAATTTTCCCTGATCTCTGGCGCATGCAAATATCTTCTCCGGTCTGATGACATCTTTCATAAGCAGACCATCACAAATAGCACCGGCCATATTGCCGAACCCGATAAAACCTACACTTGCGTTTCTGATATCCATCTTATTACCATCCCTCATAATAAGTCGCTTTCTGGCGTTGAATGTTTTTCGCTTTTTCAATTCCGGGTCAGGGAACAACTTCTCCCTGTCTGCAGCGGACAGGGGTATTCTCGCCTGCTTTATGATAAAATCAATATAAATATATAATACAATAGATATACAGAATCTCAAATAGCCGGCGAATAAGGTATTCAGAGCATCAGTAAAGGAGAGGAAAGATATGAGCAGAATCATTAATGAAGCCAAGATCCGGAATCCTCTTATCGTAGGTATCCGCGAACAGCTCGAACACAGGGCGCTGTGGATGTATCTTCTCTGTGATGAAGCGGAGAAGCACGGACTCAAAGCAGAGGATTTTGCACCGGATGCTATCAGGAGATGCGGCCGGTATCAGGGCGCGAACCTAGTGAAGAAGGGCGGCAAAGGAACATCCCTCAAGGGTCTTAAGAAGGCATTGTTCGGGTTTTTCGCCCGAAAAGTCTTTGAGATGGATATCCTGCGCTGTGATGATGATCATCTGGATATAGATTTTCACTATTGCCCGCTGGTCAAAGCCTGGCAGAAACAAGGATGCAGTGATGAAAAGATCGCTGTCATGTGCGACCACGCAATGTGCGGTGACAGAGGGATCGGCGAGTGCTTTGGTGTGGAACTCGACCTTCCGGGGACCATCGCCAAGGGTGATCCGACTTGTCAGCTGAGGTATATAAGGAGATAAAACAGGAATGGCAAAAATGAAGCTGAACGCGGAAAATAAGAGTATCCGGGTCGGCGGTACGGACTGCGATTATATCAGTTTTGGCACGGGAAGCGACGCGCTGATCATGCTGCCGGGTGTCGGAGACGGGTTCAGAACCGCCAGAGGCGTTGCTGTACCTTTTGCATATATGTACAGGAGTTTTGCGGAGCATTTTAAGGTGTATGTCTTCAGCAGGAGAAACAATTTACCCGAAGGGTTTACGACTGCAGACATGGCTGATGATCTGGATGACATCATGCAGAGGACAGGGATAGAGGCGGCCCATGTGTTCGGGGTCTCCCAGGGCGGAATGATAGCGCAGCAACTGGCCTTACGGCATCCGGACAGGGCAAAAAGCCTCATTCTGGCAGTGACGGCTTCAAGACCGAATGACCTGATGCGCGAATCTCTGGAATCATGGCTCGAAATGGCGGACCAGGATGACTATAAGGGCATCATGGTGGATACCGCCAGAAGATCCTATACAGGGGAATACCTGAAACGCGGCATCATGATCAATAACATGCTGTCTGTGGTCAGACCCAAGGACTATACAAGATTCAGAATACTCTGCAGATCATGTCTTACACATGATGTGTATGATGAACTTCACAGAATCAGCTGCCCGGTAAGGATCATCGGCGCGGATCAGGACAAGGTGCTCGGACCGGCGGCTTCCGTCGAAATAAAAGCACAGATCCCTCAAAGCAGTCTGTATATGTATGAAGGATACAGTCATGGAGTATATGAGCAGGCTTCAGGTGATTTTAACAGCAGGGTGCTGAGGTATCTGATGTGGGAGAAAATCGGACGTGACTGAGATAGAGATAAGAAACAGAGGAAAGAATTATGGCTGAACGCAGAGGTGACAATCAGAAACTCAAGATGCTGTACATTGTGAAGATCTTTTCGGAAGAAACGGATGACCATCACAAGCTGACAATGCCGCAGATCATCGATCGGCTGGATTCATACGGTGTGAACGCGGACAGAAAGACTTTGTATCAGGATTTTGAGGAACTCAGAAGATATGGGTACGATATCATCAAAGAACAGGAAGGCCGTAATCACTATTATTATCTCGGAAGCAGGGACTTTGAACTGCCCGAACTCAAACTGCTGGTCGATTCGGTGCAGTCATCCAAGTTCATCACAGACCGCAAATCCGGCCAGCTGATCAGGAAACTTGAGTCGCTGGCTGGCCGTCATGACGCAGCGCTGCTCCACAGGCAGGTGTTCATAGCGGGCAGGATCAAAACGATGAACGAGAGTATCTACTACAACGTGGACGAACTGCATGAAGCTATCAATTCCAACAGACAGATCAGATTCAGATATTACGACTGGAATCTGAACAAGGAAATGGTGCCGAGATATGACGGAAGATGGTACCAGCTGAGTCCATGGGCACTGATGTGGGACGATGAGATGTATTATCTGGTCGTGTACGATGCCAGGCATGACCAGATCACGCACTACCGCGTGGACAAAATGAAGGATATCCGTGTTGTGGATGAGCCACGGGAGGGCCGGGAGGCTTTCAGGGAATTCAACCTGGCGCACTATTCGAAAATACTTTTCGGCATGTTTGTCGGAGAGGAGACCAGAGTGACTCTCGAAGCGGAGAACCGGCTGGTCGGTGTACTGATCGACCGCTTCGGCAAGGATATCATCATAGCGCCGGCGGATGAGGGACACTTCCGCACAACGGTGAATGTTGCCGTGAGTCCGCAGTTCTTCGGATGGATCATGGCGCTCGAAGGGGTGAAGATCATCGCGCCGGACTCTGCGGTAGAGCAGATGAGGGAAATGATAGAAAGACTGGCTGAACTGTATAAGAGGGGGTAGTGAAATGATGCAAAGGGCAGCTGCGACACTGAAATATATGCTTGTGCTTACCCTGATGGCGGTGCTTCTGGCGGCATGCTCGGCACAGGAACCGGAAGAACAGGAAACTCCACCGGTCGGCTGGGACTATTATGAGACATTTAATCCTATAGGGAGCACATACGATACCATCAGCAGCAAGTATGATACACTTGAAGAAGCCGGAGTGTATGACGGCGGAGTCGTGCTGCAGGTGGACGGAGGCGACCTGTACTTCGGATTCCCGAGGTATTCCGCGGAAGAGATACAGGGAAGTGATTTGTGCACATCTGTGTACGGCACCCTTGAGACAGTATTCGGAATCAAGGATGAGTATGCGTCAGATGATCTCGAGGAGATACTGGACCTGTTATGGCAGCAGGATTATGATGATTCTTATTATGCCAGTACGGCACGCGACAGCGGCAGCTATACAGTGAAGCTCGCGGTAGAGAATATCAACGAACTGTATGGACCGGAAACAAGTGTTGCAATATTCAGCAATACGGTTCCGGAAGAAGCAGATGACGGAACACAATAATGAATTGTGAAGGACAGGGAAGATAACAGGCGGACAGAGCCTGAATAAGGGAAAAGAGACATGAGGAATATAATAAGAGACGAATCGCTTGAAGCAGGCAGGAATCTGGGAATACTGGAAGTGTGGTACCCAGGCAGCAGTGAGTGGGATACTGACGCTTTTGAAGAACTGAGAGACCGGGAACTGGAACTGATCCGTGAGGAGGGCAGGGAATACGACCGGGAGACATGGTTCAGACAGGAACCGTATTTCAGGTATTTCCGCAAGTTCAAAAAGACGAGCCCTGTCATGATGCAGGTGGAATCGTTTCTGCTCAAAGGCAGACCGTTCCCGGAAGGAAAATACACCAATGCTGTCGCTTTCCTGACAGAACTGAGGACCAGATGTCTGCTCGGTTCGCACGATGCTGACAGAATAGAGGGTGACCTGATAGTTTACAGGGAGACAGAGAAAACTGATTTTCCGAGCATTCACGGCGGCACAGCGCACAGCTATCCCGGAGATGTCACCTGCAGGGATGATGAGTCAGTTGTGGTGAGTATGATAGCCGGTGCTGACGCGCGGACTTGCCTCAGAGACGATAGCAGACATGTACTGTATTTTGCGTTCGGAACACCTGGGATGGACAGAGAAACACTGCGGGGTTATCTTGACAGGGTAGGAAAGTATGTGAAGGTCCTGGCGCCGGGCGCCGGGTTGAAAGTGCATATGATATAGCAAAAGGAGGAATTAAAATGAGCAAGGTTAATGATTTTCTGACGGAAGCGGGAGTTTTCTATCTGGCAACAGCTGACGGCGATCAGCCTAAGGTAAGACCGCTCGGCGCACACCTTGAGATGGACGGCAAAGTCCTGTTCGGTGTCGGTGATTTCAAGGATGTATACAGACAGCTGCTGGCCAACCCTAAGGTTGAAATAGCATGTGCCAAGCCGGACGGACACTGGCTCCGCTATACCGGCAGAGTAGTTTTTGAGACCGATCCGAAGTATGCTGAAGCTAATCTTGAGGCGCTGCCGATGCTGAGAAATATATATAACGAGGAGACGGGTCATAAACTGATGATGTTCCACCTTGAGGATGCGACTGCGGTAGATATCCCTATGATGGGACCCGGAGAGGATCTCCTGAAATAACACAGGCAGAGGAATAGAAATGGTATTACAGAATATTTTTACTATAGGTGAGACCGGTATTGGTGTCGTCGGAGATGATCTGACCAGAATGGGATATGTCGAGGCGGTAGTCAATGCAGCGAACAATACATTGCTCGGCGGAGGCGGTGTTGACGGCGCTATCCACCGCGCGGCCGGACCGCAGCTCCTGGAGGAATGCAGGACACTGAACGGCTGCGAGACCGGAGGCGCGAAGATCACCAGAGCATATAATATGCCTTGCAAGTATATCATCCACACGGTCGGACCTGTCTGGAGAGGCGGTGACCACAACGAGGCTGAGCTGCTCACGTCCTGCTACAGGAATTCCCTGCAGGTGGCGGCGGACAACGGTATCAAAACTGTTGCTTTCCCGTCGATTTCGACAGGGATCTTCTCATATCCACTGGAAGAAGCAGCTTATATTGCTGTGCATGCAGTGGTGGAGTTTGTCACAGAGCATCCGGATGACCTTGTGTTCGTCATGTGGGCATGCATCGATGAAAGGACACATGCGGCGTATCAGAGGGCACTCGAGCAGGCTGCCTCCGAGCAGGACAGTCTGATGAACCCGGGCATGGTGATCGTGACGACTGCCGTTGAAGTCGAGGATGCGATACAGAACATTGAATTCGAGCTTGCCGAGCCGTCAGAGTATCTGAGTTGAAGCAGGCAGCTGCAGGACTGCATCGCAGACCCTGTGAGGCGCAGGATCTGCTGTATATTATCCTGAAAAAATGAGAGCCGGGAGAATTCCCGGCTTTTGTAAATAATAGACAACTAAATGTAATATATATTTGACATTATGTTGTACATGTGTTACTATGCTATTAACACAGATCCACACAAGGAGGATGATGTCATGAATATTGCAAAATTTGCAGGTCTTATCGCAGGTGTATGTGCAGGTCTTCTTCTCGTATTGGCGCTGGTACGCAGAACCAATACCGACGGCCGGGCCAGGACTGAATACGATGAGCGCCAGAAGATAGCAAGGGGCGTGGGGTATAAGTATGGATATTATACACTTCTGATCTATATGGCAGTTATTGTAGCTCTGGACTGCCTTGAGGTGCCGCTGCCGTTTTCAAATATCATCATGAGTTTTACAGGTATCGTGATATCCGGTCTGGTCCTCTCCTGGTACTGCATCATGCATGACGCGTACTGGGGACTGAACAGCAATATTGTATTTTATACAAGATTCCTGATAGGATTAGGCGGACTCAACCTGATTTATGGTATCATCGAGATGATCAGAGGCCGGATGATCGTGGACAGCATTCTTCAGGATACTTTTATCAATTTCGAAGCGGGTATACTTATTGCGGGAATAGGTATCATGCTTCTGATCAAGGACCGCAAAGACAGGAAAGAAGAAGGCGGGATGCAGTCATGAAGAATATCAGAATGAAGGTTGCAAGGGTCGAGAAGGATCTTTCACAGGATCAGCTGGCCAAAATGATCGGTGTGTCCAGACAGACGATCAATGCAATCGAGAAGGGCGACTACAACCCCACCATCAATCTCTGCATCTCGATCTGCAAGGCACTTGACAAGACACTGGATGAGCTGTTCTGGAATCCGGATCAGAATTAAAGAAAGCATACCCAGAGAAGAATAAGATATGAATAGAGACGAAATATACATGCAGCAGGCGATTGAACTGTCGGAAGCTGCAGTGAGGCATGGGAATGAGCCGTTCGGGGCTGTTCTCGTCAAAGACGGAGAAGTTGTTTTTACCAACGAGAACCAGATCTACACCATGCATGACCCGACATTCCACGGTGAAGCCGGACTTATCCGAAGGTTCTGCGCGGAGACGGGCATCACGGACCTGAGAGAGTATACACTGTATTCCAGCTGTGAACCGTGCTTCATGTGCAGCGGAGCCATGGTCTGGGTGAAGCTCGGGAGACTGGTGTACGGTGCTTCCAACACAGATCTTGAAAGGATACTTGGGAATGAGGGGTGCAACTGCAGCAGAATAGTATTTGAGAATTCTTTCTGGCAGCCGGAGGTTACGGAAGGAGTACTCAGAGAGCAGGCGATGAAAGTACTGAAGAGTTATTTCGGCAGCCATGAGAAAGGCTAGGCGCCGGCATTCTGCACAGAGAAAACGGGATCACTGACAATATGAAAGAGAAAAAAGGCGCATTGCTGATCATACTTGCCGGCGCATGCTGGGGAAGTATCAGTCTGTATATCAATTACCTTGACGCCGCGGGACTTAGCACGATGCAGATATCGTTTCTGCGTCAGTTGTTCTCCGCGGCAGTTTTTGCATTGCTGCTGCTGATGAAGGACCGCTCGAAATTCAGGATCAGGACAAAGGATCTCCTGCTTCTGATGCTGGTCGGTCTGATCAACGGTGTGCTTTTCAATTTCTTTTATTTCTACACGATCGTTAACAGCAGGGCATCTATAGCTGTAGTCCTGCTTTATACATCCCCCGTGTTCGTTATGATACTGGCGAGGATATTCTTCGGTGAGAAGATCACACGCGCAAAACTCATTGCTCTTGTTCTCACCGTCATAGGGTGTGTGTTCGTCACTGGCGTGATAGGCGAGGGCTATACACCACCGCCGGTCGCGATACTTACTGGAGTGCTGACCGGACTTGCCTATGCTCTGAACAACATCCTGACAAGAACTGCAGTCAGAAAAAACGATCCGCAGACAGTCACTATGTACACGCTGCTGTTCAGCTTCCTGTTCCTGATACCATTCAGCGGGATGAGCAGTCTTCCGGAACAATGCGTGGCGAATCCGATGATCCTGGCAGTTGCTTTCGTGATGTGCCTTGTGACCGGAGTGCTCGCGCAGTATGTTTTTTCGGTAGGACTCGGTCTGATCGAGAGTGGTAAGGCCGCTATTTACGGAGCGGCAGAACCGGTTGTCGGCACGCTGGTCGGAATATTCATTTTCCACGAAGAATCAAATATCATGAAAATCGCCGGAATAATAATGGTCATTGCGGCTATTTTGCTCATCGGAAGGGACGAAGCTGAGAATAACTGATATGCCTATGTTAAGAAGCATATCAACAGTGTTATAATAACTATGTATGGAAACGGGAATTCTATAAACGGCTGAGACCGTTTATTGCTATAGAATGAAATAATAAAGGTGAAGGACAATGGAAAACAGAAACAAAGAATTTGATTACACGATCGTGCTGGATGGGAACTATACAGGCCCGGAGCCGGAGGATGTTCAGCCGGCGGAAACCACACAGCCGGCTGCAGCGAAGGCTGATGACCCGAATGCGAAAGCGGACCGCCTGTATTATGAGTATGAGAAAAAGTGCCTCAGCGATCCGCTGATACTTGACAAGGATGATATATATCCTCACACATATTACTGGAGGACCGGAGACAGATATGATCCGGGCAAGATAGAATCTCTGGAGGAAGCGCTTCAGAAGGGTGTAATGGTGGCAGATACGGAGGCCTACAGGAAATTTGTGGAAACAGTCAAGAGCCGCAAGTTCGCGCCTGCTACATGGGATTGATTACATAGATGATGTGCTGATCAGGAAGGCATGGGCATGGAGTATATCATAAGGGAAATCAAGCCTGCGGACGACAAAAAGATAGAGCATGTCATCAGAACATGCCTGATTGAATATGGCGCTGATCATGAAGGAACTGCCTGGGCGGACCCTTATCTCGGTGAGTTTTCGACCATTTACAATACAGAGGGGAATAAGTACTGGGTGGTCGAAGACGCTGACGGAAAGATCGTCGGTGGAACGGGGATCGGTGAAATGGAAGGAAGTCCCGGTGTGTGCGAATTGCAGAAAATGTACTGCCTGCCGGAAGTCCGCGGGACCGGCATGGCTCACAGACTGATGGAAACAGCTCTGGAATATGCCGGCAAGTACTACAGACAGTGCTACCTTGAGACCTTCAGCAATATGATTCCTGCACAGAAATTCTACCGGAAACACGGATTCAGACTGACGGACAAGAGACTCGGACAGACAGGCCATTTTGCCTGCGATGTGCTGTTCATCAAGGATCTGGACTGATGGGGAGGAAAGATATGGTCGTAAGGCATGCTGTGACCGGAGATATTGAGGGTATCAAAGCTCTTCTGAAGAAATATCACAGAGATACCATCTCGGATGCGGACCGTCCGGATGGTTTCGTCACTACTGCCATCACAGATGAACAGCTGGCAGAGCTCATCGAAAAAGAAAACGGCGTTATGATCATAGCTGAGCCGTCTGACGGGGGGACAGACACAGTTCTGGGATTCTGTTTTGCGGCGCCGTGGGAATTCTGGTCAGCATGGCCGCTCTTCAGGCATATGATGGATATTATCCCGGATTATGAATTCGAGGGAAAGAAAATCATCCTTGAGAACACTTATCAGTACGGCCCGATGTGTGTCGACAGATCGATACGAGGAACAGGCATGTTCGAAGAACTTTTCTTTACCAGTCTGGCTGACTTTAGGGACAGATTCCCCGTAATGCTTACATTCGTGAACAGCATCAATGGCAGATCAGAGAATGCCCACAACAACAAGGCTCATATGGAGACCATAGGCACCTTTGACTTTGGCGGCAATCACTATCTTCTCATGGCAATCAGGACAGACGCGGATAAATGAAAGAATATCTTGATATAGTAGATGAACATGGCGAGCCAACGGGAGAGACAGTCCTGCGGAGTGTTGCCCACAGAGATGGGATCCCGCACAGGACATCCCATCTCTGGCTTTTGAGACACAGAGATACAGGATTGGAGATCCTGCTGCAGAAACGCGCGATGACAAAGTCATTTCCGGGGTGCTACGATATTTCCAGCGCGGGACATATCCCTGCGGGAGATGATTATATATCATCGGCGATCAGGGAACTACGGGAAGAACTCGGAATCTGCGCAGACGCGACGGATCTTGTCTGCTGCGGAGACAGGTATATCGTATGGGACGATGTATTCTTCGGAGAGCCTTATCACGACAGACAATATACGAGGGTGTTTCTGATGTGGTGCGGTCTGGATGAAGACCGGTTCACACTGCAGGAGGAAGAAGTTGACAGCGTCAGGTGGATGGACCTTGAGGAATGTATTGACGGTGTGATGAATAGCTCTTTTGAAAACTGTATCGCGCTTGACGAACTGCTCATGGTCAAAAGCAGGGCGACAGGCATCAAGGTGATATCCGTTGATCAGATGCGCAGGAGCGATGCCTATACCATAGAGCATCTGGTGCCGGGAAAGGAGCTCATGTACCGTGCGGCGTATGGCGTGTATGAAGCGTATGAAGGCTGGCGCGGCAGCCGAATCGCGATCATAGCCGGCGGCGGCAACAACGGGGGTGACGGATACGCCCTTGCGGGGATCCTGAAGAAAGAGGGGATCGACTCTGCCGTTTATACAGTTTCTGATAAAATGACTGACGACGGCAGCTATTACTGCCGCGTGGCAGCTGATCTTGGCGTACCGGTCATAGAATATGATGAATCAGCAGACCTATCCTCATATGATGTGATAGTAGACTGCATTCTCGGAACAGGATTCAGAGGAGAAGTCAGAGGCAGGGCAGGAGATGCCATCAGAGCGATCAACTGCAGCGGCGCGTATGTGATCAGCGTGGATATCAACAGCGGCATGAACGGTGATACCGGAGAGGCTTCACTTGCCGTCAGATCAGATCTCACTGTATCGATCGGTTATTATAAGCAGGGTCTGCTGCGCGGGCAGGCCGGAGAGTATGTGGGAAGCCTGCGCAATGTTGATATCGGAATTGTGCTGGTGTGAGGATAAAAGCAGCATGGAGGATAATTATGTATATCAGTGAAGTAATGACAACAGCTCCGGAAGATGAAAGAGGCGCGCTCGAGACCAGAGTCTATCAGGAACTTGAGAAACTGAACATCAAGTATGAGAGAGTGGACAATGATACCGTAGAGACTATGGACGAATGTGTGGAGATTTCTGATAAGCTCGGAGCCGAGATCCGTAAGACCATCGTGGTATGCAACCGTCAGAAGACCGAGTTTTATCTTGTGATCCTTCCTGCGAACAAGAGATTCGATTCCAAACTGTTCGCGGCTATGATGCGTACAGCCAGAGTATCATTCGCGTCGGCGGAAGACATGGAGAGAGTGATCGGCCTCACACCTGGAGAGGCTTCTGTAATGGGAATCCTCAACGATGCAGAGGGCAAAGTGCAGGTAGTCATTGACAAAGCTGTAGCGGACGCGGAATGGTTTGCCTGCAATCCGGGTGCCAACACTACGCATATCAGATTCAAGACCAGACAGCTGATCAACAATTTCCTGCCGGCCGAGAAGCACAAACCTGAAATAATCATGTTGTAGAGGCAAAAATTAAACTACAGGTTGAGTTTACAGGGTGTTGACACGTGTGATATAGTCACAGCAGAAAGAAAACCGCGAAGCGGTAAGTATCTATATTATCATTGAAGTATAAGAAAAGGATAAGACCAAGAGATGTTATTTGCACTTTACAGACCTGAAATCATGAATACAGGCGCAAAATTCCAGAGCATAGATCTGGGGCGTTGCTTTGTGTGCAAATGTGAGACAAGAAAGTCAGGGGTGCGGCATGTGAATTAGATGCCGCGCACATAGGATAATGATTTTATATCCGCTTGTCTCATATAGAGATAAGCGGATTTTTTTACGGAGGAAAGAAAAATGTTACAAATCAAGGGCAAGGTCAGCACTGCGGTCTGCTTTGCGAAGGTAATTGAAGAAGAGGCGATCGAGCAGATCCGTACTATGTGCGATCATGAGATCACACGCGGCTGCCGTGTCAGAATCATGCCGGACGTACACGCTGGAACCGGTTGCACCATTGGAACTACTATGACTGTCATCGACAAGGCAGTACCGAACGTAGTAGGTGTGGATATCGGATGCGGCATGTACACCGTGAACCTCGGAAAGACGGACATCGACTTTGAAAAGGTCGATGAGGCATGCCATATCATCCCATCCGGATTTGATACCTGGGATACGGTACAGTGGCCGTTCGATCTGACTGAACTCAGATGTTATAAGGATCTGTCCAACCCGGAAAGACTGAGCAAGTCTCTTGGAACTCTCGGAGGAGGAAACCACTTCATCGAGATCGACGCGGCAGAGGATGGAACCAAGTACCTCGTCATCCATTCAGGATCAAGAAACCTCGGCAACCAGGTAGCAAGGTTTTACCAGAAGCTGGCAATTGATCTGAACCACGGCAAGGAGGAATTCCTTGCGGAGCGTGACCGGATCATCGAGGAATACAAGGCAGCCGGCAGACAGAAGGAGATCCAGTCCGCGCTCAAAGCGCTCAAGTGGGAGAAGAGGGACACGGATATGCCGGACGCGCTCTGCTTCCTGTCAGGCAAGCATCTCGAAGACTATCTGCATGATGTCGAGATCTGCCAGAGATTCGCGAGAGAGAGCAGAGAAAAGATGGCCGGAATCATTATTGAGCATGCAGGGCTCAAGGCCATGGACTCCTTTCATACCATCCACAACTACATTGATACTGATGAGATGATCCTCAGAAAGGGAGCTATCGCGGCTCACAAGGGTGAGCTGGTGCTGATCCCTATCAACATGAGGGACGGATCTGTCCTGGCCTATGGCAAGGGCAACCCTGAGTGGAACTACTCTGCGCCTCACGGCGCGGGCAGACTCATGTCCCGATCACAGGCAAAGGACGCAATCGGAATGGATGACTACAGAAAGGCTATGGAAGGTATCTACACCACATCAGTCAGCGAATCTACTCTGGATGAAGCGCCTATGGCGTACAAGTCACTCGAAGATATCATTGATGTTATCGAAGAGTCAGTAGACGTATTAGAAGTTTTAAAGCCAATTTTTAACTATAAGGCAAGCTAGGCCGGATTCCTTTCCGGCCTGAGCAGGGCCGGAAAGGAGAAACCAGCAATGACTATGAGAGCGGTCGACGCATGGGTGGTACCTGTGATCGACCTTACAGCAACAGGCCGGAACATCAAGAGACTAAGACAGTCTGCGGGAATCTCTGTAAGAGATCTCCAGATGGTTCTCGGTTTTACCAACCCGCAGGCGATCTACAAGTGGCAGAACGGTGACTGCATGCCATCGATCGACAACCTTGTGATCCTTGCGGCCGTACTCGGAGTCAAGATCGATGATCTGATCGTTGTAGACGG
>JBGUJM010000134.1:0-7941 GCA_045113935.1 Anaerovoracaceae bacterium
GCCGGAAGCAATTACGGCATTTCTCGAAGGAAGAGACTTTGAAGATGTCATCAGGACGGCAGTATCCCTCGGCGGAGACTGCGACACTCTGACATGCATCGCCGGATCCATCGCGGAAGCCTGCTACGGAGTTCCGGATGAGCTCAAAGCAGAGTGCGTGAACAGGCTCCCGGCAGATATGCGGGACATCCTGACCCGGTTTTGGGTAAAAGTTCATGCGGAGTGAAAAAGGTAGTACTTTTGAGCCCTGATGGCGGCGAAAAGAAGAAGACCTGGAATAAGAGAGCCTTCGCAAATGGGTGCGAAGGCTTTTGTATCTGTGAAGTGTTCTGAACCGGTCGTCGGATGGTCCGTAAGTTGCCCTGAAGTGTTATCCGGATGGTCCGTAAGTTGCCCTGAAGTGTTATTCGGGTGATCCGTTCTATAACGTGCAATGATCAGTAGCTGGTTGCGGCATAGTCCTGAATGTACTTATGCAGTTTCTTGGTATCGCTCCAGCGGGAGAATCCGTATCCGCTTCCGAGTACGACGGTAACATAGGTGCTGCCGTTATAGGTGTAAACACCTGTGAAGCAGCAGCCGGCATTATCTTCGGTGCCTGTTTTGCCGCCGAGGAAATTACGGACATAACTGAAAATGGCGTTGGTTGACCAGAGCGTCCACGACCGGCCTCTCTTCAGGCTGCGGATTGTTTTGTACTGGGTAGCCCAGCATTCCCGGATCTCAGGGAAAGTGTAAGCGTATGCTGTGAGTTTTGCCAGTTCCAGAGCTGTAGTGTAGTGGCCGTCCGCGTCCAGACCGTGCGGGTTGCAGAAGTGCGTCCTGGTGAAGCCCATCTCTTCGGCTTTGGCGTTCATCATGTTGACAAAACCACCCTCGCTGCCCCCGACTCTCTCCGCGATTGCTGTAGCGGCGTCGTTGGAGGACGGCAGCAGCATTGCAAAAAGAAGGTCTCTGTTATTGTAAACATCTCCCGCCGCGAGTCGTCCGCTTCCCCAAGGAGTGCTTGCCGCGTGGTTGGAGATCTTGGTAGTCGAATCAAGGAGCCCGCTTTCGATCAGCAGGATGGCAGTCATCAGTTTGGTGGTGCTTGCCTGAGCAACTTTTGTATATGAATTTCTGGAAAAAATCATGGTCCCTTTGCCGTTCCCGTCGATCCTGTAGATGCAGGCTGTTTTGGCTGAAAGGCTGAGATTCTCGAGATTCCGGGTGATGACGCTGATTTTCTCACTGTATGCTTCGGCTGCGTTTTCTGTCGCGGGAACATAGATGCGCCATACAGAGGAAGTCTTCATGCGCTCCTCTTGCGGAACGGTCAGGCACACACGGGCGGTATCATAGCCCGCTTTGATGGTCTCGGCATCAGCATCCGTATCAGTATCAGCGGCAGTTTCCGAGTCAGCCTCCGGAGTTGCCTCCGCTTCAGTCGTTGTGGCCGCCTCTGTATCAGTTTCCGAAGCTACCTCGACTTCAGTCTCTGTTGCTGTCTCCGCGGAAGCTTCAGTAGTTGTTTCGGCAGAGGTATCTTCTTCTGCAGTTTCGTATGCGCCGGAAACCGCTTCAGCATCGTCGCCGATATCGGAAGTCTCTTCCGCATTGCCGTCCGCATTGGCAGCCTCTTCTGCGTCATTGCCAGTATTGGAACCCGCGTCTGCATCATCGTCAGTACCGGCAGCCTCTTCTGCATTTTCGGCTGTATCCTCTGTATCGGATTCTTCTCCCAGGTTGACTGTTACGATGGTTGCCCAGCTGTCTTCTTCGCTGCTATATCTCTGCAGCTGAACTTCTCTGCCATAGGCAGGGGTGATGTCAGCCTCGATATTCAGTGTTTCGCTGAGGCGCTTGCTGATAACAGTATCGTAGTTGCTGATGGAAGTGGCAGAGACTTCGCTTTCTGCAGAAGTTTTTTCCGCATCGTCTGCATCGTCATCCGCGGTGCTGTCCGCAGAAGCATCTGCAGCATTATCTGCAGCGACGCCGGCAGTATTATCTGCAGCAACACTGGCCGTATTGTCTGTTGCGGCGAATGCATTCAGATCCGCTGCAGGCAAAACAAGTGACAGGCAAAGCGCCAGTGACAGCAGCATCGCCGCGGCTTTTGATAAAACAGTTGTCCTCAGATCATGTTTGTTCATTTCGATATCCTCACGCAACAGATTACGCGTAAAGCGTTCTTTACGGTAAAATACTCTTTACATACCAAGAGTGTAACACACAGATTGGCCAAAATTTCTTAAACTCTGTTTAGCATTCAGGCACTTTTTGACCGATCCGCCGTCTGGAGAACTAACTCGCCCGCCTGCCGGGATGAGGACGGTTGCGAAAAAAAGGGAGGTGCCCTGTCGGACAATCCAAGGATCATCAGCAGGGCACCTGTAGGGAAACATATTGCGGGAATGCTGACTGGGGGTTCAGGTGACATTCCCGATTTGCCTGTAAACTTATTTTCTGCCTGTCACGCCGAAGGCGCTGAGGTCATACCATGCAGGCATGATCTTAGGCATTACTTCATCCGGATCAGCCTCTTCACAGAACAGGCTGTTTCCGAGGAAGAGATTGTTCTGTGAGAATCCGGCTCCGATGATGGTCTCGACCGGAAGCTCGGCCCATGGATCGTCAACGCTTGACTTGAGCTCGAAGTCCTCTACGAATGCAGGGATCCATCCGGTGTACTCGTACTGGCACAGAACCTTGGTGAGGCATGTGCTGAACTTTGATCCGCCTTCGGCATCCGGAACCTGATCGAAGTGGAAGTAGTAGCCGAAGCCTTTGGTCTCTCTGCCCGGAGCAGGTGCCTGGAAGATCAGATGGGTCATCGGGTGGTTGTACTCGCCGAGTCTCAGCTTCATGTTGATGAGCTGTGTGCCTCTTCTTGCCACGCTGACATCGACTTTGCCCTTCTCGTCATCTTTTCTGATCACGAATTCAGCATCGACCTTCTTAGGGATCGCCAGCACATCACGACCGAGAGCTGTCGCCATCTCCGCGCCCTGACCTCCGAGAACGAGGCTGATGCAGTAGAGACCCAGCTGGCCTTTGTATGTAGCATAGACACCGAGAATCGATTCGTAGTAGTTGTCCGCGAAAGTAGGCTCGTTGATGTGGTTTGCGGAAACGTAAACCAGCGGCAGCGCGTATGGCTCGAGCGGTGCCGGCAGGATCTTTCTGATCGCTTCCGGATTGGTAGCGTAAAGCATGTATACGCCTTCCTGCTTCTTCATCGCGCAGTCTGTGGCGAACGCGGCCATCTTCTCAGGTGATGTCACAAAGCTTGGCTTCGGAGCTTTGAACAGCTCAGCGCCAACATCATAGCCTGATCTGGTTGCCGGACCCATTGTGCCGTCCTTGATCGCGGAACCGACCAGTCTGACGCACAGGCATTTTTCCTCGAGGGCAGCCTTGAGGCTCTGATCAGGCTTGTAGCCGAGTGACATTACGACAGCATCGCACTCGATCTTCTTCTGCTCGCCGGTCTCGACATTCTCGATGCATACACCGTCAGCCTCGACAGCCTTCAGAGCATTTTTGAGCTCGAGAGTGATATCCATCTGTTTGATCCTGCCCATGACATCGATCACGTTGGCGATGTACGCGGTAGGAGCCGGTCTGTCTACCATATCCACGATGGTGACCTTGCTGCCTTTTTCGCCGAGGAATTCAGCAGCTTCAAGACCAGTGAGTCCGGCGCCGATCATGGCGACATGCTTGCCTGCGAGATCGACTTTGCCCGTGAGAGCTTCTTCTACTGTGAAAACATTAGCTCCGTCAGCACCAGGGATGCTGGCAGGAACGATGCTCTTTGAACCTGTCGCGAGTACTACTGCGTCCGGGTTCATGGCAGCGATGTCATCAGCGGAAACTTCCTTGCCGAGCTGCACGTCTACGCCGAGCTTGCAGAGCTGGTTATCCATATAGTCGATGTAGTTCTGCATTCTCTCCTTGAGAGGAGGGAGTTTGGCGAGGTTGATCGTTCCGCCGAGTTCGTCCTTGCGGTCAACGAGAGTGACCTTGACACCTCTCTCTGCCAGAGTCTTGGCAGCCTGCATTCCGCCCGGGCCGCCGCCGACTACGACCGCGCGCTTGCCGTCTGTTACCGGCTCGAGATCGCCTAGCTTGAGCTCTCTGCCCATGCGAGGGTTTACAGCGCACTGGAACGGCTGGAGCTGAGCGTTGATCGTCAGGAGAGTCTCGAAGCAGCGCAGGCAGTTGATGCACTTATTGAGCTCGTCGATGCGGCCTTCCTGTACTTTGACGCCCCATTCAGGCTCCGCGAGCCATGTTCTTCCGAATTCAGCGAAGTCATATACGCCTTCTTCCATGAACTGCGCGGCGATCTCAGGGCTTCTGATGGCGGATACAGCCATAACAGGGATATCCACAGCATCCTTGACAGCCTGGATCATAGGTCTTCTCCAGCCCTCAGGGAAAGATGTAGGCTCGATCGCCCAGTTGAGTGTTTCGTAGATACCGCAGCTTACATCGATGAAATCAATGCCGACCTTCTCAAAATACTCAACGATCTTAACGCCTTCCTTGAGATCGATGAACGGTTCTGTAACTCCGTTGTGCGCGAGCATCTCGTCCACAGAGAGCCTCATGCCTACGACATAGTCAGGTCCGCACTTTTCGCGGATCTTTTCGATGATTTCTTTGACAAAACGCATTCTGTTCTCGAAGCTTCCGCCGTACTCATCTTCACGGAAGTTGGTGTATGGCGAGAGGAACTGCTCGAGAAGATATCCGTGGGCGCAGTGGAGTTCGATACCGTCGATGCCTGCTTTCTGGCATCTTACAGCACCGTCGCTGAACTGCTCGATCAGTTCAAGAACTTCATCATGAGTCAGAGCTCTGGTCTCCTGACGTGAGTACAGGCACATTCTGTCTGACGCGGAAACGCAAGGCTTGCCGCCGATCAGCTTGGAAACGCCTTCTCTGCCCGGGTGGTGGAGCTGGATGAAGATCCTGGAACCGTGTTTATGGATAGCGGCAGCGAGTTTTGCAAGGCCCGCGATGTGGCGGTCCTTGGTCACGGAAAGCTGTCTGAAGGAACCTGCGCCTGTCGCGTCATTGACACGGCAGATCTCAGGAATGATCAGTCCGCAGCCTCCTTTTGCTCTTTCTTCATAGTAAGCGATCATCGCGTCCCCGCACGAACCGTCGAGCTCCGCGAGATTGCTTCCCATAGGGGACATGACGAGCCTGTTTTTCAGCTCTACATTACCGATCTTACCTTTCTGAAATAGAATATCGTACATATTGACCTCCTTGGATCTGCATCCGGTTACTGTTTGATGTTGTGATCGATCGGTACTAATTCAGGATTCTTTCTTCCGATCATGTTCTCGAAGCGGAGTCTGATATACGGATCATAATGCTCATGCGTGATGATGTAGAGCTGGTCGTCTTCGATCGCCTTGAAAACGATCGGGCCTGATTCATCGATCGGGCGTCCTGTTTTGATCAGGTACTGAGCGGCGCCCTGCATAGCCTGATGGTATTTGCTCCCGTAGTACGGATCTTCGATTTTATACTTATCCTGCTTGTACTCCTCGGAATGATCGAGGTGGGTCTGGATGAATCCCGGGCAGTATGCGCTCATGTGGATATCCGCGCCGGCATCCTTGAGGTCAAAATAGACGGACTCTGTGAGAGCGAGCGCGCCGAATTTGGATGCCTGATAAGCCGCAGCGCTCTTGGATGTGAAGGTGCCCGCAGCGGAGCAGGTGTTCACGATGTTGCAGTGCGTACCCTGTTTCATCATGATTGGAATGACTTCATGCATGAAGTACACGTGTGACTTGAGATTGGTGTCGATGATCCACTCATATTCGAGCGGCGGAACTGCCCATACAGCTCCGAAAGTCGCGACGCCGGCGTTGTTCATCAGGAGATCGATCTGGCCGAATTCCTCCATGACTTTGGCGACAACGCATTTTACCTGTTCATACTCGGTGACGTCGCAAGGGAACAGGAGGACTTTCTCAGCCCCGAGCTCTTCTGCGAGCGGTCTGATCTCATTAAGAGCATCCTCCATGATGTCGACCGCCGCGATCTTCATCTTTCTTCTGGCTGCTTCCTTGACGAATTCCCTGCCGAATCCGTGAGCTGCGCCTGTGATAAGAGCGACTCTTCCTGCAAAATCTTTCATAGTTCTATGCTCTCCTTTTCTTCGTATTTCAGACTGATCTGTTATTCCTCTGCTGTTTCTTCAGCATTCAGTTTCTCCTTGAGCGGCTTCCACCACAGGAAACCCCTGAGCAGGCACTGCGGCAGGGCTTCCCTGACCGGAATGCCGTAAGCGGCAGCGACGTGTCTGCCTTCAAGAAACCATTCGGATGTGTGCGCAACTGCGAGAAACGCAGCAGTGCAGCCAATGACTTTAGCAATTGTTTTCATTTTGCACCTCATTGTAAAAATGACGATAAAAACTAACCCAGAGATAGACTCTGATTAAATTATCTTGTCATTATGCACAGCACACAATATTCAGTGTTACCAAAACAGAATGGAGCATTTGTCCTATGTGCACAATAGCTGTGCCGGCTTATAAAAGATGCCCTCAGAGAGGGCGCCTTGATGTATATCCTGCGGATGCGGGAGTTTGTTTACTCTGCATCGTATTTCCTGGTTGTCCACTTTCTCTTGCGGCTGATCACGTTGCTGATCGCGTAGGACAGCCTGAGCATGAACCTCACGTCTGTGTCACTCAGATCGATGTCGCAGAGCTCCTCGATGCGGTGGAGTCTGTAGATGACGCTGTTCCTGTGAAGGTACAGCGCCTCCGCCGTTTCGGTCGTGTTGCACGCGCATTTGAGATAGGTGTAAAGCGTTTGCTCCAGATTGCTTCCGTTGGATCTGTCGTATGCGGCGAGCCGAGGGAGAGCAGGGTGGAGATACCGGCTGAGATCCTCGGACGCGGCTACGGTCCGGAACATGGCATAGATCCCGTAATCCTCAAAAGTGTAGATGCTGAGATCGGGGTCGAGCATGCTGCCCAGATCGAAAGCGTCGTGGGCTTCATCGTAGCGGGACTTGAGTTCCGAGATATCCGAGAAAGGCAGACTGACGCCGGCTTTGGCTCCGCATTCCGGAGGAAAGGCGGCGAGAATGATTCCGACTTTGCTCAGTATGTCCCGGCTTCCGACGATAGCGGCGCTGTGGCGGCGTCCCAGGACATGGCATCCCGGAATGATCGACGCGAGCTTGTTCGTCAGTTCACCCTCCTGCGGGAATAAAGTCTGGTCATCTGTAGCGCGGCAGTAGAGCACAACCATCTGCGACGGGAAGGACAGATCCCGGTATACCTCAGGAAGAGCGGATATTTCAGCCCCTATCAGGAGGTTATACAGGAAGCGGTGGTAATCGCTGGTCATGTACAGATAGCTTGGCTCATATTTCATGACGGCATAGCCGAGCACACCGCTGAGGATCCTCAGCATTTCAATGTGTTCGGACTTGTAGGAATCATGGCCTTCTATTACGATCAGGAACCCGATCCAGATATCCCGGCAGTAGACTCTTGAGGAGAATTTCCGGAATGGTGAAGAAGAACATGAGACTTCGATCGGAGTCATGGTCGAATCGGCCATTTTGACTGATTTGAGGGACCGGACTGCTGTTATGAATTCATAGTCGCAGTAGCCTTGTTCTATGTTGTGCTTCCACAGCTCATCCGTCACAGGGATCTGTGTCGAATAGCTGAGGATGCGGAAATCACGGTCGATGAAAACAAGAGACGCGCCGAACGTCTGGGAAGCAATGTCTATGAGAGCATCGACGTTCCGGACACGGTCGAGCGTATTCATCATCGAATCATAATAACCGTCCTTCTGGGAATCCATCACAATCTGGAAGGCTTCGTTGAAGACCGTGCCGAAATCCGCTCCGGGCACGGTTGCAGCGTTGCATAAAGTGACGCCGGCATTGCTTATATCCGAATCG
>JBGUJM010000135.1:0-8730 GCA_045113935.1 Anaerovoracaceae bacterium
GGCTACAAGCGCGATACCTTCAACAGGCAGACCTACTGACTGGAGAACCATAGCGAGCATGATCATGCCTGCGCCAGGTGTTCCTGCTGTGCCGATCGATGCCAGTGTAGCTGTCAGTACGATGGTGATCATCTGTCCGAAGGTAAGATCGATTCCGAAGCATCTGGCGATGAAGATCGCGCATACGCCCTGATAGATAGCTGTTCCGTCCATGTTGATAGTAGCGCCGAGCGGAAGTGTGAAACTTGCTACATCCTTACGGCCGCCCATGTTCTCAACGCACTCCATCGATACAGGAAGAGTTCCGATCGAAGATGTGCTGGAGAAAGCGAACAGGAATCCAGGAAGAGCTCCCTTGAGGAACGTAACAGGGTTCATGTGACCGAATGCTTTGACAGCCAGCGAATATGTGAAGAACATGTGTACCGCATATGCTACATAAGCTGTCAGGAGCACCATTGCGAGTGATCCGAGAACCTCAGGTCCGTTGACAGCAACTACCGGTGTGATCAGGCAGAATACTGCGATCGGAGTGATCTTGATGATTCCTCTCATGACGACCATGAACACTTCGTATACACTGTCGATCCAGTCGCTGAACAGCTTGCCCTTGTCACCTGCGATAATGATTCCGAATCCTACGAAGAGCGCGATCACGATGATCTGCAGCATGGTCGATTCTACCATAGGCTGGAACAGGTTGGACGGGAAGATGTTAACGATCGTGTCCATAAGGCTTGTAGGCTCAGCTGCCTCATAAGCGAGGTCGGTAGTCTGCAGGACCTTATAAGTGCCCTTGAACAGATTCGCGAAAATCAGTCCGATAGTGATAGCAAAAGCTGTCGTGCAGAAATAGTAAATGATAGTACGAAGTCCGATGGTTCCGACCTTCTTGATGTCAGAAAGTGAAACAACACCCTGGACGATCGAAGTGATAACGATAGGAACTACGATGAACTTGAGCAGGTTCAGGAAAATAGTTCCGAATGGTTTGATATAGGCTGTTGTAAAATCTGCCAGGCCTAGTGCCAGAAAGATAAGACCCGCCACGATACCCAGACCGAGGGCGATGAATATCTGAATAGGCAATGAGTTTTTGATTTTCTCCATACAATTTCTCCTCTCAACAAACTTCAAATACCTATAGCGTAAAGTATGTCAAAGGGGTTGCCCTTTTGATCCACAGCTGAGTCAAAGGGACGGTCCTTTTGACACAATATTGCTGTATGTACCGGCGGAGCTTGGGGGCACCCCGCCGGTGCATTTACAACCTTACTTGAGCATTTTCGCGATAGCCTCTGCGCATTTTACGCATTTCTCCTTGGAAATGGATGCGATGGATACTCTGATACCTTTTGCCAGCGCAAGGCAGAATATATCCTGTTCTTCAAGCTTCTGTCCTACTGCTGCAGGATCATCGCATGCAATGGTTACAAAGAATCCCGCTGAGAAAGGAACACACTTGACACCGTTCTCATTGAGCGTCTGTTCAAAGATCCTGCCTCTCTCGAGCAGCATATCGCGGTAGATCCTTCTCTCTTCATCAACCTTAGCCTGCAGTTCAGGATCGCTGTAGATCTTGCCCATTACTGTCATAGCCGAACGGTTGCAGTTGGACCATGTCGAGCGCGCGGCATATTCAGAAGCTCTTCTGAATTCCTCAGCATCTTCTTCAGTCTTCGCCATGCACACGATAGCTCCGCATCTCATTCCATAAGCAGTGAGTGTCTTGGAAGCGCTGTATCCGAAAATCGGAAGCACATTGTCGCCAAGACCTGCAAGCATCGGAAGGAATGCTCTGACTTCATCCTCCTCACCCGCATAATCGATGTATGCGATATCGAGGAAGAGAACTACTTTGCAAGGTGCGTCATTGACGATTGAGATCAGCTTTCCCCAGTCATTGAGTGTCAGGGAGTAGCCCGTAGGGTTATGTGCCGGTGTGTTGATCATCAGGACTACCTGATCCTGCACCTTGGCAAGAGCGTTCAGCTCTTTTTCCAGATCTGCAGCATCAAATTCTCCGTCTTCATTGAAGAATCTGAATGTTCTGAGCTTACGGCCCTGCTGAGAGCAGATGTTTCTGTAGTTAGCCCAGCACCAGTCATGTGTGAGGACCTCATCGCCGACATTGGAGTAGTTGGATACAACGCTGGTGATACTTCCTGTTCCTCCAGGAGTAACACAAACACTGATGTGGCCGGATGGCTCGTATTTGCCGAAGAGAGCCTTCTGAACAGCTTCTTTAAATGCAGGTGTTCCTGTGATAGGAGCATATTCAGCATAGTCTGCAGGTGACAATGTCTTGATAGCATCCACCACAGATGACATTACGACCAGATCCCCGTTATCATCGAGGAGAGCTCCGACAGTTGCGTTGATTACAGCATCCTTACCCTTTTTTGCAATAGCAGCCTTAGCTCTGCCGCTGAGCGCGAACACTTTGTCCGCTACAGGAATAGTTCTGCCATTTTCTTTTACAAAATTCATAATAATTCCTCCAATTACCGATAGATATGGCCGCCTCGCCCATCGGTTACGGCGGCCTTACAGCCTTCTTATACCGGGTATGCCTTGTTCTTGACATCAACTGCGTCAGGATCGACCTTGTTCCTCATTGCTGCCCTTCTCTTGAAGAAGTCCATCGCAACGTTAGCAAAGAGAGCATATGTCAGAACGTCCTCGTCCTGTTCCTTGTAATCTCCTACTTCCTTCTCGAGCTTTTCAAGTTCAGGCTCTAGCAGGTCTGCAGGACGGCATGTAATTCTCTCGCTCTGATCGATCTTGGCGAGTACGTCAGGATTCATAGGCATTGGTGTCGAACCATACTTGCCCTTGAGGATCTGCTGTGTCTCCTTGGAGAGGACCTTATATCTCTCGCCCATCAGTACGTTAAGTACAGCCTGTGTACCTACGATCTGTGAAGACGGTGTAACCAGAGGAGGCATACCGAGATCGTTTCTTACCTTCGGCACTTCCTGAAGTACTTCCATGTACTTGTCTTCTGCGTTCTGATCCTTGAGCTGTGATACAAGGTTGGAAAGCATTCCGCCAGGTACCTGATAGATCAGAGTCTTGATATCTGTGCCGAGAACCTTGGTGTTCATCAGGCCGCTCTTGAGAGCCTTGTCTCTGACACCGGCAAAGTGGTTGGCGATCTGCTCCAGCTTGCTCATGTCAAGGCCGGTATCATACTCTGTGCCCTTGAATGTCTCAACCATTACCTCTGTCGACGGCTGGCTGGTTCCTCCTGAGAACGGCGAAATTGCGGTATCAATGATATCTACTCCCGCAAGTGTAGCGCAGTAGTATGTGATAGGAGCTACGCCGGATGTGCAGTGTGTATGCAGCTGGATAGGAATGTCTACGTTTGCTTTGAGCATCGAGATCATTTCTGTTGCAGCTGTAGGTACCATCAGACCTGCCATGTCCTTGATGCAGATCGAGTCAGCACCGAGTTCCTGGATGCGCAGAGCTCTGTCTCTCCAGTACTCCGGTGTATAAGGCTCGCCGATCGTATAGGACATAGCTACCTGAGCGTGGGCGCCGTATTCCTTGGTAGCCTTGACAGCGGTCTCAACATTACGCAGGTCGTTGAGCGCGTCAAAAATTCTGATGTTGTCGATACCATTGTCAATGGACTTCTTGACGAAATAGTCTACTACGTCATCGGAATAGTGTCTGTATCCGAGGAGGTTCTGTCCTCTCAGCAGCATCTGAAGCTTGGTGTTAGGCATTGCCGCACGGAGCTTTCTGAGTCTATCCCATGGATCCTCATCCAGGAATCTGATGCAGGAGTCAAAAGTAGCACCGCCCCAGCATTCGATAGCCTCATAGCCTACGGAGTCCATCAGAGCCAGAGCAGGCTCCATGTCCTCAAACGGCATTCTTGTAGCGATCAGAGACTGCTGTCCGTCTCTGATGCAGGTTTCCATGATTTTAAGTCTCTTTTTTTCCATGTTCTTATATTCCTCCATTAATCGAGGTTTCATCACGTATTAATCGTATAGCGCAAAACTATACTCCGAAGATAGCCATGAATACTCCGGCTGCAACAGCTGTTCCGATAACTCCGGCTACGTTAGGACCCATAGCGTGCATAAGCAGGAAATTGGTAGGATCTGCTTCTGCGCCGACCTTCTGGGATACTCTTGCAGCCATCGGTACTGCGGATACACCTGCGGAACCGATAAGAGGATTGATCTTCCCTCCTGACAGCTTGCACATAAGCTTGCCGAACAGCACTCCTGCTGCGGTTCCGAACGCGAATGCGACAAGTCCGAGGATGACGATCTTGATCGTAGTAGCCTTCAGAAAAGCCTCAGCACTTGTAGTAGCACCAACGGATGTTCCGAGGAAGATTACTACAATGTACATCATTGCGTTGGAAGCTGTTTCCTGCAGCTGGCGGACAACGCCGCTCTCGCGGAACAGATTGCCGAGCATCAGCATACCGACCAGCGGTGCTGTTGAAGGAAGCAGTGTGCAGACTACAATCGTTACGATGATCGGGAAGAGGATTCTTTCTCTCTTCGAGACTGAGCGGAGCTGCTCCATTTTGATCTTTCTTTCTGCTTCTGTTGTGAGAGCTTTCATTATAGGCGGCTGTATGATCGGTACCAGCGCCATATATGAATACGCTGCTACGGCGATCGGGCCCATGAGCTCTCTCTGTCCGAGCTTCATAGCAAGGAAGATGGAAGTAGGTCCATCAGCTCCTCCTATGATACTTACGGCCGCGGCCTGAGCTTCTGTAAAGCCCATTGCCATAGCCATGAAGAATGCTCCGAATACTCCGAACTGAGCGGCCGCACCGAGTACAAAGCTCTTAGGATTGGCGATCAGCGGTCCGAAGTCTGTAAGTGCTCCAACGCCCATGAATATCAATGACGGCAGAATGGTCCACTCATCCAGCATGAAGAAGTAATGCAGAAGTCCGCCTTCTTCCATGATAGGTGGATAGAGATTGACCAGAAGCATACCGAAGGATATCGGGAGGAGCAGTAATGGCTCATACTCTTTTACGATAGCCAGATACAACAGGATAAGGGCAACAACAACCATGATCACGTTGCCGAATGTCAGGTTGAAAAAGGCTGTCTGGTGAGCCAGATTAACTAACGTTTCACCCATATTAGGCCTCCTATGCTATCCGATATATGCTACTGCCTGTCCTGCTGTTGTGCTGTCTCCTTCTTTTACAACGATTGAGCTGACTGTGCCGTCCTTAGGAGCTACAACAGGGATCTCCATCTTCATTGCTTCAAGAATGATTACTGTATCTCCGGACTTGACTGCGTCGCCTTCCTTAGCAACTATCTTGAATACTTTTCCTGCTGTACCGCAAACTACAGGCTCACCGCTTCCGGCTGCTTTCTTGGCTGCAGGCTTTGCTGCAGGCTTTGGCGCTGCTGCCGGTGCTGCTGCGAATGTTGGTGCTGTGTCGCTGCCAACCTTTTCGACTTCTACTTCAAATTCTGTTCCGTTTACTCTTACTATATACGTTTCCATTGTGCCCTCCGTACATTCCTTACTATGTATCCTTCAGCTGCGGCTTCTCCTTGTTCATCTGCGATATGCTGTATTATCGCCGCTGTAATGATTGCTACCGTTTCCGGAGTGAACCCGTCATAAGCAGCGCTTACAGGAGCTGCTTCTGCCTGTGGTGCTGCAGCAGACTCTGCTGCGGCTTTAGCTGGTCTTGGTGCGCATAATTTGCCCATCAGCCAGATGCAGAAAGCGATAAATACCAGTATGCAGAATACTGTTCCCATTCCGAGTACAGTATCGATCGCACCGACTTTCAGTATTTCTCCTATACTCATATGATCACCTACCTGCTGTTAACGAAGGTCTGCAGTGCGCCGATGAGATATTTTCTTGTATCCTCCGGAGCAATGACCTTGTCTGCAAATCCGTGTCTTGCAAGTGCAACAGCGCTTGACTGATCGTCACGGTACTGCTGCTCAAGTTCTTTCGACCATTTGCCGAAAATAATCTCTGTTGCCTGTCTCGGCTCGACAATGCTGATATCCGCGTCTTCCCACATGAAGACATAATCAGCGCCGAGGCCCTTGGAATTCAGAAGGCTGAAAGCACTGCCTACTACGCGGCCTGTAACCACGTTGATCTTAGGAACAGTGGCTGTGATGAGAGCTCTTAAGAGTCTTCCGGCAGCATCAGGCAGATACTTCTCGTTCTCAGATGTAGTCTGATAGCCATCTGTATCGATCAGAGTAATAACCGGAAGTCCGAATCTGCTGCATACATCAACCATTGCAGCTGCCTTGCTGCATCCGTCAGCGGAGATTCTCTTCTCGCCGTTGACCTTGTTGCACGCGACGCATCCGACTGTCTGTCCGGCAAGTCTGATGAAAGCGGCGACCATGTCCTGACCGAAATCAGGCTGTACTTCCAGAATATCGTAGTTGTCTGCAAGTTCTGTCAGAAGCGCTTTTCCGTCTCCGATCATCGAGTCGATGTCAGGGCACACGCGGTTGAGCTCTTCAATGCTTGTATCAAGGATCTCAGGAGCAAATCCTGCTGCCGGAGGAAGAAGTCCTACCAGCTTACGGATCTTCTGTGCGATCTCAGCCCATTCAAATGTGCCGTCATCCACTGCCTTGACGAACGGATTGTCTCCGATCGCATTTCCGACAACACTCTGAGGATTGACGAAAATGCTGCCCTTGTCCTTCTCAATAAATACGAAATCTGCCTGCTTGGCAGCTATTGACATTCCGCCGCCGCACTGTCCGATGACAGCTGCGATCTGAGGTATACTGCCGGAAGCATCAGACTGTCTCTTATACAGCTTGGCAAACTGATACAGTCCGTCGAGACCTTCCTCAATACGGAATCCTGCACAGTCAAGGAGTCCGATGACAGGGGCATTCGCCTTGATAGCATGCTCGTACAGATCAACGATCTTACGTCCGTGCTGTTCGCCGAATGTTCCGCCCATTACCTCCCCGTCCTGCGCGTAAACAAAAACGAGGTTGCCATCTATCGTACCGTAACCGGTAATTACACCATCAGACTCCTGTACGGCATCCGGATGATAAAACTCGGTAAATCTGGCCGATACATGCTCCCCCAACTCCATGAAACTGCCGGGATCAAGAATGTCTGTAATCTTGGTGAACACTGCAGTTTGCTCGTTTTTAGGTTTTACCTGCATAATGACCTCCTTGTGAGTATCACTTTTCAATAAATGATTACTATCATTTTATAATACCCATAGCTTATAATCAAATACAAATAGTATAATAAAACATATAACAATGTTCTTATATGTATGCAGAGATTACCATGTGTTCAAAAAGGAGTCTGTAACATGGATATTTTCAGCAAAAAGGACCTGATACAAGCCATATATCAGGAAGGTGGTTTTCTGCGGGCAGCAAGGGCGCTTCACATTGCCCAGCCGTCTCTCAGTGTTATGGTAGCCGGCATCGAAAAGGAGATCGGCGGAACCCTTTTTGACCGGAGTACGAATCCCGTCCGTCTCACCCCTCTCGGTGTGAAGTATCTGGAATGCGCGGGAAGCATCTCCATGATAGAAGATGATTTCTTCAACTATATGAACGAACTCCAGGGCCTTGAGACAGGAAGCATTGCACTGGGAAGCAACACCCTGTACATGGCGAATATCATCCCGGAGATCCTCTCGGTGTACGCCCAAAAGCATCCGATGATACATCTGAGCCTGTACGAACACGAGAGCCGCGATCTTATCGATCAGCTTCATTCCGGTCAGCTGGAACTGGTAATAGATAACCTCCCTGATGATGACAGAATGGAGCGGCACTATCTTGGTACAGAGTATCTGCTGATAGCAGTTCCTGAAAGCAGTGATCTCAACCGCAAATGGGCAAAATTCGCTTACTCTCATGATGATATCACCGATGGACAGCATCTCACTGGACGTATCCGCTATCTCAATGACATGAGACTTCTGAACGATCAGCCCTTCATCCTTCTCCAGAGAGGATTGGATACCCGGCGCCGGTGCGATGCTGTCTTAAGTGAAAACGGCATCATAGTCCAGTCCGTATATGAACTGAATCAGCTCTCCAGCGCATTCGGGATCGCATCATCAGGCCTCGGCCTCACCGTAGTCAGTGATACGCTCATCAGGCACTCGCTTGACTGGGCATGCAAAATGCAATACTACATGGTCCGCAGCCCTGAGTTCACCCGCGACGTTTATTTCTACACGATGAAAAACCGCCTTGTTACCCGCACCATCAAAGACTTTATCGATACCAGCCGCGAACTTAATCCATTCTCAGTATATGACCCTGAGAAAAGCGCGTAGCAGCGTGATCCTTAAATGAAAAAAGAGTTCATATCTGCTGTTTCCATCAGCTATGAACTCTTTTTACGTGTCTTGCTTTTCTGTATTTTCCGCCGCTCTTTATCTCAGTGTAACCTCTCCCACGAGATCAGAGCCGAACAGCCATCTGACCTGATCGTATTTTTTCGTCTGTCCGAGAACCCACATCAGCTTGGTCACTACCGCTTCCTGCGTCATGTCATAGACCGGTATGCCGCCGCAGTCGAGTATGCGCTGGCCTGTTTCATATACGTTCAGATCGCTTCCCTCGTATCTGCACTGGCTGCCGACCAGAATAGGCAATCCATTATCTGAGGCCTTTCTGATCTCGGCTGTAATGTCGTTTCTCAGAAACGGCAGTCCGCCGAGGCCGAAACCTTCTATATATACAC
>JBGUJM010000136.1:0-15769 GCA_045113935.1 Anaerovoracaceae bacterium
AAGGTTTCGAACTCAGAGACAGGGATGTAATCTGCATCACTGAGTCTGTTGTAGCCAGATGCCAGGGCAATTATGCTACAGTGGATGCTATAGCTGCTGACGTCCGGGCCAAGCTCGGAGGAGAGACGATCGGAGTCATCTGGCCTATCCTCTCAAGAAACAGATTCGCCATCTGCCTCAGAGGCATGGCAATGGGAGCAAAGAAGATCGTCCTGATGCTGAGCTATCCGTCCGATGAGGTAGGAAATGCTCTGCTGACATTCGATCAGATAGACAAGTCAGGTGTCAATCCGTACAGCGATGTGCTCACTCTTGAGAAATACAGAGAGCTTTTCGGGGAGAACAAGCATCAGTTCACCGGAGTTGATTATGTGAGCTATTACGGCGACATCATCAAAGAGATGGGAGCTGAGGTCGAGATCATTTTTGCCAACCACGCTGAAGAGATCCTCAAATATACTGATAAGGTCATAAACTGTGACATCCATACAAGAGCCCGCACCAAGAGGATCCTCCGCAGCAAGGGCGCTACTGTATACGGAATGGATGAGATCCTCAACGCTCCTGTTGACGGAAGCGGGTTCAACGAGAAATACGGACTGCTCGGATCCAACAAGGCTACTGAAGGAACAGTCAAGCTCTTCCCGAGAGACTGTCAGGGACTTGTTGAGGAGATCCAGGCAGAGGTAAAGGAAAAGACCGGAAAGCATGTCGAGGTCATGGTATACGGAGACGGAGCATTCAAAGATCCTGTAGGCAAGATCTGGGAACTTGCAGATCCTGTTGTTTCACCGGCATACACAGCAGGTCTTGAGGGCACGCCTAATGAGCTCAAGCTCAAGTATCTCGCAGACAATGACTATTCCAATCTGTCAGGCGAAGAGCTGAAAGAGGCTATCTCCAAGGCAATCGAGGCAAAGGAATCCGATCTTGTAGGCAACATGGCTTCTGAGGGAACTACTCCGAGAAGACTCACTGACCTGATCGGCTCGCTCTGCGACCTTACATCGGGTTCAGGAGACAAGGGTACTCCGGTTGTTCTTATCCAGGGATATTTTGACAACTACACAACAGGCAGATAATTAACGGGCAAAACGATCAGAAGTCCGGAATGTATCTGTTTCTGCAAATTGAATCCTTCAGGCGGCCTGCATCGAAGCAGGCCGCCAGTTGTTTATACTGAATCTGATTACCTGAAAGGGGGAGTTATGGCCAGCGGAAGAATGGAATTTCACGCAAGATCTATAATGCAGCACGCAAATTTTACGTTTGTTCTGCCTAATGACGCCGAGATGGAAGAAGTCTGTGACAAAAAGTATTACGACAGGGAGCCGATGAACCTCATCCTGCTTCATGGACTTACCGGAACTGATACAGACTGGCTCTGCAGGGGAGTCGCTCAGGAGATGTCAATACAGTACAACCTGAATATCTTTATGCCGGCGGCCGGAAATACGTTTTATCTTGACAGAGGTTATACAGGCGCTAACTATTCTGAATTTGTCGGAAAAGAGCTTATAGATTACATACAGTCAACTTTCGGGATTGAGTTCAATAGAGAGAATACGATGATAGGCGGGCTTTCTATGGGAGGCTACGGAGCGATCCATATTGCTATGGCATATCCTGAAAGGTTTTTCGGATGCATTGCGCTTTCTTCCGCGCTTATTACCAGGAGTCTTGCAAGTGAGAAAGAAAATGCTGTCAACAGCGTGACACCGCCGGAAATGCGGAGAGACGTTTTCGGCGATCCATCCAGGCTGATTGGCTCTGACAAAGATCCTGAAGCGCAGTATTCCGCGCTCAGATCAGCAGGCAAAACTATCCCGCGCATATACATGGCCATAGGTACGGATGATGATCTGCTGCCTGACAACAGGCTGTTCAGGGACTTCCTTGTCATAGAAGGCGCGGATCATATTTACGAGGAAGGTCCGGGAAAGCACAACTGGACTTTCTGGAATGAATACATAAACAGAGGAATCAAGGCGCTTATTGGCTGAAAAAGTCATAAAGTCGTGTCGCGTTCAAGCGCGGCGCCCTGAAAGGTGCCGCGGCGGGCAAGCTCACGGTTGATCATGTTCAGGATGGTACGTTTCCGGTAACTCCACTCCGGAGCTATCAGAAGGCGTCTTGGAACATCTCCTGTCAGACGGTGGATGGTGATATCCGGCGGAATGATCTCCAGACATCTGATGACGAGATCAACATACTCCTCAATACTTTCAAAAGGTACATAGTCAGGCATCATCTCACTGAGTCGCGACGTTCTGATCAGATTCATAAGATGAAGCTTGATTCCGAAGACCGGCTTCCGGCAGACATATCTGACAGACTCGAGCATCATGCTTTCTGTCTCTCCCGGGAGCCCCAGGATAAGGTGTGTGACGACTCTGATGCCGCGTGAGAGGAGTTCATCCACCGCATGATCATAGACATCAAGAGTGTACCCGATGCCCATTGCCTCAGATGTTTTTCCGTGTATGGTCTGCAGACCCAGCTCTATCCACATATAGTGTTCCCGGCTGATCTCTTCAAGGAGATCCAGGACATCAGTTCCGAGGCAGTCAGGTCTGGTCGCTATGGCAATGCCGGATATGCGCGGATCGCTCAGGGCCTCATAATAGAGGCTGCGAAGCAGGGGGACAGGCGCGTATGTATTGGTGTGGGCCTGGAAATATGCGATATAGGCGGCATCAGGCCATTTGTCAGAGAGGAGTGAGATCTGCTCGGAAATCGATTGTGAGACAGAGTGTTTCAGAACGGTCCCGCTGCTATCCGGCCCGGAAGATCCCGCTGCGCTGAGAGAAGTTTCTGCGTTAAGGTGCGCGGCCAGTTCACCGGAGCCTCCGCCCGAACAGAAAGCGCAGCCTCCGTATCCGCACGTACCGTCCCTGTTAGGGCAGGTAAAACCTGCGTCAATACTGAGTTTGACTGTCCTGCGCCCGAATTCGCGTTTCAGCTCGCTGCCTATTGAATTAAATCTTATTCCGCCCTGCATAATGTTTTCTTGATCCTGCGGTTATGCTATAATGATTCAGTATTTGTGAAAACGGAACTATGGTGAAATGAAAGAAGATACATCCGGCACAGTGCTCATGAATAACGTGAATTCATTCGCCTATACGGCAGGTGATGCTGAAATGTTCGGCATCACTGCTGAGCAGCGCAAGCCGTCAGTCCTGCTTCATGCCTGCTGCGGACCATGTTCGACCGCATGTGTGGAGAGACTGGCTCCGGATTATCAGATCACGCTTTATTATTATAATCCAAATATTACAGACAGGGAAGAATACTATCTGAGGCGTGATACTCTGCTGCAGTTCATACGGGCTTTTAACGAAGAACACAAGGATACCTATTATATCAGTTATCTCGAAGGCGAGTATGATACCGACCGGTATATCGCAAGATGCGGACCTCTGGCAGATGAGCCTGAAGGAGGCGCGAGATGCGACCTGTGTTTTGCCCTCAGACTGGCGGAAACCGCCCGCATGGCCGGTGTTCTGGGCATGGATTATTTCACCACGACTATGTCGGTGAGCCCGCACAAGAATTATGACAAGATAAGGACACTGGGGATGTCACTGGAAGAGCAGACAAGCTCAAGGTATCTCGATGTGGACTTCAAGAAGAAAAACGGATTCGGCAGGAGTGTGGAACTGTCAAGACACTACGGTCTGTACAGGCAGAACTACTGCGGATGCGATTACGCAAGGGACAGAGGTGCCGGAAAAGGAGTTGAATTATGAGTAAGTTGTACATACCTAAGGGTTATTATCCTATCCTGGGTCCGACCGAGACTCAGAGAGCGATCAAGAGAGTCAAGGATCATTTTCAGAGAGAACTGGCTGACAAACTCAATCTCGGCAGAGTCAGCGCGCCTCTGTTCGTAATACCGGAATCCGGACTTAACGACAATCTCAATGGATATGAGAGAAGAGTCGAGTTCACGATCAAGGATATGGATGAGCAGAATGTTGAGGTAGTACAGTCTCTGGCAAAATGGAAGAGAATGGCACTCGGCAGATACGGGGTAAAGCCCGGCCGTGGTCTCTATACTGACATGAACGCTATAAGAAGAGACGAGGAACTCGACAATATCCATTCGATATATGTGGATCAGTGGGACTGGGAGAAGGTTATCACTGCTGATCAGAGAAATGATGAGTACCTCGAGATGACCGTAAGGATCATCTACAGATGCCTCAAGGATCTTGCGGATTACGTTGATGATCTGTATCCGGATATCAAGAATGAATTGCCTGATAAGATCAAATTCATAGATGCTCAGCAGCTGGAGGACTGGTATCCTGACAGTACCAGCAAGGAGAGAGAAAAATACGCGGCGGAAGAGTATGGCGCTATCTTCGTAAAGAGGATCGGATGCAGTCTCATATCCGGCAAGAAGCATGACGGAAGAGCTCCTGACTATGATGACTGGCAGCTCAACGGAGATATCATTCTCTGGAACCCGGTACTTGAAGATGCTTTTGAGATCAGCTCGATGGGTATCCGTGTGGATTCGGAATCCATGCTGAGACAGCTCGAAATCGATGGCAAGATGGAGAGAGCAGAGCTCCCGTTCCATCAGGGCGTTATAAGAAACGAGCTTCCGCTCACTGTAGGCGGCGGTATCGGCCAGAGCAGACTGTGCATGTACTTTCTCAAAAAGGCGCATATCGGCGAAGTTCAGGCGTCCGTATGGCCGAAAGAAATGTATGAAGAATGTGCCAGGAACAACATATTCTTACTGTAATTATATTATCGTAAACTACGACTGCTGCCGCACAGGCAGCAGTTTTAGATGACAGGAGAACCCGTTCCTGTCATCCCGAGAGGTTTGCCGTGCATTTTATTGACGTAGTCATAGATAACAAGAGCAATAATACAGACACTTTTTTCACATACGCAGCGCCTGATGATGTCGGCACCGGCGCCAGACTTACTGTACCTTTTGCAAGAAGGAAGAAGCCGGTCGATGCTTACTGCGTCAGGGAGGATACTGTGCCCGCATATGACAGGAGCCGCATTAAGGAGATAGAATCTTACATACCGGAGAGATCACTGACATCTGAAATGATCGATACTGCTATGTGGATGAGAAAGCGATACGGTGTCAAGTACATCGATGCGATCAAGATGTTCACTGTACCGGGCAAGAAGGAGCCAAAGGGCAGAGACCCTGGCCGCAGCGGATCGGATCCGGGATATGCTCTTTCAGATGAACAGCAGGCGGCTGCGGACAGGATCTGTTCCGCGGTCAGAAGCCGTGAGTTCCGGGCATTTCTGATCAAAGGAGTTACCAACAGCGGCAAGACAGAGGTATACATGAGGGCCGCGGCGGAGGCTCTTGACATGGGCAGATCGGTTATAGTGCTGCTTCCCGAGATAGCTCTTGCCGCACATGTGGAGGAGAGATTCAAGGAGAGATTCGGTGACAGTCTGGTGGCCACACTTCACAGCAGACTGACGACAAGCGCCAGACTCGGAGAGTGGCTGAGGATACGCAGAGGTGAGGCGCGTATAGTAGTCGGTGCCAGGACGTCTGTTTTCGCCCCGCTTGAGAATATAGGTGCCATCATAATCGACGAAGAGCATGAGTCGACATACAAGTCGGATCACAATCCGAAATATGAGACGGTAGATATAGCATATAAAAGGGCTGCTGCTCACGGCGCGGTGCTTGTGATGGGCAGCGCGACTCCGTCTGTTGCTTCCTACAGCAGAGCGAGATCCGGTGTCTATGAGCTGATAGAAATGAATGAGCGCATCGGAAGCAGTGTGATGCCGGATGTAGAGACGGTAGACATGAAGGCAGAGATCAGAGCCGGCAATACCGGGGTCATTTCGAGAAAGCTTGCCGGAGAGATAGACCGTACACTGAAAAACGGTGAGCAGGTCATACTCTTTCTTAACAGACGGGGGTTCTCTACCCAGATCCTGTGTCCGGACTGCGGATTCAGGATGACATGCCCGGACTGCGGGATATCCCTGACATATCACAAATCAGCCGGTGCTGCAGTCTGCCATTACTGCGGCAGGAAATTCGATCTGCCGGAAAAGTGTCCGGACTGCGGGAATAAGTTCATAAGATATACCGGCGCAGGGACCGAAAAAGTCGAAGAGGCCGTAACGGATCTGTGGCCGGATGCCAGAACTGCGAGGTTCGATCTCGATACAGCTATGAAGACAGAGGATGCAGCTGCCGTTATAGCTGATTTCCAGCAGGGAAGGACAGATATACTGGTCGGCACTCAGATCCTGGCAAAGGGACTGGATTTCCGCAATGTCGGTCTGGTGGGGATCATCAATGCTGATGTGAGCCTCAATATTCCTGACTACAGATCGTCGGAGAGAACGTATCAGCTGATAACACAGGTGGCAGGACGCGCGGGAAGAACCGGCGGCAGGAGCCGTGTGCTGATCCAGACGTATGAACCTGACAGCGACATTATCAGAGAAGCCGCGTCAGGTGATTACGAGTCATTCTACGAGTCTGAATTACTTCACAGAAATATTATGAATTATCCCCCGTACTCTGATATAATAGCTGTCGGCTTCATATCCGAAAGCGCAGAGGAGGCTTCAGGATATGCTGAGTCATTCAGGAAACGGCTCCTCAGCCTCAGATCGCAGCCGGAAGGCGCGCAGATACTGAAAGTCCGTCTGGATGAACGCAAAACTGACGGAAGATACCGTGCGGGATTCATCATCAAGGCACCTCCGGGCAGCCGCGGCGGATATGTGAGTGAATACATAGAGTACAGAGACAGAATGACAGAGGCAAAGTCAGACTGTTTCATAGAGATAGATATCAATCCGTACTAGTTTATAAAAGGGAACATCCCTGTGTCGTAAAAAGGAGTATAAATGGCGCTCAGGAATATTACAGTAAGAGGAGACGAGATCCTCGCCAAGAAGTGTAAGCCTATCAAAGTCATCACACCGAGGATCTGCCAGCTCGCCGAAGACATGGTCGAGACAATGATGAATGCTGACGGCGTGGGAATAGCGGCCCCTCAGGTCGGAGTGATGAAGAGAATGTTCATTGCAATGCCTCATGTGGATGCTGAGGACGAGGAAGAGAGAAACAGAATATATGTGATGATCAATCCTGAGATCACATATACCGAAGGTACACAGGAATCCAGTGAAGGCTGTCTTTCTGTGCCGGGTTATATGGGCCTTGTTGACAGACCGGAGAAAATCAGGATCCGGGCTATGGATCTCGAGGGCGTTACACATGAATATGAATTCGAGGGATTCGAGGCCACAGTTTTCTGTCATGAGAATGACCATCTTGACGGCATTCTCTATTCTGACATAGCCAAAGAATTCATGACGGTAGAGGAGTACTCTGAGAGACTCGAAGCGGTCAAGGCAGAGCATGAAGGTGAAGCTGCCGCGGAATAGCGTGTCAGAGGCACATCTTTCTGATACTTTTTCAGGTATATTTTAGTTAGGAGTGTATACTTTTGCTTAGAATAGTTTTTATGGGGACACCGGAATTCGCGGCTGTCTCTCTAAGAGCGTTAATAGATGCAGGCTATGAGATCCCGCTGGTTATCACGCAGCCGGACAGGAAGGGCAACAGGAACAAAATGATCCTGTCTCCTGTCAGGCAGCTTGCGCTTGACAGCGGACTGGAAACGGCTCAGCCTGTCCGCATACGCCGGGACAAAGAACTGATAGAAAGACTCAGAGATATCGCGCCTGATATGATAGTGGTCGCGGCTTTCGGTCAGATTCTGCCGAAGTCAGTTCTTGACATTCCGAAGCTTGGATGCATCAATGTACACGGATCTCTGCTTCCGGACCTGAGAGGAGCATCCCCGATGCAGGGGGCCATCCTGAAGGGGCTGGATGAATCCGGTGTGACCATCATGCGTATGGAAGAAGGTCTTGATACAGGCGATATGATCAGCAAAGTCAGCTGCGATATACGCGGTATGGACATCACTGAGGTGTCCCGCGTGCTCGCGGATGCAGGGGCCCTGCTTCTGACCGGAACGATCCCTCATATAGCGGACGGGACCGCTGTCTATGAAAAACAGGATGACAGCCTGTCGAGTTATGCTAAAATGATAAATAAGAAGGATGGGCTGACTGATTTTACCGAACCTGCTGACGTGATAGAGCGAAGGATACGCGCGTATCTTGAGTGGCCGACATGCTACAGCTATCTGGACGGACTGCAGGTGAAATTTTTCAGAGCCGAGCCGCTGATGAATGAGGTTCCTGACGGTGAGCCCGGAACCATCAGTGAGACAGGAAAGAATTATTACACTATAAACTGCGGAGCGGGCAGACTCAAGGTATTTGAGCAGCAGCTCCAGGGCAAGAAGAGGATGAGTGCCGGAGACTTTATGAGAGGGCACCAGCTGAAGCCGGGAGACAGATTCGTCATACCGGAATAAGGAGGGGAAGGATGTACGGAGGATACTATTATTACGATTATTCATGGATTGTCCTGCTGCCTGCGATGCTGTTCACATTTATTACTCAGGCCAGGATCACCAGCGCTTACAGGACTTATTCTCAGGTGAGGAACAGCACCGGCATCACAGGTGCTGAGGCTGCAAGAAGAATGATGGATGCTAATGGCCTGTCCGGGATCGCCATCAATATTCTTAACGGAGCGAACTCCCTGACGAATTTCTACGATCCTAAGACCAAGAGCCTCAATCTCTCGAGAGAGGTATACGGATCCAGTTCCGTTGCGTCAGTATGCATCGCGTGCCATGAAGTAGGACATGCGATACAGGACGCGACACACTATGCGCCGCTTGCTTTCCGTAACGGCATTGTTCCGGTAGTCAATCTGACTCAGATCGCATCATGGCCTCTTATTTTCTTCGGTCTTATGATGTCGGCGATGTCACCTTACGGAAGTCTGATGTTTCTCATCGGAGTAGGATGTTTCCTGTTCGTAGTGCTGTTCCATCTTGTGACACTGCCTGTAGAGTTCAATGCTTCCAACAGGGCGCTCGAACAGATGAGAGTACTCGGAATGTGCAATGAGGATGACTATATAGGATCCAGAGCGGTGCTGAGGGCAGCTGCTATGACATATGTTGCAGCACTTGCAACAGCAGTCGCGTCACTGCTGAGGATACTGCTGATAGCCGGAAGAAGGAGATAGGACTTGTCTCAGGACTGGAACGCAGCATTCGAGGCTCTTAAGAGCGTTTACGCAGATGAAGCGTACTCCAATATGGCACTTAATGAAGCTATCCCGCACCATCCAGGGTGCCGGGATAGCTTTGTCCGCTCTATGGTCAAAGGAACGATAAGACAGACTGTCACTCTGGACAGGATCATCAGCATGCTTGCCAGAAACGGACTTAAAGGAATCAGGACAAGGACACTGATCATCCTCCGGATGGGTCTGTACGCTCTGAGGGAGATGGATTCAGTTCCCGATCATGCAGCGGTCAATGAGGCAGTCAGTCTTGCCCGCGCAAAAGCAAGAGGCACTGACAAGTTTATCAATGCTGTACTGAGAGGCTATCTGCGGAGGAGGGATCATTTTGAACCGGCAGAAGACAGTTCAGAGGATGCCCCTTTCATAAAAGAGATTTCTGATGAGCAGGAGAGACTTTCCGTAAAGTACTCGTTCCCGCTTCCGGTCGTCAGCCTGATATGCAGCCAGTACGGAGATGATTCAGAAAGAATCCTGGAAGGACTGAATACACCTCCGCCCCTGATACTGAGGACCAACAGACTCAGGATATCCAGAGAAGAGCTGATCAGAGAACTCGATGCCGCAGGCATACACGCTGAGCCGCTTCCGGAAGAAAGCAGCGCGGTTGCTGTTTCCGGAAGAGGGATCATTTCTTCGGAACTGTACAGGGAAGGGATGTTCTCGGTACAGAGTCTGTCATCGATGATGGCGGTCAGTGCTCTCGGTCCCGGACCGGGAAGCAGAGTGCTGGATATGTGTGCCGCTCCCGGGGGCAAGTCTGCAATGATGGCGGAAATGATGAATGATTCAGGCAGAATAACGGCCTGTGATGTACACAGCCACCGGCTCGATCTCATCCGGGCATCAGCCCGCAGACTCGGGATAAGTATAATAGAGACGCAGCTTGCGGACGGTACTGTTCATAACAGCGGGATGGATGATATGTACGATTTCGTCCTTGCGGATGTACCATGCTCGGGACTCGGGGTAATGAGCACCAAGCCTGAGATCCGCCTCAGGATGGACACAGAGAGCATCGGGGAACTGCCGTCCATACAGCTTGAGATCCTGAGGAACGCGGGCAGATATGCAAAACCGGGCGGACGGATCTGCTACTCCACGTGTACACTCAACAAGGCGGAAAATGACGCGGTGATCAGGGCATTTGAGGAATCAGATCCCGCTTTTGGACGTATTGTTGAAATGCGGACGGTTTTGCCCTATAATAACTTGATAGGTTTTTACTATTGTATAATAGAGAAGAATGTGCGTTAGCACAGTGGGAAGGTATATATGAGAATTGGTTATATGACTGATGGCGGCAGGAGAAGGCCGATCAACGAAGATGCCGTCAAAGTGTTGGAGGATGTTAATTTCTACATGCTTGCAGATGGAGTAGGCGGCAACAGATCCGGAGAGATCGCCAGCCAGTCTGCGCTGGATGCTCTTGAGAAATTCATCAGACACAATCCTCCTGAATGGCTTGATGGCCGTGATGAGATATTCAGATATCTCAGGGCTGCTGTCAGATACGTCAATCAGTTCATTATCAGACTGTCTGAATCCAAGCCTCAATACAGCGGCATGGCAACTACTCTTGTGTTCGCATACATCAGGGGAGATGAAATGTATGTTGCGAATATAGGTGACAGCAGAGTGTACCTGATCCACGACGGACTTATTCAGCAGATAACAGACGATCACACTTATGTAAATGATCTGGTTAAAATGGGGGCCATCTCCAGGGAGGAGGCCAATACCCATGCGAGAAAGAATGTCATAACAAGGGCTATTGGAGCGAATGCAAATAACGAGCCGGATTGTTTCAGTGTACCGGTGACAAGCGGAGACAGAGTACTCCTCTGCAGCGACGGGCTGTACGATGAAGTCGATGACGAGACCATATTGTACTCGATGGGCAGATTTGATGATATGATGATCTGCGCAGAGGACCTTATTTCTCTGGCTAACGAAAACGGAGGTAATGATAATATCTCTGTGATATGCGTAAATTTACTGGAGGACTGATCATATGAGCAGCAGATTACTATCAGGCCGATATGAACTTCTGGAGAAGATCGGCGACGGCGGTATGGCTGTAGTATATAAGGGGAAAGACAGACTTCTTAACAGATTTATTGCAGTCAAGATACTCAGGCCTGAGTTCACCAAAGACGCGACCTTCGTTGAAAATTTCAAGAGGGAATCCCAGGCTGCGGCAGGCCTTTCACATCCGAATATAGTAGGCGTCTACGATGTAGGCAGAGAGGGCAATATCAACTACATAGTAATGGAACTCATCGAGGGGAAAACCCTCAATGAGATCATTGAGGAAGAGGCCCCGATGGATTACCGCAAGGTGATCGACATCAGCAAACAGGTCGCTTCTGCTCTGAGGATAGCTCACAAGAACAAGATCATCCACAGAGACGTCAAGCCGCACAACATTATGATCACCAATGACGGTGTGGTCAAGCTGGCTGACTTCGGTATCGCCCGTGCTGTCAATGACGCGACATTGTCGACCGGCAGCAAGATAGTCGGATCCGTACACTACTTCTCGCCTGAGCAGGCAAGAGGCAATTATGTGGATGAGAGATCGGATATCTACTCTCTCGGTATCGTAATGTATGAGATGCTGACAGGCAAGGTTCCGTTCGATGGAGAGAATCCTGTTACTGTAGCGCTTAAACACATCAATGAGGAAATCGTTCCGCCATCAGAGTTAGTCGACGGTATCCCGCCGGCTCTCGAACGGTGTGTAATGAAGTGTACGAGCAAGTATCAGACCAACAGATATGCCAATGCTGATGAACTGATCGAAGAACTCAATAACATTTCATTTGTGGCAGATGTCACAAACAGCACTATTTTTGCTACTGATTATCAGGAAAAGGCCAAAAAGCGCCGCGCGCTTCAGGAAGCGGAAGAAGAACGCCAGGAAGACAAAAAGAAGAGAAAAAGCAGAAGGACCCTGATCCTGACGCTGACACTGCTGATTCTTGCTGCTTTCGGCGGATACCTGGTTGCATGGAAAATGGGCGTTTTCTCATCGACTAAGCCGGCACCTGATTTTCTCGGCAAGACAATGGAGGAAGCTCAGGCTCTCGCCGAGGAAGAAGGGTTCACGCTCAAGCAGGGCAAGGATATCTACTCGAATGACTACCCTGAGGGAAAGATCTGCACTCAGGATCCTGAGCCTGGAGCAGACGCGCCTAAGGAAGGTACTATAACAGTTCATGTATCCAAGGGAAGCAAGGAAGGTATGGTACCTAATATCGTCAATATGAAGCAGGATCAGGTCGAGGCATTCCTCGCAGAGTACGGTTATCAGCTGGGTAATGTCAAGACCATCACAGATCCAGCTGAGGAGGGAACTGTCCTTGAGCAGGATCCAGTCGCAGGCACACCGCTTGACAAGGAAAGCAAGGTGAATATCATCGTTTCCGACGGAAAGGGTACTGAAAAGGGAACTGTACCTTCAGTAACAAGAATGACCCTCGATGAGGCTAAGAAGCGTATCAAGGAAGAAGGCTTCAAGGTCGGAAATGTTGACTATGAATATGATAATTCGATCGACAAGGGATATGTCATCTATCAGCAGTATCAGGCCAATTCACTGCTTGACAAGGGAACCAGCATCGATATAACGGTCAGCCAGGGACCTGAGCCGGCACCGGAACCTGAACCGGAACCTGAGCCGGAGGCAGAGCCTGAGACGCCTGAAACACCTGATGAGGCAACTCCTGAAACACCTGCAGAAGAGACTGCCAAGCCTGAAGGTTAATATCGGACCATGATCGGAAGAGTCATCAAAGGAATAGGAGGTTTCTACTTTGTCCATGACGGTGAGAAAGCCGTCATGGGCAAGGCCAGAGGCAATCTCAAACGCAACAGAGAAATAATATACGTCGGAGATATTGTGGATTATGATATCGACGAGAATGACTGTGATAATGAATGCGTGATCAACAGAGTTGTGGAACGCAGGAATTTCATGGCCAGACCACCCGTATCGAATCTGGATATGCTGGTGGTCGTGTTTTCATTAAAGGAGCCGGAAGTCAATTATCCTGTTATCGATAAGCTTCTGGCAGGCTGTGAACTAAAGGGGATCGATCCGGTGATCTGTATCACCAAAAAGGATCTTGTCAGCGGCGCCGAACTGGAGAATGCCGCTGAAATATACAGGGATATTTATCCGACAGTAATTGTAAACGGCAATACGGGCGAGGGACTGGACGGGCTCAGAGAGATAATCAGAGGCAGAAATGTGGCGCTGGCAGGCCCATCCGGTGTCGGCAAGTCAACGATAACCAATCATCTTCACCTGGAAGATGCGGATGAAGACATGCCGCCGGAAAAGATCATCAGCCCTGCGGAAACCGGCGCTATCAGCGGCCGGACAGGCAGAGGACGTCATACTACGAGACATGTAGAGATATTCGCGCTGGGGGACGGCACGTTTCTGTATGACACTCCGGGATTTACTTCGCTTGACATGCCGGAGATGGAGCCGGCTGATGTGAGGGGTCTTTTCCCCGAGATGAGGCGTTATGCCGGACACTGCAGATACAGGGACTGTATCCATATCAATGAGCCTGAATGTGCTGTCAAATCGGCAGTGGATGAAGGTGATATACACAGATCAAGATATTGCTCTTATGTAATGATGATAGAAGAGGTAAGAAAATGGAAAAAGCTTTGATTTCACCTTCAATACTTGCAGCTGATTTTGCCAGACTCGGTGAGGATGTCGCAGACGTACAGAGCCGCGGCATAGACTATCTGCATATCGATGTTATGGACGGCGCGTTCGTACCTAACATAAGCTTCGGGCCTGACGTAATGAAAAGCCTGAACGGAATTGCGGAAATCCCTTATGATGTGCATCTGATGATAGAAGATCCTGACAGATATATAGAGAAGTTTGTCACAGATAATACCGAATTCATCACTGTGCACTATGAAGCATGCAGTGATCTTAAAGCAACACTCGATCATATCCACGGACTGGGGATCAAGGCAGGAGTATCGATCAAACCTGCTACAGCTCCTGAGGTGCTGGATGATTACCTCGGCGACATCGATATGATCCTCGTCATGTCTGTTGAGCCGGGATTCGGCGGACAGAAATTCATGGACAGCTCTCTTCCTAAGATCAGCTATTACAGCCGTATGAAGAAAGAAAAGGGATATGGATACCTTATAGAGGTCGACGGCGGTATAGGACCGGCTAATGCTCACATCGTCATTGAGGCTGGTGTCGAGGTCATTGTTGCCGGATCAGCTGTGTTCAAGGCAGCCGACCGTACTGCGGCTATAAAGGCCATCAAGGGCGAGTGATCTGAGATATACCGGTATTCCGCGTTTTCTGTATGTCGATCGGCATAAGCGTGATAACGATATAGGCATGACCCGGTAACTGATTTTGACTGTAAAATAGCGGCAGGAGACTGTTGCTGTGATAAGAAGAGAACTTTTTGCATATACAATAATGTTCACAGCCGGTATTTCTGCCGGCTTTTTTATTTTAGAAAGAATGAGGCTGCTTTCCGGCGCTTCTGTTATGCTCACCGCCGGAGTCCTTGTGTACCTTGCGTCAGAGCACAAAAGGACCGCGTTCAGACTGACGGCTGTGATGCTCGCGGGGTTCCTGTTATTCACATTGCGCTATATACATTACGGAATGATCCGGCCATCCGCAATTACTGATACACCGGGAGATACGCCGCGGGATATTTACGAGCTGCAGGGGAGGGTCCATGATGCGGTGCTGACAGATCACGGATTACGTCTGACAGTCGTTCCGGATGGCAGAAGATGCAGAGTACAGGTAAATATGTACAGCGACAATGCTCCTGATCCTGCGGATTATGCGGGACTGCATGTGACAGCGACAGGGGAATACCGAGAGATCCCAGCAGCGGACAATCCGGAATGTTTTGACTACAGGGTATATCTGAGGAGCAAGGGCATAGGAGCAATGTATACTGCCCGGCGGGTCGATATAAGTGAAGATCCGGCCGGATATGACCTGCGGGGAATATACAGAAGACATCTTTATCTGCTGAGAGAAAAGTTTCTCTCTGAGATAGATGATGAAGAAATAAGAGCATTTATAAGAGGGGCCGTGTTCGGAGACAAGACACAGCTTGATGAAGACATCAGGGAGGATTTCAGCTTCAACGGCACCGGACACATACTGGCTGTCAGCGGACTTCACACAGGATTCCTGTATGCTCTGCTGAGGATGCTTTCAGGCCGTAAGAGGATGCTTTCCGCGACGGTGCTGACTATATGCATTCTGTTGATGTACGGAGAGATGACTATGTGGAGCCCGTCGGCAGTCAGAGCGGTAACAGTTCTCACCCTCAGTCTTATGTCTATGTATGCGGGACGGCCGTTCGACCTTCTCAGCGCGGCAAGTGCTTCAGCACTCCTTATGCTGGCGCATGAGCCGTATCAGCTGATGAACAGCGGATTTCAGATGTCATTCATGGCTCTGATGGGGATCGCGTTTCTGACAGAGCCGCTCGCTGCTTTTATCGGTGAAGGCGCTGCTGTCATGGCAGCTGTACA
>JBGUJM010000137.1:0-21587 GCA_045113935.1 Anaerovoracaceae bacterium
AGAGACAGAGATAGCGGATACAGAAGACGAGGACGTCGTCAGTGACAGCGATCCGCCTGAAGAAGAGGCAGCAGAAGAGACCGGCAGCGTCGAAGACAGCGACGTCGGTGATGAAGAACCATCCGATGCAAAAGCAGTTGAAGACAGTGATGAGGCTGAAGAAGAAGTCCCGCTGACGAAAGAGTCAGCAGGAGCCGCCAAAGCAGCGAAGGCAGAAGGTGCCAGTGTTCTGGCCTTCTCTTCAGATGTACACAATAAATCCGGAAATGTGTCTGCAAATCGCCTCGGCACTTGGATAGACAAAGTTCAGAGCGAGCATGGCACAATTGATGTGATGGCCTTCGGAGGAGATATGGCAAATGCCAGTGCCTCTGCTTCCGACTTCTGGACGCTGACACAGGCTGACATGGATGCACTGGATGAGAAAGATGTGAACGGCGTCTATACCACGGGCAATCATGAATACAGTCCCGGCAAAATAGAATCCAATAGTAATGCGACAACAGCTAAGTATCAGATCAATACTCAGGGCACGGAAGGAAGCAATTACCGTATCTACTGCCTTGGATCTGTCAGCAGCAGTTCAAGTTATTCCAATCAGATATCGTCACTCACATCATATCTGAACAATGCAGGTAATGATAAACCGATCTTTATCATTACACATTTCCCTCTGCACTACTTAAGTGATTACAGAACAACTGGCAGTGCATCTGATATTATTGATGTCCTCAATACTGCTGTGGAGAATAATGGTCAAACAATCGTATTCCTTTGGGGGCATAACCACACAGATTCTGATTCATACTATGATCAGATATATGGTCCTGGCACTGAACTTCAGTGTACCAGCAGCAGTAGTAGTAAAAAGGAAATAAACTTCTACTATGGAGCAGCCGGATGCATGAGCGACAGTGAGTATGGCAAGGGCAGTGCATACGTTAAGGGTAAAGGTCTTGTAGTTGACATAACTCCAACCAGAGGAAATGCCACTATGGAGTTTACTTACTACGATGCTGACGGAATTGATGTAACAGAATCTGCAAGTGTAAGATCTGTAGAAGTTACCGTTCCTAAAGCTGCAGGCACAGAATATGTTCTGACAGACACGCTTGAAGCCGGGAAGGAATACCTGATTGCTACTGCAGATAGTGGGAGTGCATATATCCTTTCAAATGAGGCAGGAACAGCATCTAATTCATTGAAGGGGTATTCAGTGAATGTAGAGAATAATAAAATTACACTTGATGATTCTGTAATAGAAGAGAATGTTGTATTCTCATGTGAACAAGATCCCGATGGTGCCGGTGAATACAGTACGTGGCTTATGAATGGCGGCAAATATCTGTATGCTAGTAGTTCAGTTAGCCTTAGTCTGGCGACTGATCCTGGCGATGGTAAGTATTGGCACTATATAGCAAATGACGGCACAACAGACAAGAATCTGTTATGGTTCTTCCAGGATTCAAAAGACACATCAACAGGTACTCATGGTTATACCTGGGCAGGATCAACATATCGTTATTATTTAGACTATAGCGAAACAGGAAACTTCACAAAAGCACAATTAACATCATCTACTACTAGTCTGGCTAATACAACTACAAAGAAGATCTATCTGTTTGTTAAGGATGATGGCTCGGATCCTATTGCTGTTACTGGGATATCACTTGATAAAGAAACAGAAACCGTAGAGGCAGGGAAAAGCGTCAAGCTAACCGCAACAGTTCAGCCTAATGATGCTTCCAATAAAAGAGTCATTTGGAGCAGTAGTAATGAATCAGTAGCTACCGTAAGCGGTGGAACTGTTACCGGTGTTTCAGAAGGAACAGCAACGATTACCGCAATGACTGAAGATGGAGAATTTACTGCATCATGTGTGGTTGCGGTTACACCAAGCACAACACCAAGGTACGTTTTGACGAACAGCCTTGAAGATGGGGGAGAGTACCTTATAGTAAGTACTAATTCCACTGGCTCCGCATATGCTTTAAAGAGCCTTGGAGGCTCCACTAACGGAACTTCTGTAAGCAATGCCGATGCCAAAACATCGGTTACGATCCAGAGTAATGGAGAAGCTTATATTGACATAGATGACGATGATATAGTTTGGACAACATCTACTCATAGTAATGGATTTGATTTGACCAATAAGGGAGAATTCCTTGGGGCAGGATCCAGAACTTTGTATGTTTACAGTTCGCAACCAAGCGGATATTGGACATATTCTGCAAGTAGCGAAATGGTATATAGCGGCAACTCACGATATTTATACTACTACAACAGTAATTCGTACTTTTACACATCATCTAGCAGTCAAAAGGTTTATCTGTTCAAGAAGGTGAATACTGCTCCTGTAGCAGTTACTGGAATCGAACTTGATAAATCTACAGCTGATGTGGCGATTAACGATTCTATTCAGTTGACCGCGACAGTTGAGCCAGCAAATGCCAGCAACAAAAATGTCATCTGGAGCAGTAGCGATACATCAGTTGCAACAGTTGATGATACAGGAACGGTCACCGGCGTGGCAGAAGGTGAGGCAACTATTACTGTCACTTCAGAAGCGGATTCCAGTATATCTGCAACATGTGCTGTTACCGTAAGTCTTGTGCATGTTGACAGTGTATCTATTTCACCGTCACCGGCAACTGTACCTATCGGCGGGTCCGCTCAGCTGACCGCAAATATCACTCCGGAAAATGCTTCAAACAAGAATGCTTCATGGAGCAGCAGTGATGAGTCTGTTGCGACTGTTGACAACACAGGCAAAGTCACTGGAGTAGCAGAAGGCGAAGCTGTTATTACTGTTACTACAGAGGACGGTAATAAAACTGCAACATGTACTGTAACAGTAACAAAACAGAAATCATATGTAATCGTTATTAATAATCATGCTCTGAGCACTGGTATTTCATCAGATCAGTTTATCAGCAACACTTCCTATCATTATCATGGACTCATCGGTGTTGCATATGACTCTGACACTGTCATAAATGATAGTATTCGCTGGATCATTACTGAGACCAATGGTGGATATTATATCCAGAGTCTTGACGGTAAATACCTTAATGCATACTATACGGCAACGACCAATCCTACAGGATGTAATGCCGATCTCAGGCTGGAATCATTAGATGAGAATGAAACCCCGGATGTTTGGGTCCTTGATAATGGAATGGACCTTGATAGCTGGAAGGTCGAAGGAAGCCATCTGAAGAGCACAAATGCCTCTGGTACCAGTACCAGCGATAAATATCTCTCTGAAGAAACAGGTTCAAATCAGGGATCTTCGTTGTTTAGCATACGATCGCTGGGCAATTCTGATACTTCAACTATAGAAGAAGTAGTAGATTACACTTTAAGCTATAATGCTAATGCTGATGATGCATCCGGAACGATGCCTGATCAGACCGGTACAGAGAAATATACAGTAAGCCAAAATGGATTCACCAGAGACGGATATGTTTTCCAGAAATGGAACACCAAATCTGATGGAACCGGAACCGACTATAAGCCGGATGATATCATTACTCTTACAGAGAACACTACGTTGTACGCCCAGTGGAAAGAAGCCTGTGCAAGCCATACCTATGGCGAGCCAGAATGGACCTGGACAGGTGATGACCAGAATGGTTATACATCGGCAACTGCAACTTTTAACTGTTCAGTTTGCGGTACGGCTGTTACTTTAAACGATGATGATATCGACGTTCAGACAGCAGAGGGCGATTGCCAGACACCGGCAGGAGCAACTACCTACACAGCAACGGTTACGCTGGATGGTGCTGATTATTCAGATGTTAAATCGGTCGGAGGAGACGCGACTGCCAAGGTGGCAAATACAGAAGCCAATGGTGAGTATGTGATGGCATACTACGATGGCAGCAAATACTATGTCATTCAGCAAACCGGCACTGCAACACCTACTGTCATAACGTTAACTGAATTAACAACTAATACAGTAACCGACAATATGCTCTTTGTGGCAACGGCACCAGATTCATTTAAGCTGACCAACAAGAGTACTGGCAGATATATTTATTCACAAAGCGGAAGTTTAACAACTAGTACCACTGCGCCTAATTATTTCTTCTCACTTAATGAGACAGGCTCTTTGGTTTATACAGGTAGAAACAGCGCTTACTATTACTCCATCGACTCGAACGGTGACTTCCAGGGACCAACCACCGACCCGGGAAGTGGTAACATTAACCTCTATAAAATTGGAGACGCTCAGTACGGTCCGCATAGCTATGTATTCCAGAACTTTACCTGGAATGAAAATGCAGCGACTGCAAATTACAAGTGCAGTGTTTGCGATCATACAGATTCTGTTAATGCAACAGTCACTAAAACATCATCTACACCTGCTACCTGCGAAGATCCTGCATATGACACTCTTTCAGCAACAGTAAGCGTGGAAAGCAGCCTGGATGGACAGGAACACAGTGATACTAAAACTGTTATTTCAGCTGAAGATCAAGGACCGGGATATTTTCCTGCCGACGCCGCTGCTTCAGGAGACTTTGTATTAGCATACTATGATGGCTCTGTTTATCACGTATTGACGTATGCCAACTCAGCGCTAAGTGTAGTCGATCTTGATACACTGTCTGAGGATGCAGTAGACAATACAATGCTTTGGACCGCGTCCGGAAGCAGTGCCTTCTCTTTGAAGAATAAAGGAGCAAGTAATATTTATCTGTATTATGCGGGCTCGGGGGATTCGATGTATGCAGGTACGAACACTTCAGCCAGAGCATTATTCTACTTTGAGGATGGAAAACTATATTATTACAACACGAATGCTCAGAGTTCAGTTCAGAACAGGCACCTGTACTATTACTACGGTGATGGACAAGTGCTGATCTCCAACGATGTTGACCCGGGATCCAACTATATTGCTCTCTACTCATATAGTGAGGGCACATCAGTTCCTAGCACTCCGCTGGGTCATGACTGGGATTATGAAAACATTGCATGGAACTGGACTGAGAGTGATGGAGGATTTACTGCATCTGCGATATTGACCTGCAAGAGAGACAGTGAGCACACACAGACTATTGATGCTGCGGTCACAGGCCCGGAGAACAATGTTTATACTGCAACCATCACCGGACCTGACGGGAATACATATACCGATACCAAGGAGAAAACACCGGATCATGAGCACAATGGAGTTTTGTTCACTGCGTGGACAAATACCACCTCACTTCCGGCAGAAGCAGGTAACTATTTCCTGACCGGTGATGTGGTTCTCAGCAACCCATGGACTGTTCCGTCCGGCACTGTCAAACTCTGTCTGAATGGTCATTCTATAACAGAAATTGAGACTGCGGGTACACACTACTCGATGATAAATGTCAGTTCAGGCGCAACACTTGATCTGTATGATTGTGCCGATACACCTGGAACGCTCACAAAAGGGACCCTGACGAGTTATACAGTAGAAATAGAGTCCAACAGCACATTCAATATGCATGGCGGAAGCATTTCAGGAAATGACAATTCTGAAACATGTGTGTATGGTGATTATCCGGGAGCCAAGTTTGGCATGTTCGGAGGCTCCATCACAGGCAATAATACTAACTCTATTGCCATTGTCAGGAACCTCACAATGACAGGAGGCTCCATCACAGGCAATACAGTAAGCTCAGAAGGAGTAGCTGTAAATAACGGTGGAACGGTTACTGTTTCCGGGAATCCTGTCATAAGTAATAATACATGTACAAATGATAGCGGGACCGAACAGAAGAATTTATTACTTCCTAAGAACTATGTGATTACCGTTGACGGCGAGCTGGCGGACAGCGCTTCAATCGGAGTCTACTGGAAGAATGCGCCGACATGCGCGGCACCTGTAGTATTTACAAGCGGATTGAATGGCAACGGAGATGCTGACAACTTTACAAGCGATCAGGGCTATGATATCAGCCTTGCTGACAGCGGCGAAGCACAGGTAGTTGTAAAACACAAGCTGACACCGCATGAGGCAGCTCCTGCAACCTGCGAAGAAGCAGGAAACAGCGCATACTGGTCATGCAGCGATTGCGGCAAATACTTCAGTGATGCAGCAGGCGAGAACGAGATCGAGGCTGACAGCTGGATCATTCCGGCGACAGACCACGACTGGGGAACTCCTGCATATGAATGGGCGGCAGACAACAGCACCGTAACGGCTACACGCACATGTAAGAACGATTCAAGCCACGTAGAGACAGAGACAGTCAATACGACCAGTGAAGTGACAAAGGAAGCGACCTGCGAGGAAGAGGGCGAGACGACATACACTGCAACGTTCGAGAACAGTACTTTCGAAGTTCAGACCAAGACCGAGGAGATCGCGGCGACAGGTCATGCCTGGGGCGAAGTCGCATATGTCTGGGCGGAAAACAACGAATCAGTGACAGCCACACGTACATGTAATAATGATGCAAGCCATGTGGAGACAGAGACGGTATCCGCAACATATGATGTGACAAAGGAAGCAACAGAGACAGAAGCGGGAGTCGGCACATGGACATCGGATGCATTTGAGAACGAAGCATTTGCAGTCCAGACAAAAGAAGTTGAGATCCCGCCGACAGGATACGAGGTCAGATATCAGTGGACAGAGACATCTGATGGATATACTGTTACAGGAACGGCAGCACCTTATGATACAGGAGCTCAGACGATCACAGAAACAGTGACTGCGACAAAAGCAGAGACAACACCTGCAACCTGCACTGAGGCAGGTGTCCTCACCTGGACGGCAGTGTTTGAAAACCCGGTGTTCTCAACTCAGACTAAGGAAGAGCCTATAGCAGCCCTCGGTCATGATATGAAAGATCATGCTGCCGTTCCGGCAACCTGCGAGGAAGCCGGCAACAGCGCATACTGGAGCTGCAATAATTGTCACAAGTACTTCAGCGATGAAGCAGGTGAGAATGAAATCGCGGCCGATAGCTGGATCATCCCTGCGACAGGCCATGACTGGGGTGCAGCAGCATACGAATGGGCAGAAGACAACAGCAGCGTGACTGCATCACGTGTATGCGCAAACGATCCAAGCCATGTAGAGACAGAGACAGTCAATATGACCAGCGAGGTTACAAAAGAAGCGACCTGTGAAGAGAAGGGCGAGACGACCTATACAGCAACCTTCGAGAATACTGCATTCGCGATACAGACTAAGGTTGTAGACGACATCGCGGCGACAGGTCATGCCTGGGGCGAAGTCAGCTACGAATGGGCAGAAGACAACAGCAGTGTAACAGCATCACGCATATGTTCAAATGACACGAGTCATGTCGAAACTGAGACAGTAACTGCGACATATGAAATAACAACAGAAGCAGGCTGTATAACAAATGGAGTCGGCACATGGACGTCAGGAGCATTTGCAAATCCGGTGTTTGAAGTTCAGACTATGACAGTTGTGATCCCTGCGACAGGCCATGACTGGGGCGAAGTCAGCTACGAATGGGCGGAAGACAACAAGTCAGTGACAGCCACACGCACATGCAGAAACAATTCACACCACGTCGAAACAGAGACAGTCAATACGACTGGTATAGTGACAAAAGCAGCGACCTGCGTAGAAAAGGGCGAGACGACTTACACCGCGACGTTCGAGAATACCGCATTCGAGACACAGACTAAGGTTGTAGAAGACATCGATGCTACAGGCCATGACTGGGGAACTCCGGTCTATGAATGGGCGGATGACAACAGCACTGTGACGGCTACACGCACATGCAATAACGATCCGGGTCACGTAGAGACAGAGACAGTCAATACGTCCAGCGCAGTAACCAGGCCGGCGACCTGCGTAGAAAAGGGCGAGACGACTTATACAGCGGTATTTGAAAACTCTGCATTCGAGACACAGACGAAGGCTGTAGAAAACATCGATGCGACAGGCCACGCCTGGGGCGAAGCCACATATGTCTGGGCACAAGACAACGGATCAGTGACAGCCACACGCACATGCAGTAATGATGCAAGTCATGTCGAGACAGAGACGGTATCCGCAACGTATGCTGTAACAAAAGAGGCGACAGAGAAAGAAGCGGGAATCGGAACATGGACATCAGGTGCATTCGAAAACGAAGCATTTGCAGTCCAGACAAAAGATGTAGAGATCCCGCCTACAGGATATGAAGTCACATATGAGTGGTCAGACGACAACAAGACAGTTACAGCAACGGCAGTTCCTTATAATACAGGAGCCGAGACAATCACAGAGACGGTCAATGTGACCAGCGAGGTGACAAAAGCAGCGACCTGCGAGGCAAAGGGCGAGACGACCTACACCGCGACATTCGAAAACCCAGTATTCTCGACACAGGTGAAGACTCTTGAGGATATCGATGCACTCGGGCACGACTGGGGAACTCCGACCTACGAATGGGCGGAAAACAACAGCACCGTCACAGCATCACGTGTATGCGCGAACGATGCGAACCATGTCGAGACAGAGACAGTCAATGCGACCAGTGAAATAACAAAAGCAGCGACGTGCGAGGCAAAGGGTGAGACGACTTACACCGCAACCTTTGAAAATGCTGCATTCCAGAAACAGACTAAGGCTGTAGAAGACATTGCGGCAACAGGTCACGCCTGGGGTGAAGCCACATATGAATGGGCAGAAGACAATAAGTCTGTAACAGCAACACGCACGTGCGCAAACGATGCGAACCATGTCGAGACAGAGACAGTCGATACGACCAGTGCAGTGACCAAGCCGGCGACGTGCGAGGCAAAGGGCGAGACGACTTATACGGCAACGTTCAATAATACTGCATTCTCGACACAGGCCAAAGTCCTTGAGGACATCGATGCTACAGGTCATGACTGGGGAACTCCGGTCTATGAATGGGCGGATGATAACAGCACCGTGACAGCAACACGCGTTTGCAAGAATGATCCGGCTCACGCAGAGACAGAGACCGTCAATACGACCAGCGCAGTAACCAAGCCGGCGACGTGCGAGGCAAAGGGCGAGACGACCTATACTGCGGTATTCGAAAACACTGCATTCGAGATGCAGACGAAGGCTGTAGAAAACATCGATGCGACAGGCCACGCCTGGGGCGAAGCCACATATGTCTGGGCGGCAGACAACGAATCAGTGACAGCCACACGCACATGCAGTAATGATGCAAGTCATGTCGAGACAGAGACGGTATCCGCAACATATGCTGTAACAAAAGAGCCTACAGAGAAAGAAGCGGGAATCGGAACATGGACATCGGATGCATTTGAGAACGAAGCATTTGAGGTACAGAATAAAGAAGTGGGTATCCCTCCTACAGGATACGAAGTCACATATGAGTGGTCAGACGACAACAAGACAGTCACGGCAACGGCAGTTCCTTATAATACAGGAGCCGAGACAATCACAGAGACGGTCAATGTGACCAGTGAGGTGACGAAGGAAGCGACGTGCGAGGCAAAGGGCGAGACGACCTACACCGCGACGTTCGAGAATCCTGTATTCTCGACACAGACCAAAATCCTTGAGAACATCGACGCGCTCGGCCATGACTGGGGAACTCCGACCTACGAATGGGCGGAAAACAACGGCACTGTGACTGCATCACGCGTATGCGCGAACGACGCGACCCATGTAGAGACCGAGACAGCGGTAGCCGCAAGCGAAGTCACAGCTCCGACATGCACTGCAGATGGAAGCGTGAAATACACAGCAACCTTCGAAAACGCTGCATTCGAGGCACAGAGCAAGACGGTAGCAGGAGAGCCTGCAACAGGTCATCAGTATGGTCCGTGGATCGTTATCAGGCAGCCAAGCTACAGGTCTGAGGGCCTGCAGAGACGTACCTGCGAGGTCTGCGGACATATAGAGGAGAGTGTGGTTCCAATGATTCCACGCATTCCGATCACAGGTGCAATAGTTACCGGAATAACAGATCAGACTTACACGGGCAAGGCGATAACACCGAAACCGGTCGTAAAGCTTCCTGACGGCACGACGCTTGTGGAGGGAACAGACTACAAGGTCACTTACACGAACAATACGAATGCCGGAACAGCGACCGTGACCATCGAGGGAATCGGAGACTACACCGGAACGGTCACCAAGACCTTTACGATCAAGAAGGCAGAAGAAAAGATAATCGGCATCAAGAACCTGTGGGCATCACAGCACGATGTGGGCAGAGTCCTGTTCAAATGGAGCAAGAAGGACGGCGCGGTATCGACTGGCTGGGAAGTCAAGTACAGGAGCCGTAAGATCGGCGGAGACAATCCGTGGTCCGGATGGACGACGAAGACATACGGCAAGGACGTATATGAGGCTTGGATCCCTGTCCAGACAGACTACTGCATCGAAGTCCACGCAAGAGCGATCGGCGAGGCGAGCTGGTCATCAGGCATCATCACCTGTCCTGCAGGCGGCAAGTATCAGGCGATGAAGACGACCCACGTGATCAACGCATCGACCGGAAAGAGACTTGCTGAGACAACAGTAGCCGGAAGCGCGATCAAGCACACGAAGATCACGCTGAAAGTGGGCCAGACACTGAAGGTGAAGCCTGACTATGAGTATCCGGTAGCGGATTACAAGACGAGGCCGAGACTGTATCCGACCCATATGCTGTATGACATCGGAGACAAGTCAATGCTCACCATCACGAAGCCTGACGGCTCGGTATACAGCGGCGGTATCATCGACGGAGTCGCGACGATCAAAGCCACTAAGGCGGGAAAGACGACGATCGTATTCAGATCTCCTAACGGAAGGACGATGATAGGTGACGTGACGATCACTAAGTAGCAGAGATCAGCCGAGCGGACACTGAGGTCCGTGAATAAGAGCAGAGCAGGGGGACCGGACGGTCCCCCTGTTTTCCTATATAAGATAATAGAAAAAACATATGACGGGCATAGACAGGACATACTCACATAAACAGATGCTTTTTCTGTGAAAGGTGCCAAATCGATGCATGCGGTATGTTAAAATATTAATAGAACCCTTTCATGTAAGTGGAAGAAGAATATTGGAGGAAAAAATGGCAAATGACAGGATTTTGATCATAGATTTCGGCGGTCAGTACAATCAGCTGATCGCGCGCAGAGTGAGAGAATGCGGTGTATACTCTGAGATCCTGAACTATGATGATGCTGACGCGAAGAAGATCAGAGACTTTGATCCTGCAGGCATCATATTTACCGGCGGGCCTCAGAGCGCATATCTTGAGGGTGCACCATCTGTGGATGACACAGTTTTTACTTATGGTATCCCTATCCTCGGTATATGCTACGGAGCTCAGCTCATGGCGTACAGGCTCGGAGGCAAGATAGCATCTGCTCCGTCAAGTGAATATGGCCGCACAGAAGTCGTCATTGATGACAGAGAAGGCCTTCTGAAAGCCGCGGATCAGAACAATATATGCTGGATGAGCCATACAGACTATATCAGTCTTCCGCCTGATGGTTTCATGATAACTGCGCATACAGGTGAATGTCCTGTCGCGGCTATGGAAAACCGTGAAAAGAAATTCTACGCGGTTCAGTTTCATCCGGAAGTCAATCATACAGAGCACGGATCGGAGTTCATCAGAGAGTTTGTCCTGAATATATGCGGCTGTGAGCCGGACTGGAAGATGGATTCTTTTGCAGAGACCATGATAAGGGAGATCAGAGAAAGAGTCGGTGATGAGAGGGTGCTGCTCGCGCTTTCCGGCGGAGTTGATTCATCTGTTGTAGCCGCGCTTCTCTCAAAAGCGGTCGGAAAGCAGCTTACTTGTGTATTCGTTGATCACGGACTTCTACGCAAAAACGAAGCGGATGAGGTTTCTGCGGTATTCGGACCGGACGGACCATTTGAACTTGACTTCATACGGGTGGATGCGGCAGAGAGGTTTTACGGAAAACTTGCTGGCATTACTGAACCGGAAGCGAAACGCAAGATCATTGGGGAAGAATTCATCCGTGTGTTTGAGGAAACCGCGCGCAGGATCGGAGCTGTGGATTATTTTGCGCAGGGTACGATTTATCCTGATATCATTGAGAGCGGACTTGGAAAGTCAGCTGTGATCAAATCCCATCACAATGTCGGCGGACTGCCGGATCATGTTGAATTCCGCGAGATCATCGAACCGCTCAGGATGCTTTTCAAGGACGAAGTCAGACAGCTTGGGAGAGAACTCGGGTTGCCGGAGTCGCTTGTCAGCAGACAGCCGTTCCCTGGTCCGGGACTCGGCATAAGGATCATCGGAGAAGTGACTGCCGGAAAAGTTAAAATCGTTCAGGATGCTGATGCCATATACAGAGAGGAGATAAGCGCGGCCGGCTTATCCGGGGCAATCAGCCAGTACTATGCTGCATTGACCAATATGCAGACTGTAGGGGTCATGGGGGACTTCAGGACTTATGATTATGCTGTTGCACTGAGGGCAGTAGTTACATCGGATTTCATGACAGCAGAAGCGGCAGAGATACCTTGGAATGTTCTCCAGAAGGTGATGACCAGGATCGTCAATGAAGTTGATCATGTCAACCGGGTGTTCTACGACCTCACAAGCAAACCGCCGGGAACGGTGGAACTCGAATAACAGATACAGGAGGAAATGCCCATGAAAGGTGTTATGACAGAAAAAAGCCGTCTAAGACATACAGTATTCACGGAAGTTGCCAGACTTGCTTATGAGGGCGGCGGGCCGGAAATGCTCGATGAGCTCCCTTACAAAATAATAACCGGGGAAGACGAACCTTTCAGAGATTCCATCTTTCTTGAAAGAGCGATCGTAGGTGAGAGGATACGTGTTGCCATGGGAATGTCTCTCCGTCCTCTCAATCAGCATGCTCCGACATCAAGAGGCGTAGATGAGAGTATGATAGAAGAGAAATACTATGAGCCGCCTCTGATAGATATCATACAGTTTGCGTGCCACTCATGTCCGGACAACAGAGTCTATATCACGGATGGATGCCAGAGCTGTCTTGAGCATCCGTGCAGGGAAGTCTGCCCCAAAAAGTGCATCACCACTCATCGTCATGGCGGCAAAGCTTCTATTGACCAGAATGCATGTATCAAGTGCGGCATGTGCATGAAAGCCTGCCAGTACAATGCCATCATCAAGCAGGAAAGACCATGTGTCAAGGCATGCGGACTCAAAGCGATCGGTGAAGACGAATTCGGTCATGCAAAAATCGATCAGGAAAAATGTGTATCCTGCGGTATGTGCCTCAACAGCTGTCCTTTTGCCGCGATCGTTGATAAAGGGCAGATCTACCAGACGATCAAAGCGATCCAGTCAGGTACTCCGGTATACGCTATTGTTGCTCCGGCAATAGCGGGACAGTTCGGAAAAGGTCTGACAGATAAGAAGATGAGAGGTGCCTTCGGAGAACTGGGATTTGAGGATGTATTCGAGGTGGCGATCGGAGCTGATCTCTGTACGATCGAAGAGTCAGATCACTTCCTCAGGGAAGTGCCTTCGGAACTTCCGTTCATGTGTACAAGCTGCTGCCCGGCATGGTCGATCATGGCCAAGAAAGAATTCCCGGACTTTGCGGATACAGTATCTATGGCGCTTACTCCGATGGTCCTGACAGCGAGACTTGTCAAGAAACTCCATCCGGACTGTAAGATCGCTTTCATCGGGCCATGCCTGTCCAAGAAGCATGAAGCCAGCAGGCATACCGTAAAAAGTTATGTGGATTTCGTACTGACCTTCGAGGAACTCGCCGGAATGTTTGACGCGAAGGATGTAAACTTCGATGAGATTGAAGAAGGTGATACACTCAGAAGAGCCAGCAGTGACGGATTCGGTTTCGCTATCAGCGGAGGAGTCGCGAATGCCGTGGCAAACCACATTAAGTACAAGGATCCGGATCGTGAAGTCAAGATCGTACGGGCAGAAGGACTTGATGAATGTCTGAAGATGATGAAAAAAGCAGCGGCAGGGGAATATGATGGCTATCTGCTTGAAGGTATGGCGTGCCCGGGCGGATGTATTGCCGGTGCCGGGACTCTTCAGCCTCTCAATAAAGCAGCATATTCTGTCGGAGTAGCCATGAAGGAAGCACCTGCTCCGAATGCGGCATCAAGCCAGTACGCGGATCTTCTGCCTGTGCTGGAGCACATACAGGAAGAACTCAGTAAGATAGATGTTCCGGAGCCTGTCAATAAGGCCAAGGTAACTCTGCTTGAATATAAATAAGCTGCAACTGTCAGGAATACAGAACAGGAGGGTTGCTAATGTTTCAATTCTGGGGAGACGGCTCTCAGGCTGCTATGGATCTGGTGAACAGCATTTCTGTACGCAGCACTGAGAATTTCAACTGGACGTTCATATTTATACTTGCCGTAGTATTCTACGTATACTGGAGTGAGATCCATAATAAGCATTATGACATGATCTGTGCGGGGCTGGCTCTGTACGGGGTCCACTGGCTCTATGAGATAGGAAATGCAGTCATAGGGCACGTAACAGGCTATCCGCTGTGGTCGGTCAGCAATGAGTCAACGACTTTTATACTGCTCATAGGCGTATGCTGGGAACTGTCAATGATGTTTTCCCTGGCCGGCATTATTTCACTTAAAATGCTTCCGGAAGACAGGAATACCCGGTATTTCGCAAAAGACGGAAAGCGGGGAATCAGCTGCAGGCTGGCAGGCGCGATAAGCATGGCGCTGCTGTTTGCTCTGTTCGAATCTTTCCTTGCGGGGACCTCCAATCATTCGTTCATATGGGTGTATAAATGGTGGGGAGTGCTTCCTGTATTTATTACAACTTATATACCTTTCTTCCTGGCTGCCAATTATGTGCCTGATATGGAGCCTGTGAAGAGAAAGAGATTCCTGATAACAGTATGGGGTCTGGTGGCGCTGCTTCTTGTCATCCTGATCCCTGCCGGAGTGATATAATATATATAGTTAACAGCAATATTTATTCTTACAGGAGGCATTATGAAAATCGATACTGAAAAATTAATGAAGAAAGCTACCGGTGCTTCTACCGGAGTTGCTGTTGCGGCAGCATTTTTCAATGTAGCACTCATCCTGATCAAGCTGGTCGAGACCGTTACTGAGGAAGCCGAAAAACATCAGGACGAGTAATTATTGAATTGTAGTTTACAGTTCTGAATACCAAGGAGTTCTTGTATTGCAAAAAAATGAGATCTGGCGTTCGTACGGAACAGATTATAAGGAGATGACCAAAAGACTGCTGCTGCAGTCCGGACTTGACAGGGTACTTAAGGAACTTTCTGTACCGGATCCCCGTATCGCTGTCAAGCCCAATCTTGTAACACCGTCTCCTGCCCGTTTTGGAGCAACGACTCATCCCGAGATCGTTGCAGGCATAATAGAGTTTCTGCAGGAGAGCGGTTACCGTAACATAGTCATTGCGGAAGGCTCATGGGTCGGTGATGAGACCGCGGAAGCTTTTGAGTACTGCGGATACAATTCACTCGCGCGCGAGTATGGTGTATCCCTTATTGACATGCAGAAAGAAAAGGGTTCTGTCATTGACTGCGCCGGAGAACAGCTGAGCATCTGCAGATGTGTCAGTGACTGGGATTTTCTGATAAATGTACCGGTACTGAAAGGTCACTGTCAGACACACATCACCTGCGCGCTCAAGAATCTCAAAGGACTGATCCCGAATACAGAAAAGAGAAGATTCCATACGATGGGACTCCATACACCTATCGCTCATCTCAACGCAGGTATCCATCAGGATTTTATCGTAATAGATCATATCTGCGGTGATCTGAGTTTTGAAGAAGGCGGGAGCCCCGTAACGCGCAACTGTATCATGACAGCTGTGGACCCCGTCCTCGTCGATTCCTATGTATGCTCTCTCCTGGGCTACAGTACGGAAGAAGTGCCGTATATCGGAATGGCAGAGGAGCTCGGCATCGGCAGCAGTGACCTTTCGGATCTGAGGATCATAACGTGTGAAGGGGAGCCGTATGAAGATCTTCCTGCCCGCGGTATTCTTGATGTCAGCTATGCGGTAGATGAGGTGGACTCATGCAGCGCGTGTTACGGAGTGCTGATACCGGCACTCGGAAGACTGAAGGAGGAAGGACTCCTGGATTATCTGCCGGGAAATATAGCTATAGGGCAGGGCCACAGGGGCAAAACAGGTGCTCTGGGGATCGGAAACTGTACTGCGGGATTCGATATCTGCGTCAGAGGATGTCCTCCCAAAGAAGAGGATATCTACCTGCAGCTGAAGGAAACGGCAATGAGGCAGCAATCAGATATTTGCGGAGGAGATGCGAAATGCTCGAAGAACTAAAAAAGACCGTATGTGAAGCCAATCTGCTTCTCCCGGAATACGGACTTGTTACATTTACCTGGGGAAACGTGTCCGGCATCGACAGGGAAAGCGGACTCGTAGTGATCAAACCATCCGGTGTTGAATATGACACGATGACTGAAGATGACATGGTGGTAGTCGATCTGAACGGCAAAGTTGTCGAAGGCAGGTGGAAACCAAGCAGCGATACGGCTACTCATATTGAATTATATAAGGCTTTTCCGAATATCGGCGGCATAGTTCATACACACTCACGCTGGGCGACAACATTTGCACAGGCAGGAATGGCAATTCCGGCGATGGGAACGACACAAGGCGATTATTTCTATGGCGATATTCCGTGTACGAGACCTATGACAGATGAGGAAATACGCGGAGATTATGAAAGAGAAACAGGCAAAGTGATAGTTGAGACTTTCCTGGACACGGATCCTGACGCGATCCCGGGAGTCCTTGTATATTCCCATGGACCTTTTGTGTGGGGAACAGATGCCATGAACGCGGTACATAACGCTGTAGTAATGGAAGAATGTGCTTTTATGGACTGGCACGCAATGATGCTCAATCCGGAAATGCGTTCCATGCAGCAGACCCTGCTTGACAAGCATTATCTGAGAAAACATGGTAAAGATGCCTATTACGGCCAATGATTCAGTTCAGAGAATTGGGTGTTTGTTATTAAATCATCAGTCCGCTTTTTTTGTTGACATCTGTGATTTTTTGTGTATGATGCATATGTTTAAAGGAATAAGAAAATAATAAGAAGAAAACAGGAGATCATGAAATGGCTAATGAAACAATAAATACGGAAATGAACAATAATGCCGGCGGACCAAGAAGAAGTATCGCTTTCATCGGCTCGGAGTGTTATCCGTTCATCAAGACAGGAGGCCTCGGCGATGTTATGTACGCTCTGCCTAAGGCACTTGCGGAACAGAACTGCGACGTAAAGGTTATCCTTCCGCGTTATCACAGCATACCTTGGAAGTATCAGGAGAAGATGGTTTACCGCGGATCCTTTGATATGGATCTGTGCGCTGACGGAACTTCATACTATGTAGGGATCATGGAGTATGTCTGGGACGGAGTCGTATATGATTTTATAGACAATGACGATTTTTTCACCAGCGGCAATCCTTATCTCAATCTCGTTGATGACATTCCGAAGTACTGCTATTTCTGCAAAGCCGCTCTGGCTGCGCTGAACTATATGGACTGGATCCCGGATGTCATTCACTGCCACGACTGGCAGGCGAGTCTTGTTCCTGTATTGCTGCGGACACAGTTTGCGGATACGGCGATCAAGGATGCGAAAACAGTACTGACTATACATAATCTGCGCTTCCAGGGTGTCTACAATATCCCTACTTTGCGTTACTGGACTAATCTTCCGGAATATATCTTCAACAAAGACGTATTCAAGACCGGCTATGAAGATGCAAATATGTTAAAAGCAGGTCTGACCTATGCAGACATCATCACTACTGTCAGCAATACTTATGCCGGCGAGATCGAAACACCGTTTTTCGGTGAAAACCTGGACGCGCACCTGCGCTATCATTCCGGCAAGCTGCGCGGGATAGTCAATGGTATCGATATAGTACAGTGGAATCCGAAGACAGACACCAGGCTGGAAGAGACTTATGATATTACAGACGTCCTTGACAAGAAGAAAGCAGATAAGAGAGCGCTTCAGAGAGAACTCGGCCTTGAGGAAGATGAAGGGAAATTCGTTATAGGTCTAATCTCCCGTCTGACTGATCAGAAGGGGCTTGATCTGGTCAATGAGATCCTTCCTTCGCTGATCGACGGAAATACACAGGTAGTCGTGCTCGGAACGGGTGATGTCCGCTATGAAGATTCCTTCCGCTGGTTTGAGAACGGATTCAAAGGAAGTGTCTGCTCATGCATCATGTATGACGAGGGCAGAGCACACAGGATCTACGCAGGCGCTGACGCTCTTCTGGTCCCGTCACTGTTCGAACCATGCGGCCTGACACAGCTTATAGCAATGCGTTACGGTACGGTTCCTGTCGTACGTGAAACAGGCGGACTCAAGGACACAGTAGAGCCTTACAATGAGTTCACGCACGAAGGAAACGGCTTCACATTTGACAGATATGAAGCAGGTCTTCTCTACGATGCTGTCAACCGCGCCAAGACTCTGTATTTCACTGATCGCTGGCACTGGGACGAAATGGTTCAGCGTGATATGGCTAAGGATGTTTCATGGGAAAAATCCGCGGAGCAGTACAGAAACATCTATCTGGAACTCAAGCCGTGAGTAATTATCACCTAAAATACACAATATTTAGCATGTACGTGCTAAAATGATGAACGGGGAGGGGTCCGACCAAAGCCAGACTCCCTCTCTTTATGTATTCCCGGAGGATAACAGACTTGAAAATACCGAAATTATCAATTAAAAGCGCCGGAAAAACGGACAAAGTGCCGGAAAAGCGCGGCCGCAGGATCTTAAAAGCTCTGCTGTATCTGATTGCAGCAGGGATCCTTGTTGTAGTTCTGATGGTATCTGTCACGGCGATACGTGTCGGAAAGATCAACAACGAAACCCTGTATTCGAACATAGAGCGGTCATCGATTCTCTATGATATCAATGGGGAGGAGATAGATACTCTGCACTACAATGAAGACAGGGAAATCGTTCCGATTGAAGAGATGCCGGATAATCTCAAGAACGCGTTTATTGCCATAGAGGACAAAACTTTCTATGAGCATCATGGCTTTAATTTCCGCAGAATGTTCGGCGCAGTCTTCAAATCATTGACCGGAGGCTCAAGGATCAGCGGAACCTCGACCATCACGCAGCAGCTCGCGAGAAATGCTTATCTGGCGGAGATCAAGAGCCAGCGCAGTATCAGAAGAAAGCTTTCCGAGATGTATATAGCGTGGAGACTCGAAAAGAATCTTACTAAAGATGAGATACTCGAGGCATATCTGAATACGATCTATCTGGGATATGGCAGCTATGGTGTCAATGCCGCGGCTTTGACATATTTCTCCAAGAATGTAAGTGATCTTGATCTGGCAGAATGCGCCGCGCTTGCGGCACTTCCTCAGGCGCCTGATTCATATGCTTTCATTACAAACGAACCGGGAGACGGCAGACCTGAGATCCCGGAGGTCAAGTATTATACTCTTGACTCTCTGGATGATAATGAAGATGAAGAACAAGAGGATGACACCAGTTATGATACAGCTGCTTATGAAGACAGCAATACAGATGATGAAGACGGTGAATCTGAAGGGACCGGGCTGTACGCGAATGATTCTTCCAAAGAACGCCGTGATCTTGTCCTGAGCCTGATGGAGGATCAGGGGTACATCACACAGAGCGAAGCTGATGAAGCTGAAGTGGATATCACTGATATTCTTGTTCCGAGCTTCCGTAAGAATGATTCCACATATACATATTTTACAGACTATGTGGCAGAGCATGTCATCAATGATCTGATCGAAAAGTATTCAATAAGTGAAGAAGAGGCACAGCGTATGGTATATACAGGGGGCCTCAAGATATACACCACGCTGAATAATGATATACAGACCGCTATAGCTGAAGAATTCGCTGATGACAGCAATTTCCCGAGAGCTATTGACGACAGTGAAGTGCAGGCCAGCATGGTCGTGACAGAGGTAGGTACGGGATATATCAGTGCTATGGTCGGAGGCCGGAATACAGAAGGCTCCAAGCTGTTCAACAGGGCTATCAGCCCGAGGCAGCCGGGTTCCTCTATCAAGCCGCTTTCCGTTTACGGTGCCGCGCTTCAGAAGAGTTATGAACTGGCAAAAGCAGGCAAGAAATACACTTATGTCGATTATGGATTTGACAATCAGGGTACAGATGGCTGGGGAGATTACATCACAGCAAAATCCAGTGTTATAGATGAGCCGCTGACTGTTAACGGAGAGGAGTGGCCTCAGAATTTCTCCAGAACATTCACCGGATATAATACCTTCAGAACCGCGCTTCAGCAATCGATCAACACCTGCGCAGTCAAGATACTGTGGCAGGTCGGTCCTGACTACTCTATGGAAATGCTTCAGAAGTACGGACTTTCAACACTTGTCTCCGATGAGAGCCTTGCGACCAACGATGTCAATCCGGCTGCTCTTGCGCTGGGCGCAATGACTTATGGTGTTTCTCCGCTTGAAATGTCACTGGCCTATTCGGTATTCCCTTCAGGAGGATACCTCAATACACCGGTTTGCTATGTGAAGGTTCTTGACAGCAAGGAAAAGAAACTTCTGGAAGGCACGTCGGAACGCACTAAGGTTCTCGATGAAGGTGTTGCGTGGATCATGACAGATCTGCTGAAGTCCGTAGTATCAGACGGAATCGCAGGCAATGCCAGGATCAGCGGAGTAGAGGTAGGCGGCAAAACAGGAACGACCAATGACCTGTTTGATGTATGGTTCGATGGCTTCACACCTGACTATTCGGCAGCACTCTGGATCGGAACGGATCTCAATGTTGAAATGGTAGGCGGATCTTATCAGGCAGCAAGGCTGTGGGGCAAGATAATGGGCCGGATCCCGGATGTCAGAGACAGCGACTACCGTGAAATGCCTGCCAATGTAGTAAAAGAAAAGGGTGAGTACTTCACCAAGGGAACAGAAAAGAACGTTGGCGGCTCTTATGGCAAATCCTCGAAGAGCAAATCAAAGAAGCATACCACCAAGACAGAGGAAGAGCCGGAGGAGATAGTACCGAAGGACAACGGATCCGCAAATACACCTGCATCCGGTAATGGAAATGCTTCATCCGGAAGCAGCAAACCTTCACAGGATAGCGGCGGTTCCTCGTCCGGCAGCAGTAAGCCTTCGCAGGATAGCGGCAGTTCCGGATCGGGCGGCGGAAGCTCCGGCGGTAACACCGGTGGCAACACAGGTGGAAATACAGGTGGCAGCACAGGCGGCAATACCGGCGGCGGCAGCACAGGTGGTGATACCGGCGGCGGCAGTACGGGCGGCGATACCGGCGGCGGCAGTACGGGTGGCGATACCGGCGGCGGCAGCACGGGCGGCGATACCGGCGGCGGCAGCACAGGCGGCGATACCGGCGGCGGCAGTACAGGCGGCGATACCGGCGGCGGAACTGAAGGCAGTACTACTCCATAGAACAGAATATGCCGCAGAACTCCGCAACTCAGCGTCAATAATGATACAGCAAAAAGTCCGGCAGGATCTGCCGGACTCAGACTGTAGACAAAGTCCTTTCTCCACTATGTGGAGGGAGGACTTTTCTGGTAGCAAAAAACAAGAACGGCAATCAAAAAACAA
>JBGUJM010000138.1:0-1831 GCA_045113935.1 Anaerovoracaceae bacterium
AGTGCACTGAACAGACCTGAATGGGATGTTAAGGTTCTTAATAAGATCGGATTCAGAAGTGTTGAGGCTGATATTTCGGCAGGAGACAGACTGTACAGCGTCAAAGATCAGTTCTACATGCCGGACAGGATGTTCTGCGTCAGAGCGGTCAAATAGCATCAATAACCGGGATATATTCCGCTGGATATAGAAACATTAGTAATTGGAGGACACTGAAATGAAGAAAAAACTGGTCGTTATATTTCTTACTATCTGCATGGTCCTGAGCATGGCAGCATGCGGCAGCAAGGACAGTGGCTCAGCAGACGGTGGCTCAGGAGACAATATCCTGAGAACAGCTGCGTCTTTTGCTTATCCGAGCTTAGATGTACACAAAGAGTATTATGGATGGTATACATCGATCTACGGACTGTCTGAAGCCCTGTTCAGATTCGATGAGAACGCAGTTGCTGTAGACTGCCTGGCAGAGGATGCGGTTGCTGACGGAACTACATGGACCATCACTCTGAAGGATGGCATTTGCTTCTCCAACGGGGACCCGCTCACACCGGACATGGTAATAAAGAATATCCAGAGACTCGCTGAGGTCAATGAGAGATTCAAGTATCTTGGAGATTTTGACTGGAAGGCTGACGGAGACAACAAGATCGTAGTAGACACCGGCAAGGATGTATACCCAATGCTTAAGAACGACCTTGCCAGCCCTGAGTGCGGAATGGTCGATCTTGATGCAACTACAGATTTTGACAAAGACCCGATCTGCACAGGACCTTTCGTGATCAAGGAGTTCAACCCTGAAGGCGATGTCACTGTTGCGCGCAATGACAACTACTGGGGCGGAGATGTCAAACTCGACGGAGCGATTTTCTACTACATGCAGGAAGACGATCCTAAGCTTCTCGCAATGCAGAGCGGCGAGATCGACTGCTACAACAGCGTTTCTTCCGGAGCTCTCGAGGTCTATGAGAAGGAGCCTGACAAATATGCTGTTGAGTCCGTACCGGGCACAAGGCTCCAGTACTACATTCTCAACGAGAACAGGCTTGATGATGCAGTAAGAGAAGCAATCAACCTGACTGTCGACAAGGATAAAATAGCGGATTATCTGAAAGGTACAGTAAGCCCTGCTCATTCACCGTTCCCGGACAGCACTGCATACAGCAAAGTGACTATCCCTGCTGTAGACACAGCCAAGGCTAAGAAGCTGCTCGAGGATGACGGATATACTCTCAACGCTGAAGGTATATACGAGAAAGATGGGAAGCCGCTCAAGATCAACATTGCATACTACGCTGCACGTTCACTCGACACTCTGGCAGTACTCATTCAGGAGCAGCTTAAGGCAGTCGGTATCGATTCTTACCTGACAGTTGAGGAAGATCCTGACTCTACATACATTGCCACAGCGGACTTTGATCTTGCGCTTTACTGTATGATCTCGGATAAGTGCGGCGATCCTCAGTACTTCATAGACTCCACTCTTGCGGACGGATCATACTACAATGTCGGCGGTTTCGAGAGTGCTGAGTGCGAAGCAATGATACAGCAGCTCAAGACTGAGGTCGACCCTGACAAGAGAGCGGACCTCGCCAACAAGATCGTACAGATCGCTATTGATGACAACGCGTTCGGATATGTCGGGCTGTTCAACCACACAACCGTAATGAAGCCGGGAGTCAGCGGATTCGCTGAGAAGATCCCGTTCGACTTCTACGGAGTAGACGCTAATACAGTAAAATAAAAACTTAAGACACGAGGCAGGCTTGCATAAGTGAGCATGAAGAAACAGATAGCGAAGAGAATAGCAGAACTGATCATCATACTGATCGTT
>JBGUJM010000139.1:0-15465 GCA_045113935.1 Anaerovoracaceae bacterium
GCAGGTGATGATACTGCTCTCGACGTAAAGGCACTTGAAAGACTCGAAAAGATGCTCGCCGCCGAAGTAAAAAAGAGCAAAAAGAAATAACAGACGGAAACGACCAAGGAGGAGAAAGTAATGAGACTTTATAAAATGGATATCAGTATGGAAGAACTGGAACTTATCCTCAAGGGTCTTCCTGGCGACGGCTCGATCAGCGAGGAGGCAGAGAAAGCTATCCTCGCACGTATTGAAGAAGGAAAAGCCAAAGAGTATCCAATGGGAGAGGTCAAGAGACAGCTCAGATGCAAACTCAATGCTGAACAGGGCAAGAGAATCGCTGACGCTATTGACAAGCTGTGGTAGGCAATCGCAGATAAAAAAGAGGAGGTACGGGTTTGAAAGACCTTAAACATCTGATTTATTTTGAAGACCTGCTGCAGGAAGCAAACAACGACCTGATCAGACAGGCACAGGAAGAGGGTAAAAAGTGCATAGGATATATGTGCGAGAACGTTCCTGAGCCACTGCTCAATCTGCCGGGATGCTTCTCCGCGAGGCTCCGCGCACCGAAAACAGGTTCAATAGACGTCGGTACTTATTATCTGACCAGTTTTCTCTGTGAGTATTCAAGAGCAATACTGGAGAGAGCCCTTGAAGGAGGATACAATTTCCTTGACGCTATGATAACGCCGGATGGATGCACCATGCTCAACCGCTGTGTTGAGAATATGGATGTCCTCAAGGCTGTGGGGGAGGGCAAGGAAGGATTCTTCTTCGACTATATGGAGATCCCGATGAAAGCTGACTATAACGGCCTTGATCTCTATGTACTGCAGTGCAAAAATCACATTCTCAAGCCTCTGGCTGAGAACTACGGCATCGACACGAGCGATGCCGCTATCCGCAAGGCAGTCGCCGAACATAACCGCGTATGCGAACTTATCAGAGCGATCGGCGATTTCCGTAAACTGGATAATCCTACAATCACAGGATATGAATACAACGTATTCTGCCTCGCAACATATGTTGCGCCTAAGCATCTTATTATTGATAAACTCGAGGAGACACTCGAAGAACTCAAGGTCAGAGAGCCTGATCCTAAGCCATGGTTCAAGGCAAGAGTACTGGTCGTAGGATCTGAAGTCGATGATACAGATTTCATCAAGCTTGTTGAAGACAGCGGCGCGTTCGTCTGTGCCGACAGGTTCTGCTATGGCTCACTGCCGGGCAGGGACATCATCGAGCTCAATGATGAGGAAGATGCTCTGACTCAGATCTGCAGACAGTACATGTACAGAGGCGAATGCCCTCGTTACATGAACACTGAGAAAATGGACGCGCGGCGCTCCTATGTCGATAAGCTTGCTAAGGAGTATAAAGCCGACGGCATTATTTATCAGCAGATGAAGTTCTGCGATCCATGGGCTTATGAGAAGATGATGGGATCCATCAAGCTCAGAGACAGATACGGATGGCCTGTACTTGCTGTTGACCGTCCATACACTATAGGCTCCTCAGGACAGATGCGTACCCGTGTACAGGCGTTCATGGAAAGCATCGACATCAAGAAGATCCAGAAGGAGGCAGAGTAATGGCAGTCAAGAAATTCAACAAAATGGTCAACCCTGAGAAAATCAAGGGTGACACCAGATACGGCGATCTCTACAAGCCTCATGGCAAAGTAAGAAAGCGCCGTGAGTGGCGCGGCGTACAGGATACGCTGTATGATTACTGGCGCTGGCTCGGCATCATGATGACGCTGGGCAAATTCGTGATGGTACCGCGCAATGTCAAAGCCATGTTCAGGTATCGCTGGATGGCAAACTATCTTGCGGTACCTATGATGGTAGACCGCTTTACACAGGGCCTCAGAGGTGAATACCTCAGGATGGCTCATGAGGAGCAGGATCTGATCATCATTGACGTAGCCAAGCTGCTCAGCAATCTTTTCCGCGGCGACCGCAGAATTGGCAACGATGAGGAATTCTCCAAGATCAACGTACTCGTTGACGAGAACGAAATGACAGCAGTCATGATGGGATTCCCTGGTCTGAAGAGCACATCCCGTGAGACACCTTCGACTTATGTATCAGTGCTGCTCAACCAGCATGCCGCAGAACATTATATTGATGTAGCGCAGGAATACGGACTGGCAGGAGATGTCTGTCCGATGCCGGAGGCAGAGGCCGGTGTATCCATTGATGATGACGCGCCTGTCCTCGGAGCATGTGCTATCCAGTGCAACACCACATGTGATGGTTCGCTGCTCGGTAACGGAGTCATTTCCGAGAGACTCGAGAAGGAAGACGGCATCCCGGTATTCCAGCTGCCTGCACCTCTCCGCCACAAGGAGGACGACGTTCAGGATTACGCGGCAGAGGAGATCCGGAGAGCTATCAGGTTCATTGAAGAGCATACCGGTCACAAGTGGGACTGGGATTACTACTTCGAATGCGCTCGCAGAGTCAACATCGCTACCAGATGCCGTAACGAGTGGCTGGATATGAACAAGACAGACTATCCGCAGATCTTCGGCGGCAATCTGGCTCTGTATACTGAGACCAATTACATGGCTATCTGCGGCAAAGTCCCTGAATTCGAGAAATGCGACAAAAAGCTCATGAGGCTGGCCGAAAAAGCTTACAAAAAGAGAAAGATGGCTGCTCCTGAGTACCGCCACAGGGCGATCGTATGGGGTGTACAGTCACACTTCTATATGGACTTCCTCGTATGGCTTCTCAACTGCTGGGGCATCGTGCCTCTGACAGATATGCTCTCATGCATCAATACAGAGATGATCGCGGAGACGGATACTCCTGAGAACAGAGAGCAGGCTTACTACGACATGGCTATGCTGACAGAAGAGATGATCATGCGTAACCGCACACACGGCGGTTACAAAGTGCTGCTTGATGACCTTTTCGGATTCGTTGAGGAATTCAATGCTGACATGATCATTCTCTGGGAGCACATCACATGCAAGGCTCTTGACGGAATGCACGGACTGTTTGAGGACAGAGCAAGAGAACGCGGGATCCCGCTGATCTGGGTTGATCACCAGCTCTTCGACCCTCGTGTCATCTCAAGACAGGGCGTACGTGATCAGGTCAATCAGTACATGAGAACAGTAATGCAGGAAGAACCTCTGGATCCGACACTCGAGATCCTTGATGACGAGAATTCCTGGTAAAATTGGAGGCATATCAGACATGAAAGAAAGAATCAAGAGAAAACGTCAGAGACGCAGGAGAAGAAAGGCTCTCAAGCTGCTGCTCAACCTGTTCCTTGTTGTATCCGGTCTGTTCGTTGTAACATTCACCGTATACTTCTTCAATCTGGACATGAAGCTGACTTCGATGATCGAGCCGTTCCTGCTCAGACACTATGACAGGATCGACAGAAACCAGCATCTGTAGAGACGGTTCTCAAAAGCGGCATCCTTCAGGGGATGCTGCTTTTTTGCGGATGATGTGTAATTCAATTCATCCGCGGGAAATAGTACCGGATACTTTGAGAGGCAGATCAAAAAAGATTAGAAAACTCTAATTCCTACCTTGACAATAGGAATTACAGATGCTATTATAATGATGCGGAGGTCAGAAAGACCAAAACATTTTCTCAAGGTATTACTTACCGGTTAAGATCAGGCCGGTAATTAACTACACCATAATACTTTCATCCCTCTTACAATATCTACAGCAAAGAACGCCGGTGATCCCGGCGTTCTTTGTTACAAATGCCAGAGACGGGGATGTTTGACACATTTTGACATGTCGAGGAGGCTGTGCTTATAATAGGCGTATGGATCTGAAAGAATTCTTTAAGGTGAATAACAAGGCTGCGCTGGCTTTTTCAGGGGGTGTGGATTCTTCGTATCTGCTGTATGCTGCAGTGGAATCAGGAGCTGATGTAATGGCATATTATGTCAGGTCCCGGTTTCAGCCGCAGTTCGAATTTGAAGATGCGCGGAAGATAGCGGAACTTACGGGTTCCGGTATGAAGGTGATCAGAGTGAACGTGCTTTCAGATGAGAAAGTAACAGCCAACCCGCAGGACAGATGCTATTACTGCAAACTAAACATCATGTCGGCACTAATGAAGTGCGCGTGTGAGGATGGATATGATCTGATCATAGACGGTACCAATGCCTCAGATGATCTGTCTGACAGACCGGGAGCAAAAGCTTTGAGGGAATTAGGCATACGGTCGCCTCTCAGAGAGTGCGGTATCACCAAAGATGAAGTCAGAAGACTTTCCCGTGAAGCAGGTCTGCCTGTATGGAACAAGCCCGCATATGCATGTCTTGCGACCCGCATCCCTTGCGGCGAAGAGATAACTGCGGACAAGCTTGCCGTTACAGAACACGCGGAGTCGATCATGCATGATATGGGATTCAGGGATTTCCGCGTGAGAATGCGCGGACGGAATGCACTGCTGCAGGTGAAAGCGGATCAGTATAATAAAGCAATTGATGATCTGGATGAGATCAGGGTCAGACTGTCGGGAATGTATGACAGGGTAGAGCTGGATACCAATACCAGATAGAGAAGAGACATAATTCCGGGTCGGGACCGGATAAGGCTGTGTGATATGAGCAAGGACAGAATCTGCGAACTGGAATGCAATATAGATGATATGACTGCCGAAGAAATGGCTTTTGCGGCTGAACGCATCATGGCGGCCGGAGCCAGAGATGTTACGGTAACTCCCGCAGTCATGAAAAAAGGCCGTCCGGCCTGGCTGTTTACAGTGATGTGCGGCGATGACGAAACAGAAAAGGAGCGTTTTGCCCGTCTGATCTTCAGGTACACGTCAACGATCGGTATCAGAGAAGTGATCTCAGAAAGATATATCCTTGACAGGGAGATCTTAACTGCCGAAACTCCGTACGGTCCGGTAAGATACAAACACGTAACAGGCTACGGAACAGACAGGATCAAAGCGGAGTATGATGATCTCGCCGGGATAGCAGTGTCACACGATATCAGCCTTGCGGAAGCGCGGGATATGGTGATGCCGTATCTCAGGACTTCTTCAGAACAAAAACGCTGATCCCTGCGAGGAGAACAGATACCGCCGCCCAGATGCTGCCGATAGTGATCGCGGCATCCGAGAAAACAGACTCCTGCATCACGTTGACAAGGTTGTCATGCCTCGGATCGAGGATCCACAGATCATTGTCGAAGAAGACATGATGGAACTTGGTGAAGAGGAATGTGAAATTGTTCATTCCGACGATGATCAGAAACACGGCGAATGCGGCCAGTGCCGCCAGCGCGGCAAGATATCCTCCGGAGAGGATCTTCAGGTATAGCGGCATTACAGCAGAACGGCTGCTGCTGCCGCCCTGAGACTCGCACCGCTTGCGGACGGAGAACCATACCGCGATCAGAAGACATGCAATGACCAGAACAGAAAGCATTCTGAATCTTACTGCACCGAGGAAAATGTTCCGGCAGTCCGCAAGGTGAAGCTTTTCCCGCTCTGTAAAAAACGGCGCTTTCACACCGTCTATCGTCGCCTCGGTATTCTCGAGCGTGTCCAGACGGCCGATGCAGTACTCGAGCATCTGCTCGGTGATATAGACCGCGTCATCAAGCGACATCTCGCCGGTGACATACTGCGGGGTATTGTATTTTGCATATTCCCTGCGCCACCAGCCCGGAATCCAGTAACATACGGCCTCCGTAGCAGTGATCAGGATCACGATCAGGAGGAGGATACCGCATACGAACGCAGCGACGCGTTCATTTATTTTGCCTTTTTCTGTAGTGTTTTCTGTCATTGTCTGATATAAATTCACATCCGGCCGGGCTTGAGCGCGGAATCCCCGGCCATAATATATGCTGAAAAAGAATACTATCCGATTATATTTCAGACAGCTCTTCCCGGTCAAGGAGCATCCGGCACCTTGCAGGCCGGAATATGTGACGTGTATGACAAAACCTTTCAGATTGTTTACATGCAGCAGGAAAACTTATAATATCTGTACTTAAGCAGACATAGCTGGTCAGTTGCTCCCCGGAAGCCGTTTACACAGCTCAAGGGGTATCCGCGGAGGAAAAATGAAATCTAAAGCTTTCAAGGCAGCGTTTCCGTATACAATACCAATATTTGCGGGCTTCTGGTTCCTTGCTCTTGCGTATGGAGTTCTGATGAATCAGTCGGGTTTTTCATTCGTATACCCGATGCTGATGAGCCTGCTGATTTTCGGCGGCTCCCTTGAGTTCATCGTGGTGAGCATGCTGCTTTCCGCCTTTGCGCCATTAGAAGCGCTGACGATCGCTCTTCTGGTGCAGGCAAGGCACCTGTTCTACGGCATCACGATGCTCGACAGATACAATGGACTCGGATGGAAAAAGTTTTACCTTATATTCGGTATGTGTGACGAATCTTTTTCCATAAACTACACTGCAGATATACCGGAAGATGTTGACAGAGGCTGGTTCATGTTTTGGGTGACGGCGCTGAATCATTTTTACTGGGTGTCCGGAGCGACGATCGGAGGACTGGCCGGATCTCTGCTGACATTCAATACCGAGGGGATAGGGTTCGTGATGACAGCGATGTTCGTCGCGATCTTCATGGATCAGTTTATGAAGGAAGACAAACCGTATACCGCGCTTACCGGGATCGGATCAACAGTGGTATGCCTGATCATATTCGGTCCGGATTCTTTCATGATCCCAGCTATGCTGACGATACTGGTGCTGCTTACTGTTTTCCGCAGGCCGCTCAGCAAAGTGTATGAAGAAGAGGAGGAGACTGCATGAGCCCTATGACAATACCACAGCAGATCATAACGATAGCGATATGTGTGGGCGGGACTATGCTGACGAGATTCCTGCCGTTCCTCATTTTCACGCCTGACAGGGAAACGCCGCCGTACATACGGTATCTCGGAAAAGCGCTGCCGTGTGCTGTTTTCGGCATGCTGGTAGTGTACTGCCTCAAGGATGTCTCTGTCATATCGGGAAGCCACGGGATACCGGAACTGATATCGATCCTGGTCACAGCTGCTCTGCACAGATGGAAGCATAAGATGCTTCTCTCCGTTGCGGCCGGTACCTTCTGCTACATGCTGCTTGTTCAGTTTGTATTCTGAATATAGAGCGGGTTCTGAAAAAATACACTTTAGCACTTTAAAGCGCGATAAAATGATGATACAATAGTGATGCTGTTCTGAGCATGATTAAGCGTACCTCAACTGACAGGAGCCCGGCTATGATAACAGATAAGGAAAAAAGGAATCTGCAGCAATTCTATAACGCGGTCCTCTCTCTTAATAGTGAAGAGGAGTGCAGAAAGTTCTTCGATGATGTGGCGACTATCAGGGAGATCCTCGACATGTCCGCAAGGCTGGAGGTCGCCAGAATGCTGAACGAGGGGACTGTATTCAGTGAGATCAGCAAGGAGACCGGTGCGAGTTCAGCAACCATAAGCCGTGTAAACAAATGCCTCACATACGGTGAAGGAGGATATAGGACTGTTCTTGAGCGAATGAAGAAAAAGAAATGATCTGCTGCCTCTGATGCGGCAGCAGCATCGATGAAACATGGAAAACGCCGGAAATCTTACGATACCCGGCGTTTTTTGGATGCATAAATCGATATGAATGAAATGATGTTGTATCTGCTATCATTGACAGAGATCAGCCTTCATACTTGAAGCAGTCCATGAACCTCAGCTTGAACAGATTCTTCTCATGGAGATAGTCAATGCGCTTCTTAGTCTCAGGATCATCGATCTCCCCGGTGCGGATGTATCTGTCAAGGACTTCATAGGTGAACCCGAGCTTCTCTTCATCGCTCATACCTGAAAGTCCGTCGGACGGTACTTTCTCGATGAGAACTGACGGGAGCCCGAGAACGCGGCCGATCGCGCGTATCTCAGCCGTAGTGAAGCATGACATCGGGCTGAAATCACCGACCGAGTCACCGTATCTGGTCGAATAGCCTACCCAGTCTTCAGACAGGTTGCAGGTGTTGACGACTCTGCCGTTGCGGCTCTGACCGACTGCGTACAGCGTCGACATCCTGAGCCTAGGAGGAAGGTTGATGATGGAGTCTTTGGAGAGCTCCAGCCCGGCGGCTTCGATCTGAGCGCACAGCGAATCGAACGCTCCTCCGATATTGACTACATAATGCTCAATGCCGAGATGGTCGACCAGCAGCTGAGCCATATCGATATCAGACTGAGTGGTATTAGGCATCAATACACCGATGACACGGTCCCTGCCGAGTGCTTCTGCACACAGCGCGGCGGCGATGGAACTGTCCTTGCCTCCGCTGACACCAACGATAGCATTGCATCCCGGACCGTTTTTTTCGAACCAGTCACGGATCCATTCGACCGTGGCACGGGTCGCTTTTTCAGCATCAAAATTCATAAATGACCTCCGGTTGATTATTCTTATCTTAAGTAATTCACAAGAGGATTATAACACACTGCTGATTCGTGTGATATACTACTTTAGTCAGAAAACACATATACAAGACATATGAAGGAGAGAAAACTGTGAAACCCTTTTATATAAAGAATCTGAAGCCGGATGAAGCCGGCAGACTCGAAGACAGATATCTCGTCAAAAATGCGGATATCCGTGACGGTAACAACGGTAAGAGACACCTGTACATGACGCTTGCGGATGCGACAGGCGAAGTACAGGCAGTCAAGTGGTCCCTGAGTCCGGATGAGATAGCCAGATACAGCAAGATCAAGGCGGGAATGATCATAACGGTATCCGGCAGATGCAAGGAATACCAGGGCAAGAATCAGCTGGTCCTTGATAATATAAAAGGCCGCGCAAAGGATGACACGATAGACAGATCAGACTTCTTCAAGGCTGCGCCCGAGTCTCCGGAGGCTATGTATGAATACATCCTCGGACGGATCAATGAATTCAGAGATGAAGACCTGAAGAAGCTTGCTCTGAGTTTTTATACAGATGAAAAGGACCGCCTTATGTTCTGGCCGGCCGCCATGAGCAATCATCACGCAGAGTATGCTGGATTGCTCTATCACGTCAAGAGAATGCTGATGATGGGTGAGCGCGCATGCGAGGTATACACATACCTTAACAAGGATCTTCTCCTTGCGGGAGTGGTTCTGCATGACATAGAGAAGCTCAACGAACTTGATTCTGATAATAACGGAGTTGTACCGGAGTACACTTTTGAGGGCAAAATGCTCGGCCACCTCGTTATGGGCGCGGCGGCACTCGGAGACAGGTGCAGGGAACTCGGGATCAGCGAAGAAAAGACTGTCATGATGCAGCATATGGCGATCTCACATCACTATGAGCCTGAATACGGCAGCCCTAAGAAGCCTCTTTTCCCGGAGGCGGAGATGCTCCATTACCTCGATATGACAGACGCCAAGATGTTCGACATGGAAGACGCGCTCAAAAACGTTGAGCCGGGCGGATTCAGCGATAAAGTCTTCACCCTCGACAACAGGAAGATATATAAGAGAACGTTCTGATGTGAGAGTGCGGTTTGCGGTATGACGCGGGGCCGGACTCCGTGACATATGCCGGAAACAATATATCAATGCAAAAAGAAGGAACTCTGGGCAAGATCATTTTTAATAATGCCGGGAACGGATATACTGTCGCGATTCTTGATACAGATGAAGGCGCGATCAGGATAGCCGGGATCATTGCCGAGCCCAAGGAGGGCGCAAGCTACAGCCTCGAAGGCAGATTCACCATACATCCGAAGTACGGGGAACAGTTCAGTTTTACCGGATATGAGGAGCTGATGCCGGAAGGCGAGGATGCTATATACGAATTTCTGGCGGCAGGCAATATAAGGGGCATCGGACCCAAGACGGCACGGACCCTCGTCGACACATTCGGCGAGGATACTTTGCGTGTCATAGAAGAGACCCCGGAGAAACTCCTCAAGGTCAGCGGCATCGGACCGAAGTCTCTTGCCAGGATCTGTGAATCCTTCGGCGAATCAAGAGAGTTCGCTGGCGTATCCATCGAACTCCGCGAGATCGGGATCGGGATGACCGACGCAGTCAGGATATACAAGTGCTATGGCTCTGACTCGCTTGAGATCGTCAGAGACAATCCGTATATTCTGGTCGAAGATATCCGCGGTATCACATTCCCGCGCGCGGATGAGATCGCGGCAAGGCTCGGCATTGCGCCGGACAGCTCTTACCGCATAGAAAGCGGTATCAGGTATACGCTCAGGAACTGGGCTGTCAGCGGAAGCACTCTGATGCCTGAAGAGCTGCTGGTCGAGAAGACGGCAGAGCTGCTGGATACCACAAGGGAAAATGTCAGGGATTCTCTCAGGGATCTTGTGTTCAACGGTGAGCTTGAAGAGGACAGACTTGATGAAGTTCCGGTCATCTATCTGTACGGGTATCATCAGGCAGAGCAGCGTACGGCTCACAATCTCCTGAGGATCCGGTGCGCTGAGCGGCCCGGGATCAATGCGTCCATAGACAATCTGATCAGTGACGCAGAAGCGCTTCTTGCTGCTGACGGTGCCGGCTCGATTTCTCTGTCAGGTGATCAGTTGAGAGCTGTCCGCTCCGCGCTTGTCAATAACGTCTCGATCATAACCGGCGGACCGGGCACGGGCAAAACAACCATCCTCAATATACTCGTTCGCATTTTCAGGAGACTGGGACTCAGCGTAGCGCTGGCGGCTCCTACAGGCCGCGCGGCAAAACGCATGGAAGAGGCGACCGGAGAGCCTGCCATGACGATACACCGTCTGCTCGAGTACGTATACTCAGAGGATGATGAAACACTTAATTTTGGCAGAAACAGTGAGAACCCTCTTGAGCAGGATGCCGTGATCGTGGACGAAGCCTCGATGATTGATATCATGCTCATGGACGGGCTGCTTGAAGCTGTCAAAACAGGAACGATCCTTATTTTCACCGGAGACGCGGACCAGCTGCCGTCGGTCGGAGCCGGCAATGTGCTTCGTGACATGATCGCAAGTGACAGTATCTGCACGACAAGGCTCAGAGACATATTCCGGCAGGCGGAAGACAGCCGGATCGTGACCAATTCGCACCTCATCAACAATGGCGAGTATCCTGAACACGGCGGCAGAGACAGTGATTTTTTCATACTTCAGAGAAACAACGAGACAGAGATCCTCTCGACGATCAAGGAAATGATCGGCGGAAGGCTGGAGAGAGGTTTTGACTTCATACATTCTGCCGATGATATACAGGTACTGACTCCGACCAGACGGGGTATACTCGGCGCGCCGAGTCTGAACACTGTTCTGCAGGAGGTCATCAATCCTGGCGCAGAGGACGTTCCCGAACTCAGGATCGGCAGCAAGGTATACAGACCGGGTGACAAGGTCATGCAGCTGCGCAACAATTATGGTGCCGGGTGGCGGCGTGATGATGACTGGACTATGGGCGAGGGAATTTTCAACGGTGACATGGGCGTTGTTGAAAGTGTGAGCCCTGCGGATAAAACCATGACGGTAAGGTCCGATGACAGACTCATCACTTATTCCGGGGATATGTTCGAGGAAGTGGATCTGGCTTATGCCGTGACGGTGCACAAAAGCCAGGGCAGCGAGTTTCCTGCAGTCATAATCCCCGCATGGAGATTCCCGCCGATGCTCATGGCGAGAAATCTTCTCTACACTGCGGTGACACGCGGCAAGCAGCTGGTCCTCATCATCGGTGATCCGCGCTGCATACAGTACATGATAAACAATAACCGCTCCGACGAGCGCTATACCGGTCTGAGACACAGGCTTGCGGCCGGAACCATATACACAGTATTCGATATGTAACGTGTCAGCGGGGCAGTCCTCTCTGACACAATGTTCAAGCCGTTATAGTTTAGGACTTCATAACTGGATTTTATAATATGAGGCGGGCCGGGACTTCTTGCCGGGGTCCCCGCGATCATGAGATGCACTGGGCAAAGACCCGGTGCTTTTGTTTTATACCGGAATGTGCAAAAGGAACGACCCGCTGACATCGTTCATAACGCTTATGGCATGGCTGTGAAAGGAGCTGATGTGGTTTGAACAGATTGAATATACTTAGCGAAGCAGCAGGGCGGGCGCTGGATCTCATCTATCCGCCCTCACTATATTGTATCTGCTGCGGCAAGATCATCGACGGCAGCAGGACATACAGGCTCTGCAATGACTGCATGGACGGGATGAAATGGATCGGAGAGAGAACTTGCGCCAAGTGCGGCAAGCGGCTTTCAGAGGTCAATCCCGGGGCGATATGTTTCAACTGCAGGGAACACCCTCACCGGTTCAACAGGGGATATACATGTACGGAATACGGAACGCATGAAAGGGCGTTGGTTTTCGCGCTGAAATACGACGGCAGATCAGATATAGCGGATACTATCGGGGAGATCATGGCAGACAGGATGCTGTCGGAATTCACTTTGGAGGAGCTTTCTGAAAGATATGATCTTGTTTTACCGGTACCTGTTCATTCCAGAAAGAAAAGTATAAGAGGTTATAATCAGGCCGCGCTGATCGCAAAGAGTTTTTCCCGCAGGACCGGTCTGCGCTATGATCCCGATATCCTTATCAGGGTCAGGGAGACGAAGATGATGAGATCACTTAGTCCCGACCAGAGAAGAGAAAATATCCGCGGAGCCTTTGCGGTCAGAAAACGGCGAACCGATGAGCTGCGAGAGAAAAGGATTTTTTTGATCGATGATATCACCACTACAGGAGTTACGATCGATGAGATAGTCCGCGTGCTGGACGATGCCGGCGTATCCCGCGTCGATTTTCTGTCATTCGCGTCAGGAGCAGATGTGATCAAAAGTATTTAAGAAGTTATATATGCTGATTGGATTGACAGGGCGGTCGTAATGGCCCCCGTTTTTGTAATTATGCAGGAACAAAAGTGTGGTATATTAGGTGTATAAGGGAAAGTATATGTCTTGGATGAGATATACGGAAATAGTGATGATAAATATAGAAGGTGGATATGATGTCTGGTAAGAGAGTAAAAGTGTTGATATTATCCTTGCTTCTGGCAGTTTCATTCATGCCGGTATTTTCGTTTGCAGAAAGCAAGGCAGAAAACGTTTCGGATGTGCCGACTGTTGAGAATGCAGAATCTGTTTCAGATGAGGAACTAGGAGCGGATGTTGTAGATAACGGCGATCTTTCAATTGACGAAGATTCAGCCATTGATGGTACTGCCGATGAGAAGCAGAATGAGGATGCCGTCACCGCATCTGATAATGAGCAAGCTGATGATGCAGAAGATGTAGAAACCAGAGTTACAGGTGATCCGAAAGCATCAGACGGTAATACAAAAGCAGGAGATGAGGTAATAGATTCCGGCACCTGTGGTGAGAATGTCACATGGACACTTACCGGAACAGATACAGATATGACGCTGACCATTTCTGGTACTGGTCGCATGGAAGATTTCTCTGAATCCAGTATCCCGTGGGCAAGTAAAAGAAGCAAGGTAAAAAGTATAGTAGTTGAGGAAGGAATAACATCTTTAGGGGACTATGCCTTTTATTCTCTCAATAAAGCAGAAACGGTTTCACTGCCTTCGGGACTCACTACAATCGATTATTACTGTTTTGCTAATTGCGTGAAAATAGGAGAAATAGCTATTCCGGACAGTGTGACGTCGATAGGAAGCGATGCATTTTATAACTGCAGCAGCCTGACAAGCATAACGATCCCGGAAAGTGTGACCTCGATAGGAAATGGTACGTTTTCTGGCTGCAGCAGATTGACAAGCATAACGATCCCGGAGGGTGTGACATCGATAGGGAGCGAAGCATTTAACGGTTGCAGCAGTTTGACAAGCTTAAAAATTCCATACGGAGTAACCTCTATAGAATTTGAGATGTTATATAACTGCAACAGTTTGAAAAGTATAAGTATCCCCGACAGTGTGACCTCGATCAGGGGCGCCGCATTTAGCGGTTGCAGTAATCTGACAAGCATAGATATCCCAAACGGCGTAACCTCGATAGGGCGTTATGCATTTTACGATTGCAGCAGTCTGAAAAGCATAAGTATCCCAGACGGAGTTACATCGATAGAACGTGAGACGTTTTATAAATGTAGTAGTCTGACAAGCGTTACGATCCCCGACAGTGTGACTGAGATAGGAAGTGGTACATTTAACGGTTGCAGCAGTCTGACAAGCGTTACGATCCCCGACAGTGTGACTGAGATAGGAAGTAGTACATTTTTCGGCTGCAGCAGTTTGACAAGCATAGAGATCCCGGACAGCGTGACGTCGATAGGAAGCTCTGCGTTTGAAGGCTGTAGCAGTCTGACAAGCATAAATATCCCAGATAGAGTCACGTCGATAGAATATGAGACATTTTCCGGCTGTAGTAGTCTGACAAGCATAGAGATCCCGGACAGCGTGACATCGATAGGAGAACGGGTATTTTATAACTGCAGCAGTCTGACAAGCGTAACGATTCCAGACGGTGTGACCTCGATAGAAAAGAATACATTTTATAACTGCAGCAGTCTGACAAGCATAAATATCCCAGACAGCGTGATGTCGATAGGAGAGTATGCATTTTATAACTGCAGTAGTCTGACAAGCTTCACGATCCCGGACGGCGTGACCACGATAGAATGGGGTACATTTTGGGGATGCAGGAGTCTGACAAGCGTAACGATACCCGACAGCGTGATGTCGATAGGAGAGTATGCATTTTGTGACTGCAGCAGTCTGACAACTGTGACGATACCCGACAGCGTTACGTCGATAGGAAGCTTTGCATTACACGGTTGTAGCAGTCTGACAACTGTGACGATACCTGACAGCGTGACATCCATCAATCATCCGGCTTTTAATGCTTGTAATAACCTGAAGTATGTTTTCTTTGCAGGCAGTAAGCAGCAATGGGAAAATTTAGGTAACCCTTATGTCTACGATGCGGTTGTCCACTATAACGCAACTGATCACACATGGAATTCAAAATATACCGTGGATAAACCTGCAACTTATGCAAGTGATGGCTCTGAATCTATCCATTGCTCCGTATGTAATGCCAAAAAGCCGGGGACAGCAAGAGCTATTCCGAGATTGACAACCAATTTGAAAGTCAAGAGTCTCTGGGCTTCTGAGCATTCTGTCGGCAAGGTCAAATTCAAATGGACCAAGCTTGACGGTACCACAGTCACTGGCTGGAACCTCAAATACAGGACGCGTAAGATCGGTGCCGGCGGCTCATGGTCCGGCTGGACGACAAAGTCATATCCGGCCAGCACCTATGAAGCCTGGATCAACATCCCTGTAGACTACGTCATCGAGATACACGCGCAGGCGAAGGGCGACAAGACCTGGTCGACAGGCATCATCACGACACCAGCGGGCGGCAAGTATCAGGCGATGAAGACGACCTATGTTCTGAATACCGTAACCAAGAAGCGTGTAGGAACATCACTTACAATGAATGTAGGGCAGACGATCAAGGTCAGACCTGACTACGAGTATCCGGTGAAAGACTAC
>JBGUJM010000140.1:0-2902 GCA_045113935.1 Anaerovoracaceae bacterium
CTTAAGAGTCGCATCTCCTTCACCGTGATCATGCGGATATCCCAGCGGATTCTTGGTCAGCAGAAGCTCAACCAGGTCAGTGATCGGCTCGTCCTTTGCAGTGAACGAAGTTGTCTCCTCAGATATGACCTTCACAGTATAAGTTTCAGAATCCTTGGCATATCCCGGAGGTGCATAGGTCTCCTTGACTGTATAAGTGCCCTCCATCAGCTTGACGGTGTTGCTGTTTCCGCTTGCATCTGTATACAGGCGGCCTGCAACGCTGCCGTTCTTGTCATAGACCGTATACTCTGCACCTTCAAGGGAGTAGCAGTTATTGCCTTCCGTAATGGAGGTGCGGTTGCTGAGCTTCTTCATGTTTAGATATCCCGGTGCCTCGAGGTATCCCACTACCATGTCCTCTACTCCATCCATATAGCAGATGAATATCTTGAAGCTTTCAGGGACAGCCTCATCAAAGGCTGCATTGCTGTCATAAAGTGCGTTGGCAAGTGCCTTTGCCCTCGTCCATACATCACCGCAGGCAGAGGCATGTGTCCCGCCCCATGTTGACATGTCATTAGGTCGCCCTGCATATACATAGGCAAGCGCCAGGTGCGCTACACCGTAATCCTTGGCTTCATCGCCGTAGTAGAACTGCTTGATCCCTTCGATGTTCTTCTTGAATCCCGGATATGAAGGTGAGTAGTACACGATATTCCTGAGTGCGTTCCACTTGCCGGTGTCGGTAGCGTCTGTGACTACCTTGTCTACCTGGACTGTCCTGGTCTGATCTCCTGACCATACCGGGGATGATTTATTCGGCTGCACGCAGATGGAAAAGCGGCTTCCGAGATCATCTCCGAGGTCGCATTTGGCTGCGTTACTGTAACCGCCTTCACCAGGACCGTAGTGCAGTTCCTTGTACCAGTGGACCGTGTATTTGCTGCCCACCTTACCGCTGAATGCAGATACGGTCTCTGTCATCACGGCACCGAGGACCATGATGAGCGCAAGCGTTATGGCGAACACTCTTGTGAACGCCTTGAAATACTTGTTTTCTGTCATTGTCTTGTTTCTCCTTTCATCGGTTTTCAGATCATCATGAATGCCAGGATTATCACCGGCAGGCTGATAAGGATCATGACTCCTGTCAGGATCCAGGAGAGTCTGTTTGCAGCTTTCTCGCTCAGATACAGCTGCATCCCGGCATCATCCGTGCAGATGATCACGTCATCATTTGGGTTTTTGTCTTTGTCTTTCGTCATATGGATTCCTTTCCCGCAATTCCGGACATGAAAAAAGGCGCTCAGGTCTTTTCGACTTGAACGCCATATATCAGGATATTGCGATTATTATAAATATATTATTCTTGCATATACATATTCCCACCATTTCTTACTTCTTCGGGTAGTAACCGGTAGTAAGAGAGGTGGGGTTACAGGGGAGGAGACGGGAAAACATACTCCTGATATGACATGCACTATGCCTATCTGACATCATCCCTGTCTCGTTGTCTCTGTCTATGTCTGGCATAGTATTCCATGGCTGCAGCGATATAGTCCTCACGCTTCGATACCGGCAGGTCCGGTGGGAACAGTCTTCTGAAACGTTCGCCGCTGAGCACTATGCGCTCTTTCTGGTTGGGCTTCTCCTCAAGAAGAATAGCTTCTATCACCTCAGGAGTGAGTTTCTTCTCCGCACACATCTGTCTCATTCGTATCGCCTGAGCATGAGATGGGGTGCATTGTTCAGCATCCATACATTCCCAGATGTGTCCCTGCTGGACTCTTGGGATGAACGACAATTCTATCGCCGGACGCATAGCCATCTGTCCCTCATCCACCATATCCAGGATTTCCGGTATAAGTTCAGTGAGACGGATATAACGTTGGATTTGAGATTTGCTATCGCCAACCTCAGTTGCCAAGACATCTCTGCTCTTTTCTCCGAAATTGTGCCCCAGTGGGGCACCTTTTTCCGGTCTCCCAGGTAATCGTTTCATTGCCTCCATTCTCATCTTATACGCGAAGGCTTTCTCACTCGGAAGGATCTTAGTGCGTTGGAAGTTGCTCTCCACCATAAAGATCGTTCCCTCATCACGAGTCATGTCCACGACCTCACTCCTAAGTGTATCGATGCCTGCAAGCTCACATGCTCTTAATCGTCGATGCCCGGATAGCAGTTCATATCGTCCATCTTCTTTTTTCCGGACTGTAGCAGGAGTCAGTACGCCGTTCTCTCTGATAGATTCGACTAGATTGAGCATATCCTCATCATCCCTGACTTTGAATGGATGATCCGGGAATGGGTCGATCTCATCAAGAGGTATCTCATATATCCTTTTTAGCTTAGCATCATCACGCTCTTCCTGTGATGAAAACAGTTCATCGAGCGAGGGCAGTTTCATCTCTATGTCTTTCGCGTTCGCCAAGTCTCATCACCTCTTTCGTAAGTTGTTCATAAGCAATAGCCGGTTTAGATCCTTTGTCATATGCAAAGATGCTCATGCCCGCCTTACTTGCCTCTGCTGCTTTCACCGCGACCGGGATCTGTGTATCGAAGATCCGGATACTCATGCCATACTTCGTCCTTATCGTATTGATCACTTCCTTCGACAGATTGGTCCTTCCGTCTACCAGCGTCATGACTATACCAGCGATTTTCAACTTCTCGTTAGTGTGGTTCCTGACCATATCTATACTTTTCATCAGGTGGGTCATCCCTTTTGTCGGCAGATACTGTGCCTGCACCGGTATTATGACTTCGTCCGCAGCCGTGAGCGCATTGATCGTTATCATGCCAAGTGACGGCATGCAGTCGATAAGTATATAGTCATAATCTTTCTTCACATCCTTAAGCAGGTTCGAAAGCACCTTTTCTCTGCTCATGGCATTCACAAGCTGTGACTCCATAGATGAGA
>JBGUJM010000141.1:0-2341 GCA_045113935.1 Anaerovoracaceae bacterium
GGGGATGATGCTTTCGTATATCATCGGGAAGGCCTGCGCGTTTGATCCGTCAGCGAGATATCAGAGCGCGAGGGAGTTCAGGAGCGATCTGGAGAACTATTATAACAATTATGATTTTGATGACGGGACAGTGATGATGCCCGTCAATGACATAAAATCATACAGCCGGGAATATATGCACGGGAATTCGTCGGGCAGCATTCAGACCGGGGGACAGCCTTCATACAGGAGGGGGCATACGGTGAATGCCGGACATCAGGATGCAGCCGGAAACACATATCCGGGAGGGTTCCTGACAGAAACATCCCCGGTGAAGCAGGTTCTGCCCGCAAAAAAGAATGCTGTAAAAGTGGGGCTGATTATTGCTGTCATTGCGGCAGTCATTCTTGCGGGAACTTTTCTGATACTCAATTCTGTCAGAACTCCTGAGACAGAATCACCTCCGGAGATCATCCCGCCTGATAACCCTGATGAACCTGATGAAGTGAAGAGCCGGCCTGAGGGCGCGGAAGAATTCAACGGTCATTATTATAAGGTAGTAAATGAATCTTTATACTGGTCGGAAGCACGGGAAAAGTGTGAAGAAGAGGGCGGATATCTGGCAACAATAACGAGCCAGGAAGAGCAGAATTTTGTTGCAGACCTGATCGAAGTCAAAGGAGAGAAGAAAAACTACTGGCTCGGTGGAACAGATAATGAGGAAGAAGGCGTCTGGAGATGGATCACCGGCGAGGACTGGTCGTACACGAACTGGCGTGAAAACCAGCCTGACAACAGAGATAATGAAGATGAGGACGGTGACCAGAACTATCTCCAGATATGCTGTGGATCGTATGATGAAGACAGGTATATGCTGTGGTGGGATATGTCGAATTCTGGTATTTCCTATGGATATGAAGGATATCCGAATTACAAGGATACGCGTTTTACCGGATATGTCTGCGAATGGGACGGTCAATAAAAAAAAGTGCTTGATTTTCCTTAGTGTTTTGAATAGAATATATGGGCGCGTCATGTGCGACGCGCCCATAATTTATTACTTTCTGCACCGGGAGAACCGGTGCCAATATGACCACAGGAGGTGTCAACATGAGAGATTATGAACTTCTATTCGTGCTTGATCCTACTCTGGACGAGGAGACCAAAGCTAACCTCATCGAGACTGTCAAGACAGTCATCAATGCAGGCGGCGAGGCCGGAGAGGCTGATGTCTGGGGCGAGAGAAGACTTGCCTACACCATCAACAAGAAGACTACTGGTTACTATGTAGTTCTGCCTTTCAAGGCTGACGCAGAGCTTCCTAAGGAACTCGACAGAAGACTCAGGATCAATGAGAACGTAATGAGACATATCATCGTATGTCAGGACGAAGAGTAGTGAAAGGACAGGTCGGATTATGAATCAGGTAATTTTGATTGGAAGACTTGCAAGAGACCCTGAACTCAGCTACACGCCTAACACCCAGTCGGCAATGTGCAGATTCACCATCGCAGTGGACAGGCCGAGAAGGAACGGCGAAGATGCCGGCGCTGACTTTATCCGTATCACAGTATGGGGAAGACAGGCTGAAACATGTGACCGTTACCTCTCCAAGGGCAGGCTGGTCGCAGTAGCGGGAAGGATCCAGACCGGAAGCTACAAGAACAGAGAAGGTGTCACCGTATACACAACTGATGTTGTTGCCGACAGAGTAGAATTCCTCGGTGGCGGTCAGGGCGGCCAGAATGGCAGTCAGGGCTCCTATCAGGGCGGCGGAAACTACGGCAATCATAACAGCGGTTTCAGCGGACAGGACACCAGATTCGACGGACCTCAGAATGATTTCGGAAGACAGGAAAGCGCTCCTGCTAAGCAGAGCGATCCGTTCGGCGGATTCGATGATCTCCCGGATACATTCCAGGCAGCCGAAGATGACATTCCATTCTAGAGAAAGGGGAAAGCACGAATATGATGAACAACAGACCTAGACGTGCGAACACTGGCATGAGAAGAAGAAAAGTATGCCAGTTCTGCGCAGACAAGGATAAGAAGATCGATTATAAGGATGCTGAGACTCTGAAGAAGTACATCACCGAGAGAGGAAAGATCCTCCCGAGAAGAGTCACAGGTACCTGCGCAATGCACCAGAGAGCAGTCGCTAAAGCGATCAAGAGAGCAAGAGTTGTTGCTATTCTGCCATTCGACGCAGAGCAGTAAGATCTGACAGGTCAGTGCAACGAGCATGTTGAACACAGGAACCGGAGAAGATCCGGTTCCTCAGACTGTAGACAAAGTCCTTTCTCCACTATGTGGAGGGAGGACTTTTCTGGTAGCAAAAAACAAGAACGGCAATCAAAAAACA
>JBGUJM010000142.1:0-7771 GCA_045113935.1 Anaerovoracaceae bacterium
AGGCAGTAGACGACTACATTCCAGAGCCACAGAGAGCAAATGACCAGCCGTTCCTGATGCCAGTCGAGGACGTATTCTCGATCACAGGCCGTGGAACAGTAGCAACAGGAAGAGTCGAGAGAGGAATGCTGAAGGTCGGCGAAAACGTAGAGATCGTAGGACTTACAGACGAGAAGAGAACAGTCGTAGTCACAGGCGTAGAGATGTTCAGAAAGACACTCGACCAGGCAGAGACAGGCGACAACATCGGAGCACTGCTGAGAGGCGTACAGAGAACCGAGATCGAAAGAGGACAGGTACTTGCAAAGCCGGGCACAATCCACCCACACACAAAGTTCAAGGGCCAGGTATACGTACTGAAGAAGGAAGAAGGCGGACGTCACACACCGTTCTTCAACGGATACAGACCACAGTTCTATTTCAGAACAACAGACGTAACAGGCGATCTTCACCTTCCTGAAGGCACAGAGATGTGCATGCCTGGCGACAACGTAGTAATGGAGATCGAGCTGATCACACCGATCGCTATCGAAGAGGGACTGAGATTCGCTATTCGTGAAGGCGGCAGAACAGTAGGATCAGGCGTTGTTACTGAGATCATCGAGTAAAACTTGTCTTTTCCGACCGTGGCATTGTTAGCTACGCGCCAGCTGGCTGCCTCGCCACGATCAAAAATTCTTCGTTTTACAAACCTAAAACCGACTAATAAAAAGGCACTGCTTCGGCAATGCCTTTTTTTAGAGAATGAGAGGCGGGAACTATCCCCGCGGCAGAGGCAGAAAAGCTTCGGGGATCTGATTTTTGTAAGAACAGAGATGTGAAAGGGATATATATGATTTGCAACAAATGCGGCAGGCAGCTCGAAGGCAAATACACATTCTGCCCGTATTGCGGAGCTGTGATGACCAATAACAAGATACAGACAGAGCTGCAGACAACGATCAGGAAAGTCTATCCGAACAATCCTCTTAATGATCCGCGCGGAATGAAGTGGTTCAGGTTCATCATCAATTTCTGGATCTTCGCCTATGCTTTAGGATTGCTGATGGATGGTATCCTGATTACCACAGGCCTGTATTATCAGGGCGGAGCCGCTAATGTCTATAATCAGTTTGGGAACTTCAAGGCACTTGACATGATCTTCGGCCTCATATTTATAGCGCTTAGTGTTGCGTCCATCTTTGTCAGGCAGAAACTTGCGAAATTTTGCGTGAATGGTCCAAAGCTTTTCGTACTTTTGCTCGCAGCGGGCTTCGTGACCGAACTGCTGTATATCATTATCACAAGTGAGCTGACAACAGGAGCACTACTGTTCCTGTTAAGCAGCCGGACGGCCATAAGCCTGACAGCGGAATTTGCATTCCTGATCATCAATGATCACTACCTCAAAAAACGCGTTGATCTGTTTGTCAACTGATCCGGCTTGAATGATTTCTCCGCAATTACCGGTTAGGTAAGACAATATGGGACGCTGCAGAAGTGCTGCGTCCTTTTGTATTTTCTATGTTTTTTTGAGCTTCATTCGTGAATTGCAGGATACCATTTGAAGTCCGTTCGACAGATTTTTTGTTTTGATGTAGCATCTGTACACGCTAAGAGCTGCAGTGTTTTATTCATTAATAATCAGATCAGACTTCCTATAAATGATCTGTTTTACAAATACTACTCTGAGGCTGCAGCAGAAAGGAAGGTACAGATGGCGGTATACAACAACAGCAACAACCTTACCCCCAATCGCGATATCGAGTACAGGATGGTCGAACATCTCGGGGTCATCGACGCGCACAAAAACGGCTGGAATCGTGAGGTCAACATCGTAGCATGGAACGGTAAGCAGCCCAAGATCGACATAAGGGACTGGGATCCGGAACATGAGAGAATGTCGCGTGGGATCACTTTGTACGAGAGGGAAGCAATCAAGCTGGCGAGAATACTTTCTCAGAAGCTGGATATGAGTCACCCTGACATTGCCGGCGCTAATCAGGTGAATGAGAAGCCGGAAAAGTATGATTGCCCGGAACAGACGCTCTCAGCCGGCAATAAAGATTGACCATGCGATGAATGAATGATAGACTCATTAGACTTAAAGAAAGAGGATCACAGCTGCGCAGCCCGCAGGAGCCTGCAATATAATGAACGGGAGCACACACTTTCCGGCAGGAGCGGGAGCATAAGCGGAAGATCATAACCACATGACGGAGAACTGATGAGAGTAGCATTTCATACATTAGGCTGCAAGGTCAATCATTACGAGACGGAGGCCATGAGAGAGGCCTTCGTTTCTCGTGGTGCAGTTTCAGTCGGAGAGGAAGAGCCGGCGGATGTTTATGTTATCAACACCTGCACGGTCACTAATATTGCTGATAGGAAGTCGCGCCAGTATATCCGCAGGATGAAGAAAGTCAATCCGGAGGCTCTGATCGTGGTTACGGGCTGCTATGCGCAGGTCGAGCCTGAGCAGGTAGCTGCCCTGCCGGAGGTCGACATGGTGATCGGCAACGGACAGAAATCAAGGATCTGTGGCCTGGTGATGGAACGAATGATGCAGAGTACTGAAAGCACGCCCGAGAAGGATGCCGGGATTCAGTCGAAACCGGCGGCCGATATTTATGTACTTGAAAGAAACGAGTTGACTGAGTATGAAGATATGGGTCTCGTTTCGTCGAGTGAGCCTGGTATGACCCGCGCGTATATCAAGATACAGGAGGGCTGTGACAGGTTCTGCGCGTACTGCCTGATACCGTACGCGCGCGGACCTGTGAGGAGCAGGCCGCCTGAAGAGATCGTGCGCGAGGCGGCCATGCTCCTTGATTCCGGTGTCAGGGAGATCGTGCTCACCGGAATCAACACAGCCCTCTACGGCACTGAAGAAGGATCTGCCTGCAGCCTGGCTGATCTGCTCTGGATGCTCGATGATATGGAGGGTGACTTCCGCATCCGTCTAAGCTCCCTCGAGCCGACCGTCGTTGACAAAGATAATGTAGAGAAGATCATCAGATTCCGCCGTCTCTGTCATCACTTGCATCTGTCAGTCCAGAATGGCAGCGACAGGATCCTCAGATCCATGAACCGCCATTATACCCGCGCGGAGTACCTCGATATAGTCAGAGCCATACGGGAGTTTGATCCGCTCTACGGAATTACGACAGATATTATCGTCGGGTTTCCGGGCGAGACGGAAGAAGATTTTGCCGACACTCTGGATGTGGTAAAGCAGGCGGGATTCGGAAAGGTCCATGTATTCCGCTATTCCCCGAGGAAGGGGACCGTCGGCGCCGGGCTTCCGGATGCAGTACCCGGCCAGACCAAGATCGACAGATCCGATGCTCTGGAAGCAGCCGCTGCAGAAGTCGCCGGAGATTTTATCCGCGGAAACATGAGTACAGACCACACAGTCCTGATCGAAGAACACCAGGATCGCTATGCTGTAGGCTATACAGATAATTATATTCGTGTATATATAGAAGATAACGGACGCTCAATGGTACCGGGAACCTTCGTGAAAGTGAAACTCACTTCTCTTCACGAAGACGGCTGCATGGCAGAAGTGGCAGAACAGGATCCGGCATGATATGCGGGCGGCCATATGAATCAATTATGAATCTTTTCTTTCAGCTGACAGAGTTTTAGGGGTATAATAATGAACAGAGACAAGATGCAAGGTATGACACCACACCAACCCAGCCGGCTGCGCGGCTTCATACAGAGCATTTACGTAAAAGCTATAAGGAGGTTAAGATCTATGGACGATTGCATTTTCTGCAAACTCGCTAACGGCGACATTCCTACAGATATGGTCTATGAAGATGACAAGATCGCAGTTTTCCGCGACGCTTCTCCACAGGCTCCTGTTCACATGCTGATGGTGCCGAAATGCCATGTCGCATCGCTCGATGACCTGACTGATGAGCACGCTGATCTGATGGCACACATGATGCTCAAGATCAAGGAAGTCTGTGCGCAGGAAGGCCTCGACAACGGATACAGATGCGTCATCAACACAGGCGAAGACGGACAGCAGACAGTCAAGCATCTGCACATCCACATCCTGGGCAAGCGTGCGATGCAGTGGCCACCGGGCTAACCATAAGGAGGGAAGAATGCTTCTGATTTGCTACCCGAAATGCGGCACCTGCCGCAAAGCACAGAAATGGCTTGAAGACAACGGCATCGGCTATGACTACCGCGACATCAAGACCGACAATCCGTCAGCGGAAGAACTTGCCGGATGGATCAGGGCCAGCGGCAAGCCTGCAAGGAAATTCTTCAATACCAGCGGCATGCTCTACAGAGATATGCAGCTCAAGGACAAGCTCCCGGCAATGACCGAGGATGAGATGATAGCGCTCCTCGCTACAGATGGCATGCTCGTTAAAAGACCGATCGCGGTTTTGCCGGATGACCAGATCCTTGTTGGCTTCAGAGAAGCCGAATGGGAATCCGCCTTGAAGTAGAGCATCTGATCAGACTGACCCAACTTCCGTAATTGCTATAAACGCAGTTGCGGAAGTTTTTTCATTATAAACATCCTTAAACATTTCCGGGAATGGCAAATTGATGTAATCAGTTGAGTACAGTTGTGAATTACGTCATTCAAGACCTCTCTGCGTGAAGGCTGTTGACGTAAAAACATGCCAATTCTATTGAATTACGTCAACTCGCGGCCTCTTAGGGGCTTCTCAACAGTCTCCCGGCATCCTCTCAGGATCTTCTCGAAGCTTTCCTGAAGCGCTTTTGTGCTATATCACAAAAGCGCACCGGACGGCTTGTGGCAAAAAACAACGCTTTCAGAAAACCCTATATATTGTGCTCAACCCCTTGAAATCACCACAATTGGTAGATCACGGCCACACACATAGGAAACGCCACGCAAGGTGTATGCGCCTCGGCCCTTCAAACCCTTGAAATATAGGCATTTCGGTATTCAAAATCGTGCAAAAATCGCTTAAAAAAGTTTTAAAAAAGTCTTGCATTCACATATCCTCTTCTATATACTAATATAGCTTGTTTAATGCGAAGAAGCAGGAAGTTACCGTGCTAGCGGATAATTTCTGCCGAGAAGTCCTCACTTGATGGGGGCGGAGGGCAACGCTCTTTTTGTTGTGTGCTGCGGCTCAGGAAACGCACGCAAGAGTGTACGACACTGACGGAAGCGCATGCACGAGGCGCCATAGAAGACGCAAGGATGACAAGAAGCCTGAAATTCAAGGCAGTCAAAGAGTTGCTTGACTGACGGAATCAAGGCGGAGCGGAGTCCTGTACAAGCATAGCGAATAATTGTACAAACTTAACAGGAGGAACAAAATGAGTGAATTACAGAAAATCAGAATCAGACTGAAGGCTTATGACCATGCTCTTCTGGACAAGTCGGCTGCAAAGATCGTAGAGACTGCCAAGAAGACAGGCGCTGAGGTAAGCGGACCTATTCCACTTCCTACAGAGAAGGAAGTCGTTACCATCATCAGAGCCGTCCATAAGTACAAGGACAGCAGAGAGCAGTTCGAGCAGAGAACTCACAAGAGACTGATCGACATCACAGGTGCAACACCTAAGACAACCGAAGCTCTCACTAAGCTGGACATGCCTGCAGGCATTGATATCGAGATCAAGCTCTAAGCTGGATTAGAAAGATCTCATGAGAGGCGGAAACAAGCACCGCAAACCAGAGAGATCCGCTGTAACAAGTTAGGAGGAACAATATGAAAACACTTTTGGGAAAGAAAATCGGAATGACTCAGATTTTCGCCGAGGACGGAACAGTTGTCCCGGTAACTGTCATCGAGGCAGGCCCTGTAGCTGTCACACAGATCAAGACAGTTGAGACTGACGGCTACGACGCAGTTCAGGTCGGATATGAAGACCAGAAGCCGCAGAGAGTCAACAAGCCGCTGACAGGACATTTTGCCAAGGCAGGCGTTGAGGCCAAGAAGCACCTTGCAGAGTTCAAGCCTGGTGAAGGCGAGAGCTACGAAGTAGGACAGGTCATCACAGTAGCTGATTTCGAAGAAGGAATGAAGCTCGACGTGACCGGTACTTCCAAGGGTAAAGGCACACAGGGTAACATCAAGAGACACGGACACCGCAGAGGACCTATGACTCACGGTTCCAAGCACAAGAGACTCGCCGGAGCCCTGGCTGCAGGTACATACCCATCAAGAGTCTTCAAGGGCAACAAGGCACCTGGAAGAATGGGAAGAGACACTGTAACAGTTCAGAACGTAGTACTCGTTAAGACACTTGCTGACCGCAACATCATGATGGTCAAGGGAGCGGTTCCTGGAAGAAAGGGCGGACTCCTCAAGATCAGACCGGCAGTCAAGGGTCAGAATAAATAAGCAGAAAGGAGGAACTGAAAATGGCAAAAGTAAACGTAGTAGACGTTGAAGGTAAAGTCGTAAGAGACATCGAGCTCGCTGACGGTATCTTCGGAATCGAGCCTAACGAATTCGCAGTTCAGGCTGTAGTCAAGAATTATCTTGCTAACCAGAGACAGGGAACCCAATCTGCCAAGACAAGAGCAGAGGTCAGAGGCGGCGGACGCAAGCCTTTCAGACAGAAGGGAACAGGACGCCACAGACAGGGAAGCTCCACAGACCCGTCACAGATCGGAGGCGGAATCGTCTTCGCGCCAAAGCCGAGAGATTACAGATATTCTCTCAACAAGAAGCTCAGGAGACTCGCTCTCAAGTCCGCACTCTCCGCAAAGGTTGCTGACAACGAGCTGATCGTAGTAGACGAGTTCAAGTTCACAGAGCCTAAGACCAAGGAAATGATCAAGGTTCTTGCAAACATCAAAGCTGATAAGAAGGCGCTGATCGTCATGGACGAGAAGGATGAGAACGTAGTTCGCTCCGCTCATAACATCCCTGGCGTCAGGACAGCACTCGTAAGCACAATGAACGTATACGAGATCGTTAATCACTATACACTCGTGCTCACTGAGGCAGCAGCCAGGAAGATCGAGGAGGTATACGCATAATGAAGACCGGATACGATGTAATCATCAGCCCTATCATCACTGAGAACACAATGGATATGGCAGCTGATAAGAAATATGCGTTCAAGGTAGCCAAGGACTCCAACAAGACAGAGATCCGCAAGGCTCTCGAGGAGATCTTCGGAGTAGATGTAGCCAAGGTCAACATCGTGAACGTAAGCGGCAAGAAGAAGAGACTCGGAAGAACATTCGGAACAACTTCTTCTTACAAGAAAGCAGTAGTAACGCTCACTCCTGACAGCAAGGAGATCGAGCTCTTCCAGGATATGTAATAAGGAGGCAGTAAGAAATGGGAATCAGGAAATATAAACCAACTACCCCGGGTCTTAGAGGAATGACAGTCTCCACATTCGAGGAGATCACAACCGATAAGCCGGAAAAGTCTCTTACAGTCACACTTAAGAAGCATTCCGGAAGAAACGTAAGAGGCAAGATCACCGTCAGACACAGAGGCGGCGGTTACAGACCTAAGTACAGGATCATCGATTTCAAGAGAAATAAAGATGACATCCCTGCAACAGTCAAGACCATCGAGTACGATCCTAACAGAACAGCAAACATCGCACTCGTTGTTTACGCAGACGGAGAGAAGAGATACATCATCGCTCCTAACAAACTCAAGGTCGGCGACGTAATTGAATCCGGTCCTAACGCAGATATCAAGCCGGGCAACGCACTCCCGATCGCAAACATTCCTCTCGGAACTATCATTCACAACATCGAGCTCAAGCCTGGCAAGGGCGCGCAGCTCGTAAGAGCAGCCGGAAACGGAGC
>JBGUJM010000143.1:0-3364 GCA_045113935.1 Anaerovoracaceae bacterium
AAAAACGGGCAGGGTACTCTGTGAACATTTATGAGGAGGTGACGGTATATATGGGCATATTCCGATGTGATGGCGGTACTGCTGCCCAGACAAAATCATAATTGAATGAATCCAAATATTTGTGGAGGATAAGAAGTGAACAGAAAAAAGACAATTGCAAGGATTGCTGCCGGCTTTCTCTCCGTTGTGACATTTCTTTCAGCGGTGATCGGGCCGGTTCCCGCTATGGCGGCGGATTCCGATGCAGACTCGGAATATATGGAGGATTATCCGGATCTGAAAGATGTCAGGGACATACTCGATGAAGATGAGATCGTTAAAGCAGAAGACATTACTGTTGATGCAGACGAGGATTTTGAGATTGGGAAAGACTTCAAAGGGATCGAATATTCTTCAAAAAAGGTCAAGATTTCCCTTTACGATGATGATGGGTTTTCTCCTTCAAAAGAAGGAAGCTATAAGCCTGTCTACCATGCAGATCCCAAAAGCGGGAATCACGGATACCGCTTCAGCCGCAGGATCACTGTGGTAAAGAAGGAAGTAAAAAAGGAAGCCTCTTCTTCCGCTGCTTCAAACCGGACAGGCTCAAATGCAGAGAGCCATGGTGAGAATTCCTCTGAAAAGGAGGCGGCCGCCGATGATGCAGAAGAAGGAAATGAACCGAAGGATCCTGACGGCAAGACTGAGAGTGCCGGTCAGGTGCCTTCGAATGAAGCTAAGGAAGCTGATGATCCTGAAATGGATGAGTCAAAAAAAGACCTGTTACGCTCAGATGACGAAAACGGAAGTACGGCGGATGAAGCAACAGCGTTACGGGAAGAAAGGACAGCCGGTGAAGAAGCTTCCGCCAGTGCTGAAATGAACGCCGAGAAGGAAAACCGGAAAAATGACAGCTTCTCAGCGGAAGGAAATACAGCGGCCAGTGAAACGGCATCAGAAATAGATGCGGCCAGCGAATCATCCACAGAGGCAGATGCTTCTGATGAGTCATCTACTCAGAGTGATGCTGCGGCAGAGCTTTCTGAGAATGAAACAGCCGCAGAAGGAAGCACAGATACAACTGCTGAGGATACCACTCAGGCAGGTACTGATATTGCTGCTGAGGATACTACTTCTGCAGGCACTGATGTAGCTGCTGAGGATGCCACTGCGGCAGAAACTGAAATCGCTGCTGAGGATGCTACTTCTGAGAATGCTGCCCCGGCAGATACTGCTGAAGCGCCTGCGGAGGAATCCGGCAAATCCGTGCAGGAAATCGCCATGACAGTTGAGGAGTTTGAGACCGCATTTGAAAAGGTGACGGCTCCGGCCCTCGCGGCATCTGCTTCTGTCAATAAGTCCGCTTCCGCAGATAATGCGGCCGGCGCGAAGATCGTCAGTAAGGAAGACGAAATTGACTATGAGGACCTGGGAATCGGGGAAGATGTCTCCGGCCATCTCGGGCATACGACACCCATTAAGGTTGTCGATAACGAAGGCAACACCTATGTGGGAATCTGCGCAGTGCCGGATGACAGAGGATGGAGCAGAGGAACAGAACTTCCTGAAGTCACTCGTGTGACGGATTCCCTGATCATCAAGTACTACTACTATACTATGCTGGACAGCTACGGCGAAGAGCTGGCCAGATCCAGGGGCTTTGGAAGCAATTCCAGAGAAGTCGCAATCGCTGCCTGCCATGAAGCGATCGGCGAACGCTTTGCGAAGCTTGCCGGCATCGAGTACGACCGGCCCAATGTAGGAAGCAATCTGCGGGCACTGATCAATGCCTATAAGTCCGGTGTGGCGTCAAAGCCCCTTCCGGATCTGGATCATGTATTTATTTATGCCAGCGGACGCATCAAGAAAGACGGACATTGGCGCCAGTCTTACGTGTTCGGACGTGTTGCCGATGAAGAATCATCAAACATCGTTCTCCAGAAGGTTACAAGTGACTCGGATATGAGGTGGGCTTACAACGCCTACTATTCCCTGCATGAGACAGCCTCCGGCGGTACAGTCAATTTCCGCATGTATTCCGACAAGGCATGCACCAAGAGAGTCAAAGTTTATTCGGACGCGGAAAGGACAAAAGAACTGGACCCCATCCCGATTGGAAAGGACGGCATAAGCGGCCTTTATAACAAGACTGTCTTCTATTGCGAACCTGGGACGGTCTACCTCAAGGAACTGACGACACCCAAGGGCTATCAGACCCATGATGAACCTTTCGGCCCTTACACGCTTGATGAAGGCAAGGGAAAAACGATCAAGATCAAGAATACGCCCAGATACGCACATGTAGGTATCGTAAAAAAAGATTCCACCGACGGCAAAGGACTGGCCGGTGCCCAGTTCTCACTCTATTCCGACATTGAGGACGCCAGAAATGAAGACGATCCGGTCGGCAGATTTACCACCGGGGCAGACGGAAGATCAAACACCCTGGAGGTCCTGGCTGGCAAGCAGTACTACATCCGGGAGACAAAGGCCCCGGAAGGCTACAAGCTGGACACTGCTGTCCGCAAACTGGAGGTCGCTGACAGCCTGACGGCCACAAAGTGGACAAATGTCACTGATGAGCCGGAAAACGGCAAGCTGACACTCATCAAATCTTCCGCAGATCCGGAAGCCGCAGGCTCTCTCTACAGCCTTGCAGGTGCGGTCTACACAGTGACTGACAAAGCCGGCAAAAGTGTCGGGACACTTACCACAAAGGAGGATGGGACTTCCAATACCCTGACCCTGCCCGTGGGTACATATACTGTCAAAGAGACGAGTGCCTCCAGTGGATTTAAGCTGGACACAAAGGATCAGACAGTGACGATCAAAGCCGGTCAGACAGAAACCGTAAAGAGCCTTGAAGAGCCTATTCCCGGGAAGATCACCCTGCTGAAGGTCTCTTCCATGGAGAAAAACGGCAAGGATCCGGATACACTCCCGATCGCCGGTGCGGTCTATGCACTTTATAAGACAAAAGAGAACGCGGAAGCCGGAAAGGATGCCATCGGAAACTTCACAGTAAAGGCAGACGGGACATCCAACGTCATTGAGGTCCTCGGCGGCAAGATCTACTATGTGAAAGAGACAAAGGTGCCGGAAGGCTACCTGCCGGATACGACGATCTACAGCGCCAATATCAACACACTGACAGAGACCATCAATATCCACTCCACCGACACTCCCATTTTCGGAGGGGTGAAGATCAGAAAGCGGGATCTGGAGACAGGAAAAGACAGGCCTCTGGGCGGCGCGACCCTCGCAGGCGCAGTCTTTACCATCTACAACAAGAGCACTAATGCGGTTTACGCGGATAAGAAGAAGGTCCCCGCAGGTGAGGCTGCCATGACCATTACGACGGACCAGACAGGACTCGCCCAGACAG
>JBGUJM010000144.1:0-17398 GCA_045113935.1 Anaerovoracaceae bacterium
TGCAGCTGCTGGAGTTCACCTATCATCTGTGATGCTTCAGCGTCCTGCTCGATCGCATGTCTCATTTTGTCGAATTCTTTGAATTCATTGGATTCTTTGATTGCTCTGGCCAGGCCGTGAGCTTCGTCATATACGTTCATTATGCCTCCTATACATACAGAATGATCGGAATAATAACCGGACTTCTTTTGGTCCTCTGATATATGTACTTCTTCATATCCGACTTGATGGTTTTCGTCAGCGTCTGCTCGTCAAGAGTCCCATCCTCGGCGCTTTTTCCTATTGTATTGTAGACTATACTGAGCGCTTCATCAAGAAAATCCTGATGCTCCTGCTCATATACAAGCCCGATAGTCCTCATTTCCGGTACAGCCATCAGCGATCCGGTAGCTGTATCCAGAGCGACTGCAATGGTAACAAGTCCCGACTGTGAAAGGTTTTTCCTCTCCCTGAGGACGGCATTGCCGACATCTCCGACACCGTATCCGTCAACCATGACATCTTCACCGGAAGTGTATCCCTTCACGACATGGGCCTTTCTTCCGTCGAGCATGAGCGCGTCTCCGTTGCCCATGACGAAGATATGTCCGGAAGGCTGGCCGAGAGATTCCGCAAGTCTGGCATGTTCAACAAGATGCCTGTACTCGCCGTGAGCCGGCATAAAGAATTTCGGTCGGATGAGACTGTGTATCAGCTTGAGCTCTTCTGATGAAGCATGCCCGGATACATGTACATCCATAGCACTTGCCAGCACTACTTTGACATCCTTCTCATACAGCTGATTGACGACCTGAGAGACGATTTTCTCATTGCCCGGGATCGGAGAAGATGAGAAAACAACTACGTCGTTTTTCTTGAGCCTGATCGACTTATGCTGATCGTAAGCCATCCTCGTAAGTGCCGACATAGGTTCACCCTGACTTCCTGTTGTGATGATGGTCAGGCTTCTGTCGGGGTAGTTCTTGATATCGCTTACTTTGATGAAAACGGATTCCGGTATGTCTTCCAGATAACCGAATTCCCTGGCCAGTGACAGCACATTCTCCATGGATCTGCCGGATATCGCTATCCTGCGGTTGTGCTTCATGGACGCTTCCATGAAATATTTGATCCTGTGCACATTCGATGAGAACGTGGCAATAATGATTCTCTCACTGGTGTTATCGAATATCTCGTCGATCGACTTGCGGACGACTGCTTCGGAAGGTGTATAACCTTCTCTCATGACATTGGTGCTGTCGCAGAGAAGCAGGTCCACTCCTTCATCGCCAAGCTGCGCGAATCTCCTGAGGTCGATCACCTTACCGTCCAGCGGTGAGTAGTCGACTTTGAAATCCCCGGTATGTACGATATGTCCTCCCGGGAATTTTACGGAGTATGCCAGTGAATCGGCGATACTGTGGTTGGTCTGTATGGCCTCGACTCTGAACGATCCGACGTTGAATATATCCCCCGCTCTGATGACATGTTTCTCACACCACAGACCGTTTTCTTCGAGTTTGTGTTCAATGAGACCCATTGCCAGAGGCGAAGCATAGACAGGTACATCCAGTTCTCTCAGAAGATATGGGATACCGCCAATGTGGTCTTCATGTCCGTGTGTTATGATCAGCCCTTTGATCTTTTCGCTGTTCTCTTTGAGATAAGTAAAATCCGGTATGACGATGTCTATTCCGAACATCTCATATTCAGGGAAAGCGAATCCGCAGTCGATGATCAGGATCTCATCCTGACACTCGATAAGAGTGCAGTTCTTGCCGATCTCCTTGAGACCTCCGAGCGGGATCACTTTGTATGGTACTGATGCGCCGGCAGGTTTTCTGCTCCTTCTGATATCCGCCTTGCTTACTATATTTTCCTTGACCTTACCTGCCGCGGATGAGCGCGAACGCACTCTGGTGGCATTGTAGTTGGTCTTAACGTTTCGTTTTTTGCTTTTATTATTAGAGCTTTTACTTTTCTTTTTAAGTTTTGCCATATTATTTCCGGCCGCTATCTGACTACGAAATTGACGATTCTGCCAGGAACGACTATTACTTTGACAATATTCTTTCCGTCAGTCGCCTCCCTGATCTTTTCAAGTTCTCTGGCGGCCTTTTCTGTTTCCTCCTTGCTTGAATTGTTCGGCATCAGGAGCTTATCCTTGAGTTTGCCGTTGATCTGCACGATGATCTCGATCTCGTCCTTGACGAGAGCTGCCTCATCGTACGCAGGCCATGAAGCAGCATAGAGTCTGTCCTCGTGGCCGAGCTGGCTCCACAACTCTTCCGTGAGGTGCGGAGTGAACGGATTGAGCACTGTAAGAAGTGTCTCGATCGCCTTGTTGAACAGAGGCAGATTCATTTCCGCACTCTGCTTATATTTATACATTTCGTTGACGAGTTCCATGATCGATGCGATGGCTGTATTGAAATTGAATCTGCCGCCTGCGTCCTCGCCTACTTTTTTGATAGTCGTATTAAGCATGAAGTTGAGAGACTTGTCAGCTTCATTTGTGCATACAGGAGCCGGGAAGTTTCTCTCATCTCCACGTATGGATCCGATGTATTCGAATACGAGTCTGTAAACTCTGTTCAGGAATCTGTAACTTCCTTCAACACCTTCATCCGACCAGTCGAGTTCCTTTTCAGGAGGAGCTGCGAAGAGAATGAAGAGTCTTGCGGTATCAGATCCGTATCTTGCCTGTATTTCAGCAGGGCTGACAACATTGCCGAGCGATTTGCTCATTTTGGCTTTGACATAGTTGCCTTCACTGTCGTTATATCCCTTGATGACCATTCCCTGTGTCAGCAGGTTTTTGAACGGCTCCTCGGCATCGCAGAGTCCAAGATCATGCAGTACCATCTGGAAGAATCTTGCATACATAAGGTGCAGGATAGCATGTTCTACTCCTCCGATATACTGGTCGACGTTCATCCAGTAATTGGCTTTTGCAGGATCGAACGGCATCTCTTCATTGTGAGCATCACAGTATCTGAGGAAATACCAGGATGAGTCAAGGAATGTATCCATGGTATCGATCTCTCTTTCAGCTGCTCCGCCGCACTCAGGACATGTGCATTTCCTGAATGTCGCTGAAGTTGTCAGCGGGGAGTCACCCTTTCCTGTGAATTCAACATCCGTCGGAAGCAATACAGGGAGATTCTTCTCATCTTCAGGTACCCATCCGCACTTTTCACAATAAACCATAGGAATAGGAGTTCCCCAGTATCTCTGTCTGCTGATCAGCCAGTCTCTGAGTTTATAATTGATTGTCTTCCTGCCCTTGCCCTGAGCCTCAAGATCTTCTGTGATCTGTCTGATGGCATCCTTGTTGTTCATGCCGGTGTATTTGCCGGAGTTGATCATGATACCCTCGGCAGCTGCAGCTTCCGTGAGGTTGTCAAGATCTACATCCGGAACATCTACTACAGGAATGATCTCGAGACCGAATTTCTTTGCGAATTCAAAGTCTCTCTGGTCGTGAGCCGGTACGGCCATGATAGCACCGGTACCGTAATCCATCATGACATAGTCTGAAATATAGATCGGGATCCTGACGCCGTTGACCGGATTGACTGCATACTGACCGATGAACTCACCTGTCTTTTCCTTGCTGAGAGATGTTCTCTCGAGTTCAGACTTATGAGCGCATTCATCAACATAAGCGTTGACAGCTGCTTCATACTCTGTTCCTGCAGTCAGCTCTTTGACATAAGGGTGTTCAGGAGCAAGAACCATATATGTGACGCCGAACAGAGTGTCCGGACGGGTCGTAAATACTACAAGCTCCCTGCCGCTTCCGTCGACCGTAAACTTGACTTCAGCACCTTCGGATTTTCCGATCCAGTTGCGCTGCATCGACTTGACCTTGTCAGGCCATCCCGGAAGATCGTCAAGGTTTTCGAGAAGTCTGTCAGCATAATCTGTGATCTTGAGATACCACTGGCTGAGATGCTTCTTGGTCACAGGAGTGTGGCATCTTTCACAGCATCCGTCAACGACCTGCTCATTGGCAAGTACTGTCTGACAGTCCGGGCACCAGTTGACCGGATTGTCTTTCTTATAAGCGAGACCTTTCTTATAGAACTGGATGAAGATCCACTGCATCCATCTGTAATAGTCAGGTTTGCAGGTAGCTACTTCTCTGTCCCAGTCATAGCTGAGTCCAAGGGATTTGAGCTGTCCGCGCATGTCGTTCATGTTGCTGTTGGTCCATGTAAAAGGATGGATGCCGTTTTTGATGGCAGCATTCTCGGCAGGAAGACCGAATGAATCCCATCCCATCGGATGCAGGACATTGTAACCCTCCATTTTCTTGAATCTGGCGATCACATCACCGATCGAATAATTGCGCACATGACCCATATGAAGCTTGCCTGAAGGGTACGGAAACATTTCAAGCACATAATACTTGTCCTTGCCGACGTCTTCATTTGTGGCAAAAGCGTTCTCTTCTTCCCAGATATTCTGCCATTTACGCTCAATAGCAGTAAAATCGTATTTGTCTCGCATAGTGGTTTCTCCTTATTTCTAGCCTACAAGTATGGATTCACAATCACTCCAGATCTTCTCGAGCGTGTATTTGTCTCTTGTGGCTTCTGTAAACAGATTGACAATAACATCTCCGCCGTCAACAAGTATCCATCCGGTATCAGGACGTCCGTCTTTGCTTTTAGGCGTGATGCCAAGTTCTGCAAATTTATCTTCTACTTCATCAGCGAGTGTTCCGAGCTGTCTTTCTGATCCGCCTGTCGCATTTACAAAATAATCTGCGAACGAGGACTTTTCAGCGATATCTATGATAACGATATCTCTCGCTTTTTTCTCATTCAGAATATTACCGATCGTCTGTGCAACTTCTTTGCTTTCCATCTTTACTCCTTATCTTGTCGATGATATATTGTCTGCCTTCTATGGTATCGGTATCCGGCACTCTGCCTTTTCCGGCCAGTGAATCCAGAGTGTAATCCATAATGAACAGGCACGCGCTGTCCAGATCTTTTTTTGCCTGCTTCTGAAGCGCTTTGAGTTCCTTATAGTTCCTGTTTTCTTCAATAGCGTCAGAAACATATACGATTTCCTCAAGCAGCGACATGTCTTTCCGTCCTGTTGTATGGCTTCTGACCGCGTCCAGGACATCTGTATCCGTTACACCGAATTCATGCTCAAGGATCTTGGCCGCGACCTTGGAATGCGCGAGCGGATTGTTGTCAATGTACATGTCAGCAAGACCGTATTTTCTGACATAACCGTTCATCACATCCGGTTCAAAACACTTGGCGATATCGTGATATCTGCCGGCGAATGCGGCTTTTTCCGTATCAGCGCCGTATATTTCCGCCAGTTCCCGGGCCATTTTCTCAACGCCCAGAGAATGTTTGTATCTTGACGGCTTGAGATTTGATTTCATGAATTCTTCGAGTTCATTGATTCTTGTACAGATCATGTTTGACAATGTATTCCTCTACCTCCTGCGGTACCAGCTCCTTCAGGGACTGTCCGTCAGTCAGTTTTCTCCGCACCATTGTCGAAGAAGCATCAACCGGGGCCATTTTCATAACGGTGATATCCGCTCCGTATTTTGCCCGGAATCCGTTTATCCTGCTGAGTGCTTCCTTAAAATCTGTTTCCGGCCTCAGAGCTGTTATCAGCGGGAATTCTTTCAGGATATCTTCGCCGTGATACCATGTATCGACTTCAACAACTGAATCCAGTCCCAGAATAAACGAGATCTGACTGCCGAGAAGCCTCTTCCAGTGCGTTAGTGTTTCGTATGAATATGACGGGCCTTCCTTGCCGAGCTCATACCGTGACAGCGCGAATGCGCTGTTGTAATGAAGGATCGACTCTATCATCGCGGCGCGGTCATGACCGGGAGTGATGTTTTTCCCCTGCTTGAACGGTGAAATGTATGCGGGCATGAAAATGAGTTTGTCAATTCCGCATTCTTTCACAGCATGATCCGCGAGAGCGACATGCCCGATATGTATAGGATCGAAAGATCCGCCATAAATCGCATACCGTCTTGTATCCATTATTCTGCTGCTGTCTGTGCCAGCTCTATGCCGAGTTCTTCCAGCTGGCCTTCTCCTGCCGGTGCCGGCGCCTCACATACCGGACATTCGGCTGCCGCGTTCTTAGGGAACGCGATAACTTCTCTGATGCTCTTTTCACCGAGAAGCAGCATGACCAGTCTGTCGAGTCCGTAAGCAAGTCCTGCATGAGGCGGTGCTCCGTACTTGAAAGCCTCGATGAGGAATCCGAACTTCTCCTGACATTCCTCATCTGTCAGACCGAGTATCTGGAACATCTTCTTCTGAAGTTCTTTATCGTGGATTCTTACGCTGCCTCCGCCGAGTTCAACGCCATTGAGAACGATATCATATGCATTGGCATTGACAGAGAATACATCAGTATCGAGCTTGTCGAGTTCATCAAGCTTCGGCTGTGTAAACGGATGATGAGTCGCTCTCATATTGCCCTCTTCGTCCTTCTCGAACATCGGGAAGTCTACGACCCAGAGGAAGTTGAACTGACTGTCATCGAGCATTCCGAGCAGTCCTGCCACTCTTCTTCTGAGGAATCCGAGAGAGTCGTATGTAACCTTGGATGTTCCGCTTACGATGAATACGATATCTCCGGTATTGGCTCCGCACTTATCGAGAACTGCTTTCAGTTCGTCTTCACTGAAGTACTTACTGATCGATGACGAGATCCCGGATGCTTCGTTTTTGATCCAGATGAGACCCTTTGCTCCGTAATGCTTTACTTCATTGGTGAGCTTGTCGATCTTTTTTCTTGAGAATTCTGCCGCTCCGCCCGGAACACAGATTCCTCTGATATCTCCGCCTGCGGCCAGATTGCCGGTAAACAGTTCAAAACTGCAGCCTTCGAAAATATCATTGAGCTTGATGAGCTCGATGTCGAATCTGGTATCAGGCTTGTCTGAGCCGTAGCGCTCCATTGCCTCGGCATAAGTCATCCTCGGGAAAGGAGTCTCTACATCGATTCCTTTGACTTCCTTCATGAGTCTCTTGAGGAAACCTTCCTGCATTTCGATGACTTCATCTACACCCGCAAATGACATCTCGAGATCGATCTGTGTGAACTCAGGCTGTCTGTCAGCTCTGAGGTCTTCATCTCTGAAGCACTTGGCGATCTGAAGGTATCTGTCTGTGCCTGATACCATCAGAAGCTGTTTGAACATCTGAGGTGACTGCGGCAGCGCGTAGAAATATCCGTTGTGTATCCTGCTCGGAACGATATAGTCTCTCGCGCCTTCAGGTGTAGGCTTGATGAGTATAGGTGTCTCTACTTCTGTAAAACCATTCTCATCGAAGTAGTCTCTGCAGACCTTGACGACTTTGTGCCTGAAAGTGAGATTGCGCTGCATCTTGTTCTTGCGCAGGTCAAGATATCTGTACTTGAGTCTGAGATTTTCATCTACATTGTCATCATCCCTGACATAGATCGGAGGTGTATCCGCCTTGGAGTAAATGACGAGATCTGAAGCGAAAACTTCGATATCTCCTGTAGCGATATTGGCGTTCTTGGAAGATCTCTCTCTGACGACTCCTTTGACTCCTATACAGTACTCGCTTCTGAGAGACTTGGCCAGTTCAAGGATCTCTGCCGGAACATCTTCATTGAATGTGACCTGAGTAATGCCGCTCTTGTCTCTGAGATCTACGAAAACAAGGCTTCCGAGGCTTCTGGCCTTGGCTACCCATCCGTTGAGTACTACATTCCTGCCCTCGTCAGCGAGCCTGAGCTCACCGCACATATGCGTTCTCTTATATAACATCTGCGAGACCTTCCTTTCTTACCTTAGTCTGCTCTGAATTCTCCATGTTTTTGAGAGTAAGTTCTCCGCTGGAGACTTCGTCATCACCGATAACTACTGTATAGGCAGCACCGAGTTTGTTGGCGTATTTCATCTGCCCCTTGAGATTACGTTCTCTGGTATCCATCTCTGCACGGATCCCCTTGTTTCTGAGTTCATGCAGGAGCCTTACGGAATACTCTCTGGCATTATCTCCTATCCATGCTATGAAGATCTGAGGCTTCTTCTCGCCGCCATAATCATGTCCGGCTATATCCATCATCATGAGGAGTCTTTCCTTGCCGAGACCGAATCCTACTCCCGGTACGTCAGGTCCGCCGACTTCTTCTATAAGATGGTCATATCTGCCTCCGCCGCAGACTGTTCCCTGCGCGCCGATCTTGGTCGTAATGAACTCAAAAGCGGTCTTGGTATAATAGTCCAGTCCCCTGACGATAGTCGGATCTACGACGTATTTTATGCCCATCGCGTCAAGATGCTTCCTGAGATCGTCGAAGTCCTTGCGGCAGTCATCACACAGATAGTCAAGCATCATAGGAGCGCCTTTTACGAGTTCCTGATCTTCAGGCGACTTGCAGTCAAGGATCCTCATAGGATTCTTGTCGAATCTTGACTTGCAGGTCTCGCAGAGACAGTCAAATTTTGGCCTGAGAAAATCCTGAAGTGCTGTTCTGTGGACCGGTCTGCAATTCCTGCAGCCTACGCTTGATATATGAAGCTCAATGTCTTCAATACCCATTCTGCACAGAAAATCATGACCGAGAGCTATGATCTCCGCGTCGGCAAGCATGCTGTGGGTTCCGAAATTCTCAATGCCGAACTGATGGAATTCTCTGAGTCTACCTGCCTGAGGCTTCTCATACCTGAAGCAAGGAGTGTTGTAGTAGATCTTGGTTGGCTGAGTCTCTGCATACTGATTGCTCTCAATGAAAGATCTGACTGCAGGAGATGTGCCCTCAGGTTTGAGGGTGATGCTGCGGCCGCCCATGTCATTGAACGTGTACATTTCTTTCTGTACGACATCGGTAGTGTCACCGATACCTCTGTTGAAAAGCTCGGTTGCTTCGAACACAGGTGTGCGGATCTCTCTGAATCCGTATTCTGAGCATATCTCAGCCCATTTGCTTTCAATGTACTGCCACTTATAAGATTCGTTCAAGAGTACATCCTTGGTACCTTTTGGCGCTTTGATTGCCATTCTTACCTCCAGTAGTTATTTTTGCGTTCTAATATTTCATCAAAACGTTCATTGTATATTTTGTAGTTAGCTATATTTGCAATGCGCTCAAGCCTGTCTTCAGCCGGATAGTACACCTTGCCTATCCCGCCGGCTCCAAGCGCGATTATTGTCTGTTTTTCTTCCATGATGCGGATATTGTATATGGAGTGTTTTCCCGGCAGACAGTATCCGACATTCTCCAGAGCGCCCATCTGATGCTTCTGACGGTATATGTAATAAGGAACGAATCCTGCAGCTCTGAGCCTCTCTCTGGCGTAATCGACCATGGATGATACTTTGTCAGCGTCTCGTCTGTAATATTCCGGGTCGTTTTCTCTGAGTCTGGATCCCCGTTTTACAGAGAGTGTATGCACTGTGATGTTGTTCGCGCCGAGCGCGAGGATCTCTTCAAGAGAATCTCTGAAATCTTCCTCGTCTTCACCCGGAAGACCGGCTATGAGATCGGCATTGATGACCTCGAAGTCATATTCAGAAGCCAGTTCGTATCCCTTCCGTATATCATCAGCTGTGTGGTCCCTTCCGATGCGCCTCAGAGTCTCATCCTTCATTGACTGTGGATTGATGCTGATGCGGCTGACTCCAAGATCCCGCATCACAGCGAGCTTTTCTGCCGTGATGGTATCAGGTCTTCCTGCCTCGACAGTAAACTCAATACGCCCGGGATCAATATTGAATTCATCCTTCACAGCTGTGATAAGACGGCTGAGCTGACCGGCGCTGAGCGTTGTCGGAGTGCCTCCTCCGACATAGACGCTTTCAATAACAGTTCTGTGATCCCGGCACAGCCTGCCGGTATACCGGATCTCTTCCAGAAGATTGCTGAAATATTCTTCGATATCCTGCTCCGGAGCTACAGTGGAAGCGAAAGCACAGTATTCACATCTCGTCGGACAGAATGGGATCCCGATATACAGTCCTGTCTTTGAGGAAGGATCGCCGGACAGCTCACGCATCTGATAAGACAGTATCTCAGTAAGCAGACTGATCTTGGACTGTGATACAAGATACCTTTCTGACAGAAGCCTTTCCATGCCGTCTGTACTGCCGGATTCATGATACAGTTCGTATGCCAGCTTGAGAGGTCTGACGCCGGTAAGTGTGCCCCAGCCGGGATCTCTGCCGGTAAGATCTGACAGCAAGTGCCGGAATTCCCTTTTGACTGCTTCTCTGTCCGAAGTACCCTCAAGGTTGATTATGTAGCTGCCTTCGCTGAGCTTCATGTTCTTGTCCGGTATGCTGACACCGATCACCTCGAATTCATCATCCGCGAGGAATACTCTGGCAAGCTCCGAATAGTGATAAGCGTTTTCAATATTGTTTATATAGAATCTATACAAAAGGATTAGACCTCTTTTCGTATCCTATCTGTGTAGCGGGACCATGTCCGGGATATACGATCATGGCATCATCAAGAGTGTAAAGCTTTTCTTTGATCGAATCCACCATAGTCGGCCAGCTGCCTGTCTCAAGGGATGTGTTTCCGACTGAAAGCCTGAAAAGCGTGTCTCCGGTGAATACTTCATTGTCAGTGACATAACAGATCCCGCCTTCGGTATGTCCCGGTGTATCCAGTACCCTGAGGGTGGTCTCGCCAAGGGTTATCGCATCGCCCTCTTTGACCAGGCTTGCTGCTTCAGGACACATACCGCCTCCGTCAGATAATGCCATCCATTTGTTATCTCTCCCGCCGTGAAGCAGATATGACTCGCCTGCCGGGGCAGTAAAGACGGCATCCGGATATTTCTCTATATATCTGTCAGCAGCCGCATAATGATCATAATGCCCGTGAGTGAGCAATATGTATCTGAGGTCGGTGATCTCAGATGTGATCTGAGGTCCGTAATAACCCGGATCAATGACTGCCTGCTGTCCTGTAGCTGTATCTGTAATCAGATATGTGTTTTCCTGGAGCGGCCCTATGGGAAAGCATTTGATGTCCAAACTCATGCTGTTACCTCGGTCTGTATACTCTTATCACTCCCTCCACCTGACGCAGCGCTGTGAGCAGTCTCTGCATCTGGTGCATGTCAGTGATCTCAATTGTAATCAGTGTATTGGTCGTTCCCGGCTCGCCCGGTGTAAGGTTGAGTCCGACAACTTCTATATCATAATCATCGCAGACTTTGGATATGTCTTTGAATATACCCTTTCTTTCTTCTGAGACGACCTGCAGATCGACATAATACTTGCGGTTGCTGTCAGGTGTATCCCAGTTGACTACGATGAGTCGTGCCCTGTCTTCTTCGCGGAGGTTGATGATATTCGTACAGTCTATCCTGTGCACTGTGATTCCCTTACCCTTGGAAATATATCCTATGATAGGATCTCCCGGTACAGGGTTGCAGCAGGTTGCCCTCTTGATGAGCAGGTTGTCTGCTCCGTTTACTACAATTCCTGACTCCGAATAGTCGTTGCGTTTCGGAGCAGGTTTCTTCTTGACCTCGATCTGATCCTTTTCTTCTTCGCGTGTCTTGTTGTCTTCCTCATAGTATTCTATGAGCTTCTGACCGAGCTTGGAAACGGTCGTACCGCCTCTGGATATCTGAAGATACAGCTCGTTTACATTGGAACAGTTGAAATCCTTGACTGCTTTGAGAATGTACGCGTTCTTGGCTACAAGAGCAGGATCGTACCCTTTTTTCTTGATGTAATTGTTGATGTTGCTCTTGCCCTTACTGACATCGTTGTCTTTTTCAGCTTTGCGGAGCCAGTTGCGGATCTTGTTCCTGGCCTGTGATGTCTTGCAGAGCTTGAGCCAGTCGATACTCGGGCCGGATGAATTGGCGGAAGTTACGATCTCAACGATATCACCATTGCCGAGCCTGTGGTCTATTGTGACCATCTTGCCGTTGACCTTGGCGCCTACACATCTGATACCTACGTCAGTATGGATCTTAAAAGCAAAATCCAGAGGCGTACTGTCCGCCGGCAGTTCCATAACATCTCCGTTAGGAGTAAATACGAAGACCTGATTGTCAAAAAGATCCATCTTGAGTGTCTCAAGAAACTCGACTGAATCATCAGCGTCCTTCTGCCACTCGAGAGCCTGTCTGAGCCACGCAAGCTTCTGTTCACTCTCATCCTCCTTGCCGGAGATCTTGCCTTCTTTGTATTTCCAATGTGCCGCGATACCGTATTCAGCGATGCGGTGCATCTCATATGTACGGATCTGAATCTCGAATGGTTCGCCGTTATCACCAAGTACAGTCGTATGAAGCGACTGATACATATTCGGCTTAGGCATCGCTATATAATCCTTGAATCTGCCCGGTATAGGCTTCCATCTTGTATGGACCATTCCCAGAGCCGCGTAGCAGTCCTTGACACTGGAAACAAGTATCCTGACGGCAAGCAGATCGAAGATCTCGTCAAGCTGTTTGTTCTGCAGCACCATCTTGCGGTAGATGCTGTACATATGCTTGGATCTTCCTTTGACCTCATGCTGTATGCCGGCTTTGTCGAGCTCAAAAGATATCTCCTGTATCAGCGACTCGACATCTTTCTCGTATTTTGCTTTCTTTTTCGTAACGGCTACCTGAAGCTTCTTATACTCGATCGGATGAAGAAACTTGAGTGCCAGATCTTCCAGCTCGAACTTGAGGCTGAACATACCGAGTCTGCCAGCCAGAGGAGCGTATATCTCGAGAGTTTCCATTGCTTTGGATTCTCTCTTGTTGGTCGGCATATACTCAAGCGTCCTCATGTTGTGGAGCCTGTCTGCCAGCTTGATGATGAGTACTCTGATATCTTTGGACATAGCCAGGAACATCTTACGGAAGTTCTCTGCCTGGACCTTTTCAGATGATGCGTCATATGAGATGTTGCCGAGCTTGGTGACGCCGTCGACCAGAGCCGCTATCTTCTCATCGAAATCCCCGACCAGCTGTTCTCTCGTATAATCAGTATCTTCTACGACGTCGTGCAGAAGACCCGCGATGACAGTTTCATTATCCATGCCAAAACCGGCCAGTATCTTAGCTACGGCGATCGGGTGAATGATATAAGGTTCACCGCTTTTACGAAACTGCCCTTCGTGCAGACGAAGAGCAATTTCGTAAGCCTTGATAATGGCTGAGTCATTGTACTTGGGGTTGATCTTTGTGATCTCCCGCATGAAATTTTCAGTTGTCAGGTCAAGGATCTTTCCTGGTGCCATTTACTTAATTACTTGACGATTCCGTCGTTTTCACGTCTTCTGCTGTTTCTCTTGCGTTCCTTTGCGGCCCTCTCCTGCTGTTCAGCGTACTTGGAGAGGTTTTCTTTTCTTGTCAGCTCATAGAATACCGGGCTGCACAGGAATATTGATGAATAAGTACCTACGAATACACCGATCATCAGAGGGATCAGGAATCCTCTCAGCTCTGAACTTGCCATAATGAAGAGCGGGATCATAACGATCAGTGTTGTGAGTGATGTCATGATCGATCTCGACAGAGTCTGGTTGATACTGGTGTCGATGAGCTCTTCGTTCTGTTTGCGCTTGAAGAACTTGGTGTTCTCTCTGATACGGTCGAATACTACAATGGTATCGTTGATCGAGTAACCTACAACTGTAAGGATACCTGCGATGAACGGGTTGTTGATCGTAATGCGGAAAATCGCATATATCGACAGAGTTACCAGTACGTCATGCGCGAGTCCGGCCACTGCGGCAAGACCGTATTTCCATGTCTTGAACCTGAATCTGATGTAGATAAGCAGAACTACTGCCGCGATCAGAATGGACTTGATCGCATTCTGTCTCAGGTCCTTGCCGACTGTCGGTCCGAATTCCTCGGAAGCGAGAACATCCTCATCGGTAAAACTATATTTTTCCTGAAGTGTGTCCACGACAGCTGTACGGTCCGCAGACTTGAGGTCCTTGATAGTACGGATGACGATCTGAGTATTGCCCTGACCTGCATATACGATAGTCGGGTTCAGGTCATAATCCGCAATAGTCGCCTTGACTTCGTCGATGTCGACTTTCTCCCCCATCTCGATCTGCATCATGGTACCGCCGGTAAAATCAATACCGTAGTTGAATCCTCTGATCAGACCGAATCCCAGTCCGAGAATAATGACGCATGCGCTGATCGCGAAGAACTTCTTTCTGTTCCTGATGAAGTGGAAGTCGAATTTTGGCGAGAACTTAGGTGTTCCGTCCTCTTTCATTCCGAACATACTGAGAGTACCGAATTTCTCACTTCCGGAAAGCAGTCCTACGAACAGCTGAGTAATGAATACGGCTGTGATAACTGACATTACGGTACCGATCATCAGTGTGAGAGCGAATCCCTTGACTGAAGTCGTTCCGAACAGATACAGAACGAAAGCCGCGACGAGAGTTGTTGTCTGGGAGTCAACAACTGTTGAAAGAGCTGCGTGATAACCCATATCTACAGCTACTCTTACAGACTTGCCTTTGCTGATCTCTTCTCTGATACGTGTGAAAATGATGACATTGGAGTCTACTGCCATACCTATGGACAGGATGATACCTGCGATTCCCGGCAGAGTCAGAACCGATCCCATACCTACCATGATCCACAGAACAAGCTGTATATAGAGCAGGAGCGCGATATCGGCTACAACTCCGAGCATACCGTATACCAGTACCATCAGGATAAGCACGAGCAGAAGTCCGATAGCGCCTGCCTTCACAGAGAGAGCAAGAGCATTGGCACCGATCGTAGCTGTCTGGACTGAAGAGTTGATCTCAGTCAGATTGGCTGGAAGAGCACCGCCTCTGATGAGTGCTGAAAGCCCGGAAGCTTCAGTCTCACTGAATCCGCCCGGTCTTGTGATCTCACAGGATCTCGAGTTGATCTTCTCGTGAACACTAGGAGCGGTGATGACTTCATCATCAAGACAGATGACTATGGCATTGCTGGCTACCAGATTGCCGTCTTCATCTGTCATAGTCGGTGTAATATCTCTTGCGTAAGCCTTTTCAGTCGCATCAGCAAAGAGATTGCTTCCTTCGGTTGTAAAATCTATGGTGATCTTGTAACCGCCGTTGGTCGTATCATTGGCGATCTGAGAGTCACTTACACCGTCACCTGTCAGAGCAAGAGTTCCGTCCGGGAGGAAGAACTGCAGCTGTGCCGTACGGCCGATCTGCTCAATAGCTTCTTCAGCGTTCTCTACTCCAGGCATCTCTACTCTGATCCTGTTGGTTCCTTCAATGGACACCTGAGCTTCACTGATACCCATTGCGTTTACTCTGTTCTCAAGCACACTCTTGGTCTGGTCCATGATCTGCTGCAGATCAGTTCCCTTCTCCGGAGTATCAGCTTCAAGGAGCACATATACGCCTCCGTTGATATCAAGACCATACTTGAGTTCTTTTCCGAGATTGCCCACCTTATCTCCGATACCGAAGAATGAGATGAGCCATGCGGCAATCAGAACGATGATTACCAGTACTGCAAATACTTTCTTCTTACCTGTCTTCATTGTAACTGCGTTAACCTTTCAATTGATTTGATTTGAGCTGTATATGTGTGCTTGCAAAATCGCATAGTTCTACAAATATCAGCATAAATAATAATTCAATCTATTCTATCTGATTAGCGTTGAAAATTCAACAAAAAAGCACCTCCGGAAGAGGTGCTTAATGTACAAATTTCTATACTATGAGACGTTGAGCGCAACAGACTGACTACTTGTCTGCTACAGTCTCTTCTTCGGAAGAATCAGACTTTTTGGTGAGCTTCTTAGGGGTTACCTTTCTGTCTCTGTCAGGTCTCTTTTCTTCTGCTTCAGTCTCAGCCTTAGCAGCTTCCTTCCTGGAGTCAGCCTTGCTGTCATCGCTTCTGGTGACGCTTGATATAGCGGTCTTGAGAAATTCGATCTTGTTCTTGCCGGTACCTGTCTCTACGACAACAGTCTTCTCAGAGATCTTGGTGACTTTGCCGACTACTCCGCCGATGGTGATGATCTCGTCACCGACCTTGAGAGCAGCTCTCATCTCTCTGTCTTCTTTGTCTTTCTTTCTCTGCGGTCTGATCATCATGAAATAGATCATTGCGATGAATACGACCAGTAATAAGATGTTAGCAATACTGCTCTGCATAATTCCCTCCCTGTCTGATCTTTGAAAATGGTACCGGTGGTGGGGCTCGAACCCACACGATGTCGCCATCACCGGATTTTGAATCCGGCGCGTCTGCCAATTCCGCCACACCGGCACATGGCAGTTACACCAATTTCCGTAAAAAAAATTGGTGTGGATGACTGGACTCGAACCAGCACGGTTGCCCACATGGCCCTCAACCATGCGCGTCTGCCTATTCCGCCACATCCACACGTCAATTATGTATTATAGAGATTAGCTGATAAAAAATCAAGAAGATTTTTTATAAATAATGTATCGAATATTGTACCAGATCCAAATGAAGTGATGAATCACATTTTTTACCGGAGCCGGCCGCCCTGTGACCGGCCCCGGTTATTCTTTAATCATCTGCGTTAAGCAGTTCTGTGTCGATCGGATATCTTCCGAATATGCGTGCTGCATCCATAAGAGCCTGAAGATTCTCTGCAGGGGTATCCATAGGAGTCTGGCACCCGCTTGTCAGGGTAAAACCGTTAGGAGAATCCCATGCCTTGCGTATGCATTCCCTGCCCGATCTGAGAACATCCTGCGGTGTTCCGAGCCTGATGACATCAACAGGAGGGATATTGCCCTGGATAGCCATGTGCGGTCCGAGGACTTCTTTTGCTTCCTCGAGGTCTTCAATATTGTCCAGACCGAAACATCCGATACCTGTCTCATTGAGAGTTTCCCACAGCTTACGGCTTCCGCCGCAGATGTGAAGGCCGCAGCCGCCTCCGTTCTTCTTGATGAAGTCAACATTATGCTGGAAATACGGAAGCGAGAACTCTTTGTACTGCTTGACTCTCAGAAGAGATGTTGTGCTTACCGGATCAGCAAAGCCTACGCCAATACCCATCTCGAGCATGCGGGCAATGTATCTCTCATTATTCTCAGTGATGACTTCCATAAGTTGCTTGACCTTGTCAGGCTTTTTGACCATGCCGATCAGCAGATTTTCAGTACCTACGACCATGGCAGCAATCGTCAGAGGACCTGTAACAGTTCCGCTGACAGGAACCTTATCGCCGAGACTCTTTTTGACCAGTCTGAGACCTTCAAGAATGATCGGAAGCCTTCCGTCCTTGTCAACATCGACAAGTTTTGCCTTGTCCACTTCATCAAGACTGGCCAGCGCCGGCTTCTCAAGCTGCGCAATGTTATGATCAAAATACTTGATCGTGGATCCCATGGCTTCAGCCATGCCTCTGAGCGTAGTCGAGAGTCCTGCCCCGTCTGAATGGAATGTATCGTA
>JBGUJM010000145.1:0-1642 GCA_045113935.1 Anaerovoracaceae bacterium
ATAGCATATGTAGCCGGACAGGAGTTCCAGGATTACATTACAGAGAAGGCGGAAGGATTCAGCATCGAGCTCGATCCCAAAGCTGTCGAGTACTACAGCCCTGACAAAATAGTATTCTGAGAATCAATATCGGCAACCTCCACAGACGTGCAGAAAGGAGACAGCATGGAGAACAAGAACAGCAATCCATCACCGGCAAGAGATGTCGTGATGGTCGGACTCATGACGGCACTGGTATTCATCTTCACATATCTTCATATTGATATACCCACACCGCTCTCAAACACGATGATCCACCTCGGAAACGTAATGTGTCTCCTCGCGTCTCTTCTTTTCGGAGGCATCAGAGGAGGACTGGCAGCGGGGTTCGGATCCATGATCTATGACATGCTGGATCCCAGATATCTGCCGACCTGCTGGGTCACCTTCATAATGAAATTTCTGATGGGATGGGTGGCAGGCAAGCTTGCAGAGAAGAATGTCAATGAGGCAAATCCGAGATATGCGCTTTCGGCGGCATGCGGTTCCCTGACATATGTGATCCTGTATGTGCTGAAGACCTACATACAGAACAGGCTGATCCTCGGATATGAGGCACAGACTGTGTATGCGACCATGCTGACCAAGGGAGTAACCTCTCTGGCCAACGGCATAATCGCTGTGGTCTTCGCAGTCATTCTGAACGCCGCAATAAGGCCGACGCTTAAAAATGCCGGGATCATCACTACGCCGGCAGACAACAGTATATAAAACATGATAAACATCGTGCTTCTGGAGCCGCAGATCCCTCAGAATACCGGAAATATCGCAAGGACATGCGCCGCGACAGGGGCACGTCTGCATTTGGTGAGACCAATGGGTTTCACCCCGGATGATAAAAAACTGAAGAGAGCAGGGCTGGATTACTGGCACCTGCTGGACATAACTTATTACGACAGCACGTCGGAGTTCTTTGAAAAGAACAGGGGAGAGATGTTCTTCTTTTCCACGAAGGGAGAAAAGATCTACAGTGATGTGGAGTATCCCGACGGCTGCTACATAGTGTTCGGACGGGAAGACAGAGGGATCAATGAGAGGATACTGTCGGAGAATTATGACAGGTGCGTCAGGATTCCGATGCTGGACGATGACTCCGCAAGGAGCCTGAACCTGTCGAATTCCGTCGCTGTCGCGGTGTATGAGATCCTCAGGCAGCAAGGCTTCAAAGGACTGAGAACAGAAGGGAAACTGACCGGAAGAGAAGAGCCGGAGATCGTATAGATCGGCAGAACAGAACTACACGGAGCATATCCGGAGGACGGCTTGGCTAAGAACAAAAACAATCGGAATGCCGGGAAAAGGAACTATGAGAAAGACCTTTTCAGGGCGGAAAGGAACAGCGTTGCCGACATGGTCGCATCGCTGGTGCTTACACTTGCCTCCGCAGCCGGTATCATCCTTTTCTGGAATGCCGGCAATGTCCCCAAGTGGGCGGACACTTACAGATATGCCATACTGTCCGCCGGTATATCGCTGCTCATCTATTCTCTGATGAAGTTTTTCCGCGCGATATCGGAGAGAAGAGCGTGCAAGGCCATCAGAAAAGACTCCGTCTATGCAGTCAGGCTGAAGGCGGAACAACAGAAACTGATCAGCAGGATCC
>JBGUJM010000146.1:0-1669 GCA_045113935.1 Anaerovoracaceae bacterium
CATCATCCGCCCGTAGACGATGACGAAGATCACGACGGAGAGGATCATGGAGCAGATCTGGACGATGAAGGACTGCATGAAGATCCCCAGCAGTTCCCCGACCTCCAGGGTCTCGAGAGTGGTGCGGAGATCCGCCAGGGGGGCGGCATCCACCTCGGTGCTGCCGGAGATGAGGCCGGAGCTCGCGTCGACCACGTGCTGTGCCACGTCGAAGACGGCCATGGTGATGTCGAAGGTGTGGGTGACCAGCATCACCGCGATCGTGGTCTTGAAGATCCACTTGAAGATGATCCAGGTCTCAAAGTTTGCAAGGTTGTTGTGTTCGATGATCAGCTGGATGAGCTCATAGCAGGCAATAAACGTTAGGAAAAGGCCTGCTATGGGGATGATGACGCTCTCCGAGATGTTCCGGATCATGGAGAAGACCCCGGGCGAGAAGTTCTGGGGGGTGTTCCCGACCTGGGAGGCCACGTCGGAGACCTGCTGGTTCACGGCGTCGAACATCCCCTCAAGGTTGTTCATGATGCCGTCCACCAGCATTCCCTTAAGCCAGTCAGCGATCTGGTCAAGAATCGCCTGCATGCTTTACCTCCTGAAAGCGATAGTGAATAAGTGTCGGGCTGCAGTATCGATCTATGAGCCCTTCCCCGCATGTGCACCTGCGGGGAAGAGCATAAAATAACCAGGACACTGGGCCCTGGCTATGTAAAAGTTAATATTCAGTTATATGATCTCGACAAATGGAATTATCAGTTGCATTTATAATATTTGCTTTAAGACTTGATGATGCTTGCAAGTGCCACACATACTACGATAATTCCTGCTCCAGCAATGCCAGCTGGCGATAGCGCTTCTCCGAGCAGGAGGAATGAAAACGCTGCGGTCATCACCGGGCAGAGGCTCTGGATCAATGCGACCGATCTGTCGGAGATCTTCATCAGGGCCAGATTCTGCAGCAGATACCCCAGAAATGTACACATAAGTGCGAGATACAGGATAATACCCCAAGCCCGGGGGGTTGTCGTTTCAAGATGAATCCCGCTCTCAAACATCATGCTTCCGGCCAAAGCAATCACAGCAGAACATCCTGCCATTAGACATGTCATGCTGGCCGGGTCAACCTCATCCAGATATCTTTTGCTGAAAACAAGTGCACCTGCCGACATGAACGCCGCAATGACAGATATCACTTCACCTGCACCAAATCCCGAAAGCCCGCCCTTCGCACAGAGCAGATACATTCCCGGAAGAACCAGCATCTGCAGTGTAATATGCTGCCACCTGTAGCCGGTGTGGTATATCAGGTATGCAAATGCCGGTGTGATCACGATTGAGAGTGATCTGAGGAAGGCTACGGAGGTGGCGTCTGTCAAAGCCAGCGCCACATTGTTGAGCACATAATACATACTGATACACACACCCGGAATCAGCCATGATTTAACAGGCACAGTCCTTACAGTTCTGATGATTCTCCTGTGATAAATTGCTAAAGAGAATGCAAAGGCAATCAGATACCTTGCCGTCATCATTGCATATACGGGTGTCACTTCAAAAGCAATCTTAGATATCGGGTCCCCGAACCCATAAATAAGGGATTGAAGTAAGATAAGCGCTTCAGCCTGTATTGTAGAGATGTTTCTATATGTTTTCATTGATTTCATCCTTGCAA
>JBGUJM010000147.1:0-7358 GCA_045113935.1 Anaerovoracaceae bacterium
ATCGGGGTGTAGCGCAGTTTGGTAGCGCAACTGGTTTGGGACCAGTGGGCCGCGGGTTCAAATCCTGCCACCCCGACCATTTTACTCAAAACTTGTGGGCCATTAGCTCAGAGGTTAGAGCAACCGGCTCATAACCGGTCGGTCCTTGGTTCGACCCCAAGATGGCCCACCATTGACCTGAGAATAACCTGTCTGTAATAACACAGCGAAAACATCTTAGGTCGGAATTCTTCATAATCCTCTTTACAATATACAACGCAGTATAACTGCGGCATGTGCCCAGATAGCTCAGTTGGTAGAGCAGGAGACTGAAAATCTCCGTGTCCCTGGTTCAATTCCGGGTCTGGGCACCACAGCGATCCTGACAGAAGTCAGGATTTTTTTTCGTTTCTTTCTGTTTGTTAATGTAAAGAGCCCTTCACATTTAAACCTGTTAAGGTTACGCTTAATACCTGTAAAGCTTTATTTACATTCCCATATCCGGAACCTAAAATGGCGATATCACGTTAGCCGGAACAGTGATCTGTTCAGGTAATCCGTAATTTTGTATTGATTTGCACAAAGCGGGGTAGGTTATGGAAAACAAATTAGCACAGATCAGAAAAGAAAAGAAGATTGGTCAGGGCTATCTGGTAGATATGCTCGGAGTCAGCAGACAGACCATAAGTTCGATCGAGAACGGCAGATGCACGCCATCGCTGGAACTTGCACTGGATCTGGCGGACCTTCTGGGACTGCCGCTTGAGGAACTGTTCATTCACGAGAATCGTTTCCTCCAGAGCTGAAACTATGACAGAAAGGTAAGACAGAGACATGATAGGCAATAGCAGGAAAATATCATTACATATTTCAGTAATTGTTGCAGTGCTTACTGTGTTTATGCTGATCCTGTCTGTCCAGACTTTCGCTGCATCTGGGACTGTGGGTAAAGCACAGGTCAACTCAAGAAGCGGAGTTTGCCTGCGCAAGTCATCTTCGGTAAATTCAAAGAGACTCGCAGTGATCCCGGACAATACAGAGATGACCATTTACAAAGAGGTGTACAAGAGCAAGACAAGTACAGCCAAAAAGAACGTCTGGTACTATGTACAGGTGAACGGCAAAAAGGGATATGTACGGTCGGACAACGTTGACAACGTCAGATATCCTTCTGTGAACGCGAAAGTCACCAGTACGGCCTATTACAGGAAAGGTCCGGGAACCCGCATGAAAAAACGCGGAACCCTTAAGAAGGGGACGGCAGTTACGGTATACATGGAGGCCAATCCTGTGAACTCGACAAGAGGCAGAAGCAAAACATGGTACAAGATATCTGCCAACGGCAAGTCTGGCTATATCTGCTCCAAAAATATCAAACTCGGAACAGTCAAGGCAGCCGCGGCTTCATCTAAGCCTGCAGCGGCTCCAAAACCTGCAGCTCCTAAAACGTCAGCTCCAAAGCCTGCAGCAGCAACGAAGCCTGCGGCAGCGCCAAAGACCGGAAATGCTTTCAGCAAGATGACATCGGCAGAATTCGAGAAGTATCTGACTCAGCAGGGATTCCCGGAATCCTACAAGCCGGCGCTCAGGAAACTCCATGCGGCACATCCTAACTGGGTGTTCACGGCATATCAGACAGGTATAACCTGGACAGATGCCATGAAAAAGGAGACCAAGTTCGGAGTATCTCTTGTGAGCGCGAGCTATCCGACATCATACAGATCGACTTCCAGAGATTCTTACAGTTCCTACAAGATGGCAGCAGCAGAACCTGAAACCGCGCCAGCGGCCGAGACGCCTGCAGCTGAAGAAAAAGCTACGGTTAAGACTGCGGCTACATTCGAAGAGGTCAGGTCTGCTCTCACACCGGCAGCAGATTCATCCGCGCAGGATCCGGCAGAACTTTCTGTAGCAGGAACAGTCAAGGCGGAGAAGGCGGTTGTAGTCAGTGAGGCAAAGACAGACGCGCCTGTCCTTACTGAGCTGACGCGTGAAAGCACGGTAAGCATCAAGGGAGCTGTTGTCAGCACTGAGCCGTCAGAGAAGGCGGAAAGTGAATCTGAGTCTGCTCAGGGTGAGACGAAGACACAGCAGTGGTATCAGATCGAGATCATCACTGAAAAGGATGTAGTTGATGGATCATTTGTATATGACTCTTCTTCAGAAAGTGTTGACTCAGAACTCGAGGCCGCCAATGAGAAGGCTGAGCAGGAAATCATCGGTTCCGATAAGGAAGATGGAGAAGCATCATCCGAAGATGGAGAAACTTCAGAGCAGGACGAAAAGGTCCCTGTATCTGTGACCGGATATGTCAGAGCAGAGGACATAGAGGTCATTCTTGATACAGGATCGGGTGAAGCTGTATCTTCTGAAGAGAACACAGAAGAAACTGCTGCAGCAACAGAGTCAGCTGAAACAACAGAAGCTGCTGCAACAACAGAGTCAGCTGAACCTGCAGAGACACCTGCTGAAGATGAGAATGTGCAGATGACAGCGGCAGAAGCTGTACTCGGTCCTGCAGGAAGCGGTCAGACTGATGATGAGGCAATCGCTCAGAACGCTATGATCACATCTGACGAGACAATTCTCGCGGCGGCTGAAGAAGATACTGCATCAATATGCGGAGACGGTGAAGAATCCCTTGAGCGTGTCAGCGGAGGATCGGCAAATGCGTATTATCAGGTCGAGAGAGGCTGGTATAATGCGAATGCCAATGTCGTAGCGTATTTCATGGATCCGAGGAATTTCCTCAATGAGGACAGGATCTATATGTTCGAGGATCTCTCATACAGACCTGAGTACCAGACAGAAAGTGTCGTGCGCAAGATCATAAGCCCGACCAAGCTGGCTTCACACGGATTCAGCTCTTCGATATTCATGAACGCGGGAAAGAAATATAATATAAGCCCTGTATTCCTTGCTGCCAGGGTTGTTCAGGAAACGGGTGGCAACAGCGCCTCTGTAAACGGATCGAAATCAGGCGGAACAGTAGTTTATAATCCGTTCAATATCGGAGCAAGCGGCAGCAACCCGGTAGCAAACGGGCTGGCTTACGCTAAGAAGATGGGATGGACTACTCCAGCCAAGTCAGTGAACGGAGCCGCACAGTATATCGCAAGCGGTTACATCAATAAAAAGCAGAACTCTATCTATTTCCAGAGATTCAATGTAGCCAATGGTCTTGCTAAGGTGGGTACCCACCAGTACATGACCAACACGATGGCTCCTTACAGCGAGGCATATATCACTAAGAAATCTTACGCCAAGATGGGTATCACAGGCGAGTCGTTCGCGTTCGTCATCCCTGTTTATAAAAATATGCCGGCAAAGACCAGATTGCCGTAACAGGACACAGGGACACCCATTGCAGGCACAAATAACAGGCCAATAGCCAAAAGGCATTAAAAACGCCGGAATTCCAACGGATTCCGGCGTTTTTTCTATGCCTAAAACTGTGCTGAACTGCAGAAGGAAAAGGAGTATATTTCGCGTACAGGAGGAAGCAGCGTGTGAGAGTCACGATCATGATGAGAGATGAAGAATACAGAGATGCTCTTGTCCGGATGATCTCTGATACCGGAAGGGATATTTTCATAGACATCTCCGGTTCAGGCACATCCAGGAAAGATTCAGTGATCCTGACAGATGTCATGCCCGGAGAGATAGAGCCAAAATCCCTCGCCAGACTCAGAGACAGGACTGTTTTTCTCTCTCCTGTACCTGTCAGCGGTGATAATTCCGGCGGATATCATGTCAGATTCAAATACAGCAGCTTTACAGATATCCTGTCGGAACTCCTATCAGTATATGCCGCATGGTCAGGTGACAGAGGTGCTGTGAGTCCTGTGACAAGGATGATCGCTGTGATCAGCGGGTCAGATCAGTTGTGCAGTGACAGATGCCGTTCGCTTGCGGGACAGATCATATATGTTCACGGAGGATCTTTACTCATACTTCCGCTCGGCTATATCAATGACTACAGAACAGACACAGGAGATGATTCCCCGGGATCATTCAGGCGCCTGATGTACATGATAGATGAAAACAGGGAATACCATGCGGATATTTTTACCGTGACCGACAGCTATGGAATCACCACACTGCGTCTGCCGCGCGGTATCAACCCGCTTGCTGAACTGGACAGTGTATATCTTAACCGGCTTATCAACAGTCTCGGAAAGCATTATGACACGGTGATACTGGATATAGGTTCCTGCTACAGAAAAGAAAACATCGGCCTTATACACAGCTCAGACAACATTCTTTTCACAGGCAGCAGCAGGCGTACAGGAGATCTGAAAGACTATATAGGAAAGGATGACGCTGAACGCGCTGTGATCATAAGCTGCCCGGACTCCAAAGATGAAGCGGTGGCGCTTGACGGATATGTAAGGGATATTTACGGAGATGCTTCAGAGAAGAAAAACGATTCTGGAATACAGAGATGAGATAGATGTTCTTGTAAGAGATATAAGAAGGTGGATAACAGAATGTGAAGAAGTGCCCGGCTCCTGTGAGATAAGGAGGCACACGGAAGACGCTTTTTTCGCCTCAGAGATAGCCAGGCATGCCGAGATACATGAGATGAAGCTGATCATTGGAGCCGTATATGAACGGGTGAGCAGCCGGTACGGCCTTCTGAAGAAACTTCTTGACGATCCGGGAATCAACGAGATCATGGTCAACGGTCCGGACATGATATTCGTTGAGAAGAACAGGCAGCTGATACAGATAGACGATGCTTTCACAACAGAGAGCGAACTGGAAGAGATCATCAGGATGTTCGCTTCTGATGTCCACAGAGAGATCAATGAAGCAAGTCCTATAGTCGATGCAAGGCTTCCATCCGGTTACAGAGTCAATGGTGTGCTTAAGACTGTTGCGCTGAACGGGCCTATTCTCACGATACGTAAGTTCAGAGACAAGGACATTGAGATGGAAGACCTTATATCTCTCGGCAGTATCACACAGGAGTGCGCAGATGACCTCAGAGCCCTTGTCAGAAGCGGTTACAACATATTCATCAGCGGAGGTACATCATCGGGTAAAACGACGTTTCTCAACGCGCTGACTGCATCCATAGATCCGGGCGAGCGAGTGATCATTATAGAAGACTCCGCGGAACTGTCGATCAAACATCTTGAGAACAAAGTCCATCTTGAGTGCAGAGCAGCAAATTCGATCGGAAAAGGCGAAGTCACAATGGAGAAGCTCATACGGACGAGCCTCAGAATGAGGCCTGACAGAATCATTGTCGGAGAAGTCAGAGGCGGGGAAGTCGTGGACATGATCCAGGCCATGAATACCGGTCATGACGGCAGCATGTCGACCGGGCACGGGAACTCCATCAGGGGCATGCTTAACCGGCTTGAGACTATGTATATGACCGATTCGCAGGCAAGTGTGGCTTCGGTCAGGAATCAGATAGCAAATGCAGTCGATATCTTCGTGCATCTCAGAAGAGATGCCGACGGAAGGCGCAGAGTGTGCGAAGTAGCAGAGATGATAGGATTTGACGGTAATGATTATATTGTCAGCTACATGTATAAAACGGACGAACATGGCAGACTGCTGCCGACAGGATGCGGACTTGCAGACAGGGAGAGGCTGATCAGAGCAGGCTTTGGAGGAATGATGTATGACAGATCTGAGGACATACACTTTCAGCAGAACTGAAAACGTGATCTTCTGGATATTTATGGCAGCCGGCGGATTGCTGATCTCATACCTGATGTACAGGAACATTATTTTTTCAGCAGTGATCATACCTCTGGCACCGTATCTCAGAAAAACAGTACAGACGATGCTGGCCGACCGGAGGAGGCAGAGATACATGGACGAATTCAAAGATTTTCTGTTCATGGCATCGACATCGATAGGAGCCGGACGATCAATGAAAGATGCGATATCAGAATCCATTCCGACGCTGGAGAGCATACACGGCAGAGGTTCGATACTCGCCGGAGAACTCGGCAAAGCGTATGAACGGATGGAAACAGGAGGAGAAAATGATGTTGCCGTTCTGATGGACCTTGCTGCAGCAAGCGGATCAGAGGATGTATATGACTTTGTCACTATATATTCGATCTGCAAGTCTACCGGGGCAAGCCTGATAATAGCACTCAGCAAGGCGGCAGGAGTCATCATTGACAAGATGACAATAGACAGAGAAGTACAGGAACTGGTCAGACGCAAGAAAGGAGAAGGACTTGTAATATTCCTTATGCCGGTAGCTGTCATACTGTTTCTGAATATCTTCGCTCCGGACTATATATCGCCACTGTACGGGACAATGGCCGGACGGATCATAATGACGGCAGTCGTCGGTGGCGCGGCGGGGATATATTCCATGATACAGAAGATCGTGAGGATAGAGATATAGATGGATGTTTCGATCAGATCAATAAAAGAGATACTGAAGGAACCATCGGTTGCCAGACGGCTGTATGCTGTAACGCTTGCAGCAGCACTGATGGTGCTGGTACTGACGGTCAAGGGCCCGGAAGAGCAAGGGAGGCTCGTGACAGACGCTGACGGAAATGCGGTAGGAATAGAAAGACACTCAGTCTCTTCGTCAGAGAGATACGATGTCACAGTCAGGATCGATGACGGGAGCAAGGTCACGGAGAAGGATGTGACAATAACACTGAGAGCTGCTGAAAGCGAAGGTACCGGAGATGTTATTCCGGGAAAGAAACAGAGCAGCAGAGAGGCAGAAATAGACGGCGAACTCGACAGGATGCTGTCCGAAATCGAATTTACAGACCGTGAAAGCATTGAGCTGCCGGATCAGCTTGCTGACGGTACGAGAATAACCTGGAAGCCGAGAAAACAGGAAGATCATACAGGACTCATTCTGATACCTCTCATGTACATAGTTCTCGCGGTGGTGATCATAAAGTCCGGGCTGGATGCCGCAGCCGTTGGAGAAACAGAAGTCAGAAGGGAAATAATGCGAGGTCTGCCCAGATTCTGTAATCAGCTCTTTCTGATGATGAATGCAGGCATGATACTGAGCGACGCTTTCGAAAGAATTTGTTCGAGCTATCTTGAATACGGCGAAGAAAACATGTCGGTATTCGAACGTGAGTTGTCTGATATATGCACAGAAAACTCTGACCACAGGGTGAGTACGGCAACGCTGATAAGTGAATATGCGTCACGGCACAATGTCAAGGAACTGATAAGGATAGCAGCGATCCTGACCGAAAATGAGCGGCGAGGGAGCGATGTTATAGAAAGCCTGGAGAGAGAAAGCAAATATCTGTGGGACGAACGGAAGATCGTCGCGAGAGAGAGCGGCAAGATGATAGACACGAAAATGTCATGGCCTCTCGGGCTGCTTCTCATACTCCTGATAGTTATCACTATAGCGCCGG